>CAZHNS010000021.1:0-43583 GCA_964534175.1 uncultured bacterium | reverse complement strand
CTATAACAACACCCAGAGGATTAGCTTTTCTAAGTCCGGATTCATTCATAGCTATCATTTGCTCTTCGTGAAAAAGAACACCGCCAAGCCCGGAACCAACACAAACTCCAATCTTTTCCGGATTTATTTTAACAATATCAAGCGTGGAATCATCGAGCGCCATTTTTGCCGACGATACCCCCAAGTGAGCAAAACGATCCAGGATTCTCAACTTAGATTTTTCGATATACAAAGATGGATTGAAGTTTTTGACTTCTCCGGCAATTTTAGTTTCTAACTGAGAGGTATCGATTTTTTTGATGCGGCTAATCCCGGACACACCCTCGACGCTGGACTTCCAAAACTCATTCTTTCCGACACCTATGGGAGAAACTATTCCTATACCGGTTATTACCACTCTCCTCATTTTATTCCCCCTTGCCGTCTATTAATATAATATTTAAAAATTATTCCACAAGCAAACTTCTTTAACATTTTTCCTCCTGTTTGCAAAGAACTTTGTTTCATAAAGCAGTATACCCATTTTTTAAAATTTGTCAAGGGGTTTCTTGAAAAAATATTTATTAGGCACAAAAACGCATAAATAAGAAATAGTTAAAAGGCCCGACCCTCTCGTCGCACTTGACATAATATCAGGCTTAACTTAACTTAATTTATATATGGATAAAAAACTTCTACTTCATATATGCTGTGCCTCCGATGAGGCATGGGTACTCTCCGAACTCAAAGATAAATATGAGCTCCACTCTTTTTTCTGCAATCCTAATATATATCCCCCTGGAGAATATGAGGGCAGACTAAGAGAAGCTGAGTGGGTCGCAAAGAATTACGGCGTTCCATTTTCTGCTGATGATTACAACCCTAATGCTTGGGAAGATGCGATTAAAGGATATGAAGATACTCCCGAAGGCGGAGACCGCTGCTTTCAATGTTTTCTGCTGCGCCTGCGGAGGAGTGCTGAGTTCTGTAGTTCTATAGGCTTTGAATCTTTTACCACCGTAATGAGTATAAGCCCTCATAAAAAAATCGACATGTTAAACAAAGCTGGAGAAATCGCCGCGGAAGAATTTGGCGTTATTTATGAGAGGTTCAATTTCAAAAAAAATAACGGATTCCAAGAAAGTGTTAAGCTTTCAAAAAAACTTGGGCTTACCCGTCAGGATTACTGCGGCTGTAACCTGAGTTTAAAAGAACGCAACGAAAGAAATAAAAGGGAAAAACTGGAGAAAGTAGATGAATAAAAAATTTTTTATTATCTGTCTCGTTTGTTTTTTGCCAATAATATCTTGCAATTTAAACGATCCGGGTGAGGAAGTTCAATTTGAAGATGATTTCAATAACGGGCAAATAGATGAATCGGTATGGCAGATAGGGACCTGGGTTGAGCATGGCGGTCAGACTGGACGAGAAAGATGCTATGCGGAAGATGGTTATTTAACCTTAATTTTTATAAATGATTCAGAAGAAGGTTATTTGAGTTCTGCGATTCAGACTCGTGAAGAGTTTTTATACGGCCGCTGGGAAGCAAGATTAAAACCTTCTTCCGTCCCGGGAGTCCTGAACTCGATGTATACTATCGATTGGGATGACGGGAGTGGCACCAAACAGGAAATAGATATCGAGTTCTTAACCTATACTTTTGCCGGAGATTTGGGAGAGGTTCACTTTGCTGTGCACGCGGACGGCTTTGATAGTTTCAATACCAATCCTGATATCGAGCTAGACTTTAACCCATCGGAGGACTTTCACGTATGGGGTTTCGAAATTACCCCGGAATATGTTGAGTGGTTTGTTGATGACGAGATTCTTCTAACCTACACATATAGCGAGAATGCCATCGTAATCGATTCAGAATATCAACTCAAATTTAATTTTTGGTCAAGTGAACACTGGATTAATGGTCCTCCCGAAGAAAATATAGAATGTATATACCTTATAGACTGGATAAGATTTTATCCTTATGTAGAGGATTAAAAGCCTAAATTTACCACAAGATTTTTTTTATACTTTCCACGAAACTCACTAAATACACTAAACCCCACTACCCCTTTTTAATTAATAACTTGTAGAAACTTTCGGTTTTTTCTGCAACGGCGTTCCAATCATATTTCTCTGCGGTCTCGATACCGATTTTTCTAACCTTTTTAGATTTTGAAGCGTCTTTTAGAATTGAGATTGCTTTATCCGCAAGTGATTCCTGATTACCTCTCTCGAACAACATTTTTTTATCCGGTATTACTTCTCTATATCCGTCAATGTTTGAAGCTATTACCGGTGTACCACAAGCCATAGCTTCAAGAAGAACAATTCCGAAAGTTTCACCATATAAAGCGGGAGAGCAATAGAGATCGGCACTCCGATAATATACCGGGACCATTTCATTTGGTATCATCCCTTTGAAAATTATATCTTTTTTGAAATCTTTTGGAATATCCTCCGGCGGAACACCTTTACCCACAACCAAAAGTACCACATCAGGAACTTCTTTCTTTATTAATGGAAAAGCTTTTAACATTACCGATAAACCTTTCCTGGGATCCAATCTTCCCAGAAATAGTATAATCTTTCTATCTCTGAATTCTTTTAACTTTTTTCCACGAGGGCTAAAACGCGAAGTATCCACTCCATTGGGTATAATTTTATAATTGCCTTTCGGGAAATGAGGGTAAATCTCTCTCAACGCATATTTGGATACACATATTGAACCGTCTATTTTTCTCGATATACCGGTAAATAAAAACTTTGAAAGTTTATAGTAATTAAAGCCCGAAAAGGCAGTGTGGAATGTTGACACATTTACGGCGTTGGAATATAAAAGAGCTAAAAAGGAAATATTCGGAGCAAAAGGGCCATGCGTGTGAATAATATCGAATGAATTATCGTTAATAAATCTTTTTACTTTCGGAAAAAGCCCCGGAGAAAAAGTCCAGTTTACCTCGCTCTTATTGGCGTAAAGGCTGATTCTCTTTCCAAGTCTTGCTACCCCTTCCTCTTTTTTTGCCCCGGGATGCCCGCCAGTTAAGATATGCACTTCATTACCCAGATTACGAAGGGCTTTTGATAGATGATAAAGAACTTCGCTGACTCCGCCAGGGTCAGGATAGTATGAATCAGATACTTGAAGAATTTTTATTGTCTTTCTCATAAAAATTATCCATCATAATAAATATTGCTGTCAGACAATAAGTCAAGGATTTTATACTGAGGAGCTTAATGATTTTTTCATTAAAATACTAAAAGTTCAGGTATACCTTTCATAAAAAATGCCTCGCAGACTGAGCGGGCATGGTCTTTTTACTTAGTAAAAAGGAGCGAAGTCGAGAGACAAGAAACGATTTCCTCGCTGGGGAAATCGATTTCGGTTTTTTAGAAAGGTATACCTGAACGACACCCGCAGGGGAAACTGACTGCGGTTTTTCGGAGTAGCACGCCTGAACAAAACCTCGGTGGAAAATCGACCGCAAGTCCTTTCAATGTTATTTAAAGACAAAAATTTAGTTATTTGTTGTAACTTTTTGTGAAAATTTATTTAAAAAACTTGTGATATCGACGGTTGCTTTTCACCACTTACCGGTTTTTAAATATTCATCGATAGCTCTGGCAGCTTTTCTACCCGCACCCATTGCGGCTATCACGGTAGCTTCTCCGGTTACGATATCACCGCCCGCGAATACACCTTTCATCGAGGTTTTGCCACTCTCAGGGTCAGCATCAATATACCCCCATTTATTTCTTTTGATTTCGGGGGTAGCATCTAAAAGTATCGGGTTTGCTTTTTGACCTATTGCAACAACTACTGTATCTACATTGTAGGTAAATTCACTTCCGGAAATGGGAACAGGTCTTCTTCTGCCTGAATCATCCTCCTCACCAAGCTCCATTCTTATCATCTTGATCGATTTAACCCAACCCTTCTCATCTCCTATAAACTCAAGTGGATTAACCAGTAAATCAAAAATCACTCCTTCTTCTTCCGCGTTTTCGATTTCTTCATTTCTCGCCGGCATTTCCTTACGTGAGCGCCTGTAAACTATATGAACTTCCTCCGCTCCGAGCCTCAAGGCACTACGGGCAGAATCCATCGCGACGTTACCCCCACCGACAACCGCGACTTTTTTACCGACACTTATCGGAGTATCATACTCAGGGAATTTGTACGCTTTCATTAAATTTATCCTTGTCAAAAACTCATTGGCAGAATAAATACCTAAAAGATTTTCTCCTTTTACCCCAAGGAACCTCGGAAGACCTGCGCCTACTCCGAGAAATATTGCTTCATATCCTTCCTTAAAAAGCTGTCCTACCGTAATTGTTTTCCCTACTATTACGTTACACTCTAGCTCGACACCCATTTTTTTAAGAGTTTCGACTTCCCGCCCTACAATCTCTTTCGGCAGTCTGAATTCCGGAATGCCATAAGCAAGAACTCCTCCCGGTTTATGCAGGGCTTCGAAAACCTTAACGTCATATCCCATTCTCGCGCAATCAGCAGCAACAGTCAAACCCGCAGGACCGGAACCCACAACTGCAACTTTTTTACTTTTCTTTTCCCCCATTGCCGGCGCTTCCAATTCAGTATTGGCAGCTTCATAGTCGGAAACAAAACGCTCAAGACGCCCTATTGCCACAGGGCTTCCTTTTACACCCAGAATACACTGAGCCTCACATTGATCTTCTTGGGGGCATACCCTACCTGTCATTCTGGGCAGAATATCGTCTTCCTTTATCTTCTTTGCTGCTTCTATGTATTTTGATTCAACAATTAGTCTGATAAATTCGGGAATATCTATATCGACCGGACAGCCTTGAACACAAAGGGGTTTAGGACATTGCAAACACCTCTGGGCTTCTTTTCTTGCCTGCTCTTCGGTGTAACCCAGAGCAACTTCATTAAAATTTTCTACCCTTTCCTTAACTTCCTGTTTCGGCATAGGCTCACGGGGAGCCTTTTGCTGCTTACCGCTCATTTACTCTTCTAACTTACATTTTTGATAACTGTCGAACGCTTCTTTCTCTTGTCTTTCGTAAGTGGAAAGGCGTTTTATAAGCAAGTCGAAGTTTACCTTATGCCCGTCAAATTCCGGTCCGTCTACACACGCGAATTTTGTCTCTCCATTAACTTCAACTCTGCAGCCACCACACATACCTGTTGCATCCATCATCGCAGAATTCAGAGAAACAATAGTTTTTACATTATACTCCTTTGTCATTTCTGAAACTTTCTTCATCATTACCGCGGGACCTACAGCGATCACAAGATCCATTTTTCTGCCAGCGCTCTCAAGTTCCTGTAATTCGTCGGTAGTGAACCCTTTCTTTCCGTAAGAACCATCATCTGTTAAAACATATAATTCATCCGAAGCTTCTCTCATTTCTTCTTCTAAAATAACATGCTCCTTATTTCTGAAACCAATTATGGAAATAACATAATTCCCTGCTTCTTTAAACGCCTTAGTTTCAGGATACACAATAGCGGTACCTACTCCTCCGCCTATCGTCACCACAGTACCGATTTTATCCACTTTGGCTGGATGTCCGAGTGGTCCTACCACATCCGAGATGAAATCTCCTGCTTTAAGCTCTCCGAGCTTATAAGTGGTCTTTCCCACTTCCTGAACAAATAATGTAATCGTTCCTTTATCTTTATCCGCTTCCGCTATAGTAATAGGAATTCGCTCGCCTACCTCATCTACTTTTAATATTACGAACTGCCCCGGCTGGTAATTCCTGGGCACAAGCGGCGCTTCTATTACGAATTTATTCAAATTCGGTCCAATTTTTTCTTTTTCCAATATCTTATACATGCATAACTCCTATAATTGCTTTTCTTTATATACCTTAATTATTTGTTATTACGGGATATAAAAGTTTATTAAGATTTTAAATATACGATAATCAAGAAATTTGTCAATGGTGGTTTTTGAACCTCAAAGTTCAAAAAGAGTCCTGAGTCGCAAGTCATCAGTCGGGAGTCAAGAAACCCAACCCCACAGCACCAATTTATTATCACACAAAAACACGGAGAACACAAAATAAGAAAGGAGTTAGGAGTTAGAAGCTAGAAGTTAGAATCCCATCACACCCTAAAAAGACTAAGAAAAACAACAAATCAAACAAATGGCACGAATTTTTTTAGTTTTTTTACTCGAAACACTAAACTAGTAACCAGAAACTTCAATTAACTACGAACTTTTCCTTATAACCTCCACCGAGTTCCCCTTCCCCACAATAACAATATCAACAACATCAAGAAAAAGGCCGTTTTCGACCACACCGGGAATCATGTTTAATTCGACTTCCAATTTATAAGCGTCTTCGATTACACCTAAACTTGCGTCTATTATATGATTACCGCTGTCTGTAAGATATTTTTCTCCTTCTTTTATCCTGATCTTAGGATTGTATCCGCGAGCTTCTAACTTTTTAAAAACATTACTAAGCGCATAAGGAACCACCTCGATGGGCAGCGGAAAAGCGCCCAATTTATCCACCATTTTAGCGGCATTCACCACCCAGAGATTTTGCTTTGAGGATTTTGCCACTACTTTTTCGAACAACAAGGCTCCTCCGCCTCCTTTTATTCCGTTAAATTCCGGATCAACTTCATCGGCTCCGTCAATAGTTAAATCGATTTCATCGATATCATCTATGGATAACAGCGGAATATTTAAAGATTCCGCCAATTTATCCGTGGAAGACGAGGTGGAAACCGCTTTTATCTTTAAGCCATCTTTTACCATTTCACCTATTTTTTTAATCGCGTAATAAAAAGTCGAACCCGTACCGAGCCCCAAAATCATGCCGTCGGACAAAAAATCTGAAACAGCTGAACCGGCTAATTCTTTTTCTTTATCAATCATTCTCAAAACTCCCTTTTCTTAATTTTTACTTTGATATGAATCTATTATCCTAAAACAAATATAACTTATGCTCTTTGCATGTCAAGCAATTATTCTTGTCTTTAGCCACGAGTCAAAACAAAGCCCTACACACCAAAACTACTAAAACAACAAATCACACTAATAGCACTAATATAAAAAACAAAAAAATTCTTCTGAATCTGAGTTCCTTTTACTCCTATTTAACACTCCAATTTTTATCTTGACAAGATTATAGTTTTATCCTATACTGTTTCAAATATAGGGGGATATCATGAAAATAAATAAATTAGTAAGATTTACACGGATATTTATGCTAAGTATTTTAATGTTTGGAATAGTAAAGCCAATTTTTTCCCAGACAGGGTTATCTACAGAACAAAAAAGGGAATATGAAAAAAAGAAACTTTCAGTCGAAGTAACAGGAATGGCTATGGGGTCTTATAGTGCTGGAATGATAAGCGCTACAAGCTGGAGGAAATGGCACTCATATGAGGGATTTACTCCAATCTCAGAGGAAGAGTTTTTCCGAAAAACCGGCTATGAGAGAGAAGCCCGGCAAGCAGCCAGTTACAGAAAAAAGGGAAATATGCTCTTTTGGGGAGGGTTAACTGTTTGTACTTTGGGAGTAGTACTAGCGCTTATCCCCGGCGAAGATGAAGATGGGTACACTGAATATCCATTACTCGGTTACGGTGCTCTCATAGGGGTGGCTGGCTTAGTTCCTTTGTATATGAGTATAGGCTACAGAACAACTAATTGGGCTCCATACTCAAGCGTAGAAGGTATCGCAGACGACTATAACAGGGGGTTACTCATCCAAATCAGAAAGGAATTTTAAACCTTACCAATGATTTTTTCTTCAGCCAAAGACACCATACGCCAGAAATTCTCTTCATCGTAAACGATATTAAATACTTGACTTAAGAAAGTGAATCTATTATACTTATACATAAATCCATCTTAGGAGGAAGTAATGAAAAAGAGAAGTGCTGTAATTTTAATAATCCTTGCTTTCGTAGCGGGTGTTGCGCTTGGACATTTAATGTCCCCGTATATTTCTGTAGTGGGTGAATCCTACGAACAGGTCAGCGAAGCAATAACAATCGTATCCGTTAAAGAAAATATGAAAATAATAGAAAAAGCAGCAAAGAAATTCTCCTGGGAAAAAGGACATTATCCTAAAAACAGTTCCATTTCATGGGTAAAAAAAGATTTAGGAATGGCTTTCGAAAATCCTATCACTTATAAAACAGGTGAAGACAAAGCATATATGTCCGGAGAAGCCGACAAACCCGGAATAGTGGGATTTGAAAGTGATTCAGCGGGTAAGATTTGCAGGATCACAGGTTATGGGGTTGAAGATCCAATAGAACTTTCACTAACTACCAGGGATACAAAAAAACCTACAATCGAAGAAAGCACAAAAGAGGAAAAGACCGCATCAGGAAAAATTGAACTTTCAGAAACAAGCATAGAAAAACCTACATGGAACATTTTCGGAGCAAATACTAAAGTTACTGAAAGAGGCAATGAAAAATGGAATTTTTTCTGGCAATTTACAGTTTACAATCAGGAAAAAGAACCAATTACTCTTACAGCCACAGTAGAATTCTTGAATAAAGAAGGTTCAATAATCGCTGATGAAGCCCTGCAAAATCTCGATATTCCGGCAGAAGCATCCAAAACCTTCAACGGTTATACGTCAATAAACGCAGATATAGCCGAGAGAGTTCAGGAAATAAATATAAAAGCTAAAAGAGAAAAATTCGTACAGGAATAAATAAGAAATTAGGAGTTTGAAGCTAGAAGTCAGAATCCCTTCCCACCCATACAAGAAATTTGTTCTACTGGCAGATTAACTAATTTGACTTTAGTTTAAATTCGACCGGGAAAGAATAATAAACCGTAACCGCCTTATCTCTCTGCATCGCAGGAGAAAATTTTAGTTTCCATGCTTTCGTAGCAGCGACTTTATCAAGAAAAGGATGAAGAGATTTATATAAGCTCACATCTCTGACATTTCCCTCTTTATCTATTAATAACTTAAGATAGACGGTACCTTCAATTCCTAAATGTGCAAGGTGACTTGGATATTCGAAATTTACCTCATCAAGGTTTAAAGGTACAGGCTTCTTTTCATAGGCATCAAATATTACATCGTCCCCAAACTTAACTCCGGCTTTCTTAGGATTATCATTAGTAATATTTGTTCTGACAGGTTCCTCATCTTTATATTCTTCTTTAAATTCTTTATCAATAACTTCATCTATGTCATTTGTAGGTGTTTCATATATGTTTACCATCTCATCGTAAGGAATAGGTATTAATGGAATCGTGGTATCCGGGGGCTCGACTATCTCACGCTTTATCTCCACTTCCGGGCTAAAAATAAATCCAACGATAAAGGCAACCAACACTAAGAGTAAACAAATCCTGATACGAAGTCTAAACACATCTTTTAAATTGTAATTTTGCCCATCCATACACACCTCCTTTAAAAACTTCTATCTACTATTATTATAAGCCAAATCAACCCTCTTGTCAATTAGTTTTTTCATTACTTAAATCCTATCACATAAAAATATCCGTCAACAAAATATTCGACATTTTTAAACCCATTCTTTGTAAACATTCCTATAAAAACGTCCTTTTCAGGTAATCTGTGATTCTCAACCTGATCACCCACATTTTTATGCAACTGGTTTATTTCCTCGGGAGTCATGGAGTGCCCTATTATTAATCTGCCGCCTTTCTTTAAAATTCGATAACATTCTGAAATCGTCTTATCTTTATCCCTAAAATGTGGAAAAGAATTGAAAATGATAACCGTATCAAATTTATCGCTATCAAAAGGAATATTCTCACCTTCTCCCCTTACCGCAAACTCATTGGGATAGGCTTCCTTCAAGCCTCTAATCATTGCAAAAGCTTTATCTATATAAACGACCTTTGAAGCAGGAGCATTAGCATGAAAATAATCCCGCAATACTCCCTTACCGCAAGCCAAATCCAGAATAAAGTCAGAATCCTTGCCGATTAACTCTTTAACAAAAATTCCCGCAACCACTTTTGATTCCGCTGAAACCCCCCAGTTCTCCGCCCATTTCTCAAAACAATCAACGCTCATTTCTACCTCTTAAAGCCAGAGAAATTATGAAAATAAGCGAAGAAACGATTATTATCGTTGCTCCGGCAGGTGCACGGAATATATAAGAAAATAGAAGGCCACATAAACACGAAAGAATACCGAAAAGAATTGAAAGAAGATACATTTTAGAAAGGTTGTGAGTCAGAATCCTCGCAGCCGAAGGAGGGTTTATTAGAAGACTAAAAATCAATATTCCGCCAATTGTGTTTAAATTTAAACAAATAACAAATCCAGATAGGAAAAGAAGACTAAAAAAAATAAACTTTTCTGGTATCCCGGACGCCATAGCAACCTCTCTGTTATAAAATACCGCTTTAATTTCTTTACCGAAAATAAGTAAAAAAACAATCACGAGAAAAGTTACTCCCGCATTCAAATATATATTTATTCTTGAAAGAGTTAGAATACTACCCCAGATAAGATTAAAAGCCTCTGTTTTCGGACCTGGTATTAAGCCCAGACCAAGGAAAGCAACACCCAAAACAAGAGAAAAAATAATGCCTATGATAACGTTTGCCTCGAGGCCCGATCTTTCCGCTATAGGACCGATCAAAATCGAAGCCAACAGAGAAAAAACTATTGCCATCATAATAGGATTCACACCAAAAAGAAGTCCTATTACAGAACCGGCAAAAGCGGCATGAGATATGGCAACTCCGACAAAAGGAATCCGAAGTAAAACTACCCAAACACCCACTATACCAAGCCCCACACCCGCAAGAATAGAACCCATTAATGCGTTTTGTAAATAACTATAACTTAAAATTTCCCACATACTTTTTTAAGCTTTCCTCGTTTATACCGTAAAGACTGGATAAATCTTTCGAATCGACATCACGCGCTGAAAAATCACCGAATAATTTACCGTCCTTAAGCGCTACCACCCTGGTAATCTCCTTGGGTAAATATCTGAGAAGATGAGTTACAAAAACTATAGTCAATTTATGCTTTTTATAAATACCGGAAATCAGACTGTTAATTTCCATCTGCGAAGCAGGGTCTAGATTCATAAGAATCTCGTCCAACAAAAGAATCTCGACATCTCTTGCCAGTTCTCTTGCAATCGATACTTTTCTTTGTTCTCCTCCGGACAGAAAACCTGCAGGTCTACCCTCAAGGTCCATGATACCAACCTCTCCCATAGCTTTCTCTACAGATGCAAGATCTTCTTTATCGAGATTTTTAAAAAGTCCTTTAACTCCTATTCTACCAACACAGACTACATCCTTAACCGAAAGAGGAACATTCTTAACGATAAATTCATTCTGAAAAATAAAACCGATTTTTTTTCTTACCGCGAGCCCGCTTTTGTACGGATTCCGGTTGAGAACTCTAACTTCCCCCCTATCAGGAATAATAAGTCCATTAATAGTCTTAAGCAAAGTTGTTTTCCCCGCTCCGTTCGGACCTATTATTGCGACAAAATCTTGTTTTTTTATATCGAGAGAAATGTCAGATAAAACCTTTTTGCCGTTAAAGGATTTACTAACTTTCTGTATTTTTATCACTTAAAATTTCCAGCAAAAGATCTATATTATTTAAAAGAGTTACCTTATAACCCTCTTTACCCGGGAAATTGGAGAAAATTATATAATTAGTCTTCAATTCATCTGCTATTGTCCTACCAACCTTTTGACCGTTCTGGAGATTATCCACAACTACTTGAACGTTCTCCTCTTTTCCGATTTTAACCACTTCTGAGATTTCTTTAAGAGATATTTCATCTCCAGGAGAAAAAACAGAAACAACTTCTGCGCCAAGAAATTCGAGTAAATCTTTTTGATGTTCATTACAGATAACCTTGATCCCTTTTATAGCTTTTCTTTTTTTCTCAATTATATAGGAAAGAGAATCTATTCTCATTTTAAGTCTGTTGTATTTTTTTTCTATTTCACCTACACGGACAGTATCAGAATTGAATTCTCTTTTTAAAATATTTGAAATCTCCAGAGCTCCTTGTAGGTATACCTCGGGAATCATCCAACTTCCATCAGTCTGCAAATCAACTATTTTAATATCGAGTTTTAATTCTTCTATCTTTTTAAACCAGGATTCGTAACCGTGATAGATAATCAAGTCGGATAAAAAAATTAAATTTACTTCAACAGGAGAGAGGTCAAAGTGCCCGGGACAAACTCCGTCAGGCACAATATTAACCACTTTAGCATCATCGGGAGCAACAGCCTCGACAACAGAAGATATATCTGTTGTCGAAGTAACTATTCCCATACTTAAAATCAAAAAAAGTAGATTCATTTTACGAGAGAAATTCCTATCTTAAAAGTCCTGCCAGGCATACTATACAAACCTGTTGCATTAGGCACTTCAACATACCGCTCATAGTACTCATCAAGTATATTATCGACACCTAAAGATACAGACACATAATCCTTAGGTTTAACATTCAAACGAAAATCAAAGACATAATAGGAAGGAATCTCTTGCGAGTGATTATCCGCCGCGTAATAGTCGGTTAAATACCTCCCGCTCAACCTTCCTTCCAGAATTCCTCTCTCAAACGTTACACTTCCGCTCAGCTTCCGACCCGGAACACCCTGCGTTCTTTCATCCCTATCTATATAAGAATAAGAAATTTCTAATTCTAAACAATTAACAGGATATATACCCAGAGAAGTTTCCAGCCCTTCTTCCGTTAATGAATCCACATTCTCAAACTGCCCGCTCGCGGGAGAGAACCTTATAAAATTGTTTGTATTCATACGATACAGAGCTATATCGAAATCCGCAATATCGGCTAATTTCTGTCTTAAACCGATCTCGTAACTCATGAGTTCCTCAGCCGCGAGGGAAGGATTCGAGGAAGAAAAAAGATAGAGATCATTAAAAGAAGGAAGTCTAAAGCCCTTGCCTATTCTACCCCGTACTCTCGTATCATTGTATTTAAAGACAATTCCTCCGTCATAGGAAAAAACTCCATCTGAGTCTTTTACGTAAGTATATCTTACACCCCCCGCAAGATTAACAAACGAAGTTTTCTGCTCACTATGAATAAAACCTTCATATACTGTCCTATCCCACTCTCCGCCGGTAGAAATCCAGTGCCCGTATTGCTTATAAAGTTCAAAGCCGCCTTGAGTCTCATTTCCTTTTAAAAAAGATAGTCTAACCGAAGAATTCAAACCATCCGTTCTATCCCTCGACTCCCATCCGTCAGAAAACTCATGATAACCATAAGTCCGGTAGCCCTTTGTCTGAAAATCGATTTTATCCATTTCTCCGTGCACAGAAACATCGAAAGCTCCCCTTTCGTAATTCTGGTAACCATCGGGGACAGAAGTATCTCCTACAGTAGCCGGATCCTGCTTGTAAGCATCTACGTATTTGGCATAATTTTCAATTTTCCAAGCTTCATTAATATTGTACACTAAATTACCCTGATAAGCATCAGTATTCGAAGCTGAATTCTCCTGGTACCCATCGGATGAATTCTTTTGCACGGTACCCAGAAAATCCAATTTCGAGAAAGACTCCCCAAAAGAACCCGTTATATTGTGAGTATTAAAACTTCCGTAATCATACGAAAAACTTATCTCATCATCTCCGGAAGGCTGTCTGGTTAAAATATTTACAACTCCACCCATAGCCCCCGAACCGTACAGAGAAGAAAGAGGTCCTTTAACAACTTCTATTTTCTTTACATTATGAAGAGGAAATGTATGGGTAACAGCACAACCATATATAGCCATCTTCTCGGGCCTGCCGTCGACAAGGAAACCGAGTTTCCTTCCGTTATTACCGATACCTCTTATCACCACATCAGCCCTCCCGAAATTCCCCGTCTTCATAACTTCAACACCGGGAACACCGGATAGCAAATCGGGAGCAATATAAGAATTCATCAAGTTCATGTCTTCCTCGCTCATCACGGAAATCGAAGCAGAAATATCGGAAATATCTTCTTCGTATCTACTTGCCGTAACTACCACACCTTCGGAAATATACATCTTAGAGCCTAAAGTATCCATAACGAATTCCGTCGAATCCACAACCGACAATACATACATCAACAAAATAATCATTAATAACCCCCTTTTATTTAGTGTTACTTTCTGATGAAAGGTAACACCAAAACCCCTTTTGTCAAGAGGGATATATTTTTACCCTGGAGGTGAAAACTGTCATCAGTCACGAGTCATGCGTCACGAGTCAAAACAAAACCCAGCCAACCCACAACCTGCGAATAAAACATTAAGAACTTATATTACTTGTTAACTTCCGAGCTTACTTCCGTATAATAAATTTCCGATTCATCGACTTCGCTAACTTTTCCCTCGATCGTAAAAGAATCATCGAGCCGTATATCTTCGGAGGAGCTGCCTATCATAATTTTAACTTCTCCGGGCTCTACGACTTTTCTCATTTCCTTGTTGCAAAATCCAAGAAGATTTACAGTCATTTTCATATCAATTCTGACTTCTTCGCCCTTACCTAGATATACTCTTCTAAAACCTACCAATTTTTTGACCGGAGGAGCTACACTTGCAACGACATCCTTAACATACAACTGCACAACTTCGCTTCCAGGAACCTTTCCTGTGTTTTTCAGAGAAAAACTTATCTCCAAAGAATCATTCGCTTCTACTTTTTTGTTTTTTATTTTTAATCCCGAATATTTAAATTTAGTATAACTTAGTCCATACCCAAACGGATATAAAGGAGTTATTGGCAAGTCAATATAGCGGGTAGTATGTCGCCTTACAGCATCAGAAGCCGGTCTACCCGTGTTTTTATGATAATAAAAATAGGGAATCTGACCCACTCTTCGCGGAATAGTAACAGCAAGTTTACCTCCAGGATTATAGTCGCCAAACAAAACATCGGCGATAGCATTACCCGACTGAATACCCAGAAGCCAGGTTTCCAGAATCACCGGAACATTTTCGCTCAAATAGGGAGTAGCAAGAGGCCTTCCATTCATAAGTACAACTACTACATTAGCACCCGTTTCCACTATTTCCTCTGCAAGCTCCCTCTGAACCCCGGGAAGACAGATTTCGGAGCGGCTCCGCGCCTCTCCGCTCATATCAGCGGATTCGCCTAAAACCAAAACAACGATATCAGCTTCGGAGGCGACCGAAACAGCTTCTTTAAATCCACCCTTATCATCACCGCTTACCTCACAGCCTATGGAATAAAGAACTTCCGTACCCTTAGCCACAGCATTCTTAATACCTTCCAGTACAGTTACGACATTTTTTTCTTCACCAGCAGCTTTCCATGAACCGAGAGGCGTCCGTTTGTCATCAGCAAGAGGTCCAATAACCGCAATCTTTTCTAAATCTTTTTTCAATGGAAGGACTCCATTTTCATTTTTCAATAAAACAATAGATTTGCATGCCATTTCTTTCGCAAATTTTATATGCTCTTCTTTTAAAATTTCGGTCTTCTCAGCTTCGACCCTACAATACTTAAATGGATCATCAAAAAGCCCCAGCTTATATTTAGTCTCGAGTATTCTTCTTACCGCTTTATCTACCAATTCTTGCGATATTTCGCCTTTTTTCACGGACTTTAAAATCTCTTCCCCGAAAATTCCGCTTGTCATATCCATGTCTATACCCGCAGACAAAGCCTTTTTCCCCGCATCCAATCTATCTTCTGCTACACCGTGATTTATAAGCTCAGCGATTGAGTTCCAATCACTCACAACAAAACCTTCAAAACCCCACTTTTCTCTTAATAAACCGGTTAGCAGTTCTCTATTACTTGCCATAGGCTCTCCGTTAATATCGTTAAATCCATTCATAAGAGAACCTGCACCGGCCTTTACCGCGGCAAGAAAAGGCGGCAGATAAACTTCGCCCAGAGTCCGCTTCGAGACCTCGACGCTGTTATAATCCCGTCCCCCACAGGCTGCACCATAGGCGACAAAATGTTTCGGGCAAGCAAGAATTGTATTCTCAAAGCTTAAACCATCACCCTGATATCCCTCAACCTGAGCCTTTGACATAACTGCACCCAGATAGGGATCTTCTCCGGCTCCTTCAACTATTCTCCCCCATCTTGGGTCTAGTGCTATATCGACCATGGGAGCAAAAGTCCAGTGTATTCCGGAAGCTGCAGCCTCGCTCGCCGCAATTCTTGTCATTCGTTCTACTGCCTCAGGTTCAAAGCTACAGGCAGAAGCAAGAGGCACAGGGAAAATAGTTTTCAAACCATGAACAACATCAAGGCCAAAAATCAAAGGTATTCCAAGACGCGACTCTTCTACGGCTATTTTCTGCAAATCCCTGAGAAAATCCGCTCCCAGAACATGTAAAAACGACCCGACTTTACCCTTTTTTATCATCTCTTTCTTATCATCATCTATTCCGGTATTAAATCCCAAACTGCCCCCACCCGCATATTGAGCCAGCTGACCCAGCTTTTCTTCCAACGTCATTTTCTTCATTAGCGAATCTATAAACTCATCCATCGGGGGCTTTAGCAAACTTAAATCATCATTTGATTTTGCCTGCAATAATATAGGGATAATAAAAATTAAGGTAAATAAAAATTTTAAGATACTCATTTTTGTGAACTCCTTTCCTTTTTATTATAATATTCCAGCATTATATAAAAAGCTTTCTTCTTTAAACCAGTTTCGGAAACTAAACCCTTACGGTTGAAATAATCCTGGATTGCCGGCAGAGGGCGCCTGGGGGACCTGAAATCTTTAAGTATCCAGGGTGTTGTCCCGCTCAAAAAACTAATTTTATCAAGCATAGAAACCTGATGTTTATAAATATTTTCCTGAAATTCTTCGCTCCATCGTGTAAGCGTATCCGCATAAAAACCATACAAAGCTCCTCCACCAAATTCACTCATTATGAGCGGTTTCTTATAGAAAGTTTCCCACTCTATACTATCACACTTACCAGGCAACCCGTCATACCAACCAATATATTCATTACAACCTAAAACATCCAGATATTCTCCCAGAGGATCATTTATTACAACGGTATTTTTGTCCTTATAGTGATTTTCAAGGGCAGCTGTTATTAACCTGGTGTAGTCCCTATCTCTTGCAAACTGAGCTAAATTACTCATAAAAATAAGCCGCTGCCCCGAAAGAGGGGTTTCATTCCCAACCGACCAGAGTATAACAGAAGCCCTATTCTTATCCCGCGTTATAACTTCAGACAACTGTTTTCTCGCGTTAATAAAGGTTTCTTCGTTATTCCACTCTATAGTCCAATAAACCGGAATCTCCGCCCAAACCAAAATGCCCATACTATCAGCAACCCTAACCATATTTTCATTATGAGGATAATGTGCCAGTCGAACAAAATTACAGTTTAACTCTTTCGCCCATTCAAGTAAAATTCTGCTGTCTTCCCTGCTATATGCTCTCCCATTTCTGAGAGGCGACTCCTCATGAATAGAAATTCCCCTTAAAAAAACAGAAGAACCATTAAGAACTATTTCATTCCCCTCAACTTCTATACTGCGGAATCCTATCAAATCCTTCACCTCATCCATACCTGATGAGATTATCACCTGATACAATTTCGGATTCCCGGGAGACCAGAGCTCAAAATTCCCATTAAAAGTCACTTCGGCCAATCCTTTTTCATTTGTTTCAAAATTTTCCCTTATACCAAGTTCCGGTATTTGGACGGTTATTCCTTGATTGGATTCTTTTCCACTGAGCTTAACCCATCCTTTCACCTTCTCTCTAGAACCTTTCTCGAGTTGTATCATATAATCCCGGATAAAAACCCGGGGAACTTCTACCAGATAAACTCCTCTCGTTAGTCCCCCGTAATTCCACCAATCGAAATTTAAGGTGGGGATTCCACCGCGAAGTCTCCTGTTATCGACCTTTACTATTATAAAATTAATTCCTTCTTTCAACTTTTCTGTAACCTCAAAGTTAAAAGGAGTAAAGCCTCCGGTATGTTCTCCAATTTTTTCACCATTGAGATAAACGATAGCATGATAGTTGGCAGCACCAAAATAAATGAAAGCTCTTTTTTCTTCTTTTTTATTATAATTAAAAGATTTCTTATACCAGATTGTCCCCTCGTAAAACAGAAGATTATCGTTCTGTGTATTCCAGTCTCCGGGAACCCGGAGGGAAGGAGACCCCTCAAAATCGTATTCGATCAGATCGCTCTTTTTTTCAGGCTTAGCATTTTTAAAATACCCATATTGAGAAGGCTTATAACGGTAATCATAATATCCGTTTTCGAAAGGATCTATAATTACATTCCACTGCCCGTTAAGACTTTTCTTATTCCTATTTTCAATATTAATAATTAATTCTGAAGCTACAGTTACAACAGGTAATAAAAAGAAAATCTGCCATCGAAACCGAAGGCTATTTAACATCTTACCTCCTAATTCAATTTATTCAATTATAGTTATATATAAGGATATTTCAAGGACAAAAAAATCACAAAACAGCCATCCAACCTAAGCTTACGGATAACCGCTGTCAACTTACCGCCAAACCTGATCCCAAAGCCTCAAATGACAATCTAGCTAAAAAGTGCACAAAGACTCTCTTTTTTACCAATCAACAAATAGACTAATTAACCAATATACTGAAGCTTATAGCTGCAATTCCTCCTCATTAATCCATAGACCGTGAATATTACAGTAAGAAAAAGCATAAATAGTTCCGGATTTTTCAGTTTTAAAGGACATATTAACATCCGGTTCAGTATAAACCGTACTCGTATCCGGACCTTCCGTAGAAGCTCCGTGTGCCGCAAAATCAGCTTTACCAACCATATACGGGAATTTACTGCCTTCAGGTTTAAAATAAACTTCAATCCACGCGATATGATGCTCCGTTTTGTTTGGGTGAGGGATTTCTTTACCAACAGAGACTCTAACCTTAACTTTTTCGCCTTTCTCCAAAACTTCAATCACCGGGACATGTTTTTCCGACTTCCAATCAGCTGTTTTTAAAAGTTCTGCAAAACCCATAATTAAATACCTCCCTTTTGTTAAAACTTTTTAAACATCTTAGAAGAAGCGTTACACAGCGGACATTTCTCAGGCGGAACTCCTTCGTGCGTATATCCGCAAACGGAACAAATATATACTTCTTCTAACTTTATGTCTTTACCTTCTACAACATCTCTCTTTGACTCTGCGTACATAGTTTGATGTATCTTTTCGGCTTCTAAAGCGTAATTATTTGAAATCTCTGCAGCCTTTTCACCCTGAAGAATAGCAGTGTTTTTATAAACCGGATACATCTCTTCGATTTCAAAGGATTCACCGTCAACGCCTTTCTGAAGATTGTCGGCCGTCTTCCCCAATAGACCTAAAAGCTTAGCATGATTTCTGGCATGAATTTTCTCGGCATAAGCTACAGCTTCAAAAAGCCGGGCTACATTAGAATATCCTTCCTCTCTTGCGATATCACTATAAATAGTATATTTAGTATGAGCCATAGATTCTCCGCCAAAAGCATCGCTTAATGCTCTCCTTGTCATCTCTTTCATCCTACCTCCATAATGTTTGTTTTGTTTTTGTAATCATTGTAAATTTATAACGATTCCAAATCATTATATACTATTTATTATTTTTGTCAAGGTGTAGCTTTTTCCTAATTTACTTTTGCCACTAAAACGCATAAAACAGTCTTGCGTGAATCTTTAGGATATAGGATTTGGGATTTAGGGGTTGGGGTTTGGCCAAAACAAAATAAATTTTGGGTTTGTGTGTGGGGCTTTGTGGTCTTTGTGGTTCAATATTTTTTTGGGGAGTTGGGT
Organism: uncultured bacterium; assembly: GCA_964534175.1. GTDB lineage: Bacteria > Hydrothermota > UBA3072 > UBA3072 > UBA3072 > JAFGHJ01. Next base: position 23,823 of record CAZHNS010000021.1, on the reverse strand, counting down.
TGGGATTCTAACTTCCAACTACTAACTTCTAACTCCTATAAAAGCATCTTGACATATATCGTCAGTTTAGTAAGATAAATCTGGAAAATTGAAACTTGATAAGAATATCATTAAAGAAATAAGAAAAGTATATTCGAAATTCAAAGGTGAAATTGAGAACCGACTCAAAGAATTCAAATCCATCGGTAAGAATGCCACTCCAGAAGAGTTGTTTGCTGAATTAGCATTCTGCATCCTGACACCACAATCAAAAGCCAAACTGTGCTGGGCAGCTATCACACAAATGAGCAAAAAGGATATTCTTCTTAAAGGCACTAAACGAGAAATAAACAGAGAACTCCAGAAAGTCAGGTTTAAGAACAAAAAAACAGAATATCTTTTTGAAGCAAGAAATAAATTTTTCTGCGACAATAACTCAATTTACAGTAATATAAAAAAAACGAAAAGCCCATCAGAATTACGCGAGTACCTTGTGAAAAACGTAAAAGGAATCGGATGGAAAGAAGCAAGCCATTTCCTCCGAAACATCGGTCTCGGAGCGGACATTGCCATACTGGACAGACATATAATAAGAAATCTGATAGAATTGAAGGTTTTAGAAGAATACCCAAAAAATCTTTCAGAAAAAAATTATGAAAAAATAGAAGAAAAAATGAAAAAATTATCAAAAGATTTGAAAATTCCTATTGATACTCTCGATCAAGTTTTCTGGGCAAAAGAAACAGGAGAAGTATTCAAATAGTTCTTATCGTTTCGGATAAACTACGCCTTCATTTCTCCATTTTCACAAACATGTTTTCTCTATAGTCATAAACATCTCTAACTTGAGACATAAATCGATTAGTATCGCTCATTAAAACTTTAGATCTATCTATAGAAAATTTTTCTACTAAAAGCACCTTGTTTCTTTCTTTAGTATAGTCAGCAGAATATTTGAATATCAAAGAGAAGGTTTCGAAATCCCTCGGAGTATATCTTACTCTATACCCGGGAGGAATATTAATCATCGTAGAATCTATAAAACTATATCTGGGGGTAAGATCGATAGAATGTTCTCTTTGAGCTTTGTCCAAAAAAGAGTAAAAAGGGAATTTCTTTATAGCTGTACAAAGCAATCTTTCCCTATTATCACTTTTTACAAAAAAGCCAGAAAATTTTAAATTTAATCCCAATATAACCATATCACCATTAGCATCTAAAACTTCGAAATCCTCTAGAACACAGTCTTTAAAATTTGAAAGAACGAGATTGGCCAGAGATTTTTCGTCAATATTCTCCAAAAAAGCTTTAGCCATTCTTGCTTTATCTCCAAAGTAACTTATTTTAATATCAGCAAGCAATTTATCACCTTCTGGTTCCAATTCACACCTCATTAGAGTACCGTTTGACTGAGGTTCAATCGAAGGCAATTTAATAATTCCTCCTGTATTCTTTTTTACTAACAAACCGTAAGTACCTTCCCATTCCGAACTACATTCACCAGTTTTACTATATGATAAAATGGGATCCAGAAATATTGCATTTTTTTCATTTATCACGCCACTATTCTCATCCTTAGGTACAACAACACAAACATGGTCAAACTGTTGAAGACTGTAGAATTTAGTAACCAATTCTCCTTCAGATCTGACTTTACATAGAACCGCATATGCAGCAATATCTAATTTTCTTAATAAACTAATCAACAAAATACTTTGATCCTTACAATCTCCATATCTTTTTTTAAAGACCAATTCTGGAGACAAAGGAATAACTCCACTTTCTCTAAAAACAGTTGCATATCTAACACTATCTCTTACAAATTCATAAATTCTTTCTATCTTTTCATTTCTACTTAATTTTTCATACCTTTTAACAAAAGCATCTATTTCAGGAGTTTCCTCTTCTTCTAAGAAACTTTCAACTACTTCCCAATAATTATCCGCAGCATCCTTCCATGAAGATCCCTCGACTCGAAATTCCTTACTTAAAAAATGTGAAATACTGAAGGAAACATAAGCAGCAACATCTTGATAAGCCGGAGAAGAAAGCTCATATCTAATAGGAGCTATGTTTTTTGCGCTAAATTCAAATTCATTGATACTACTTGAATTTTCATCCAGTTCCTTCACGTCGATTGGAACTTCCTTCTTTGCATGAACGCAATAATTCATACGAAAAAACGGATTCGCTTTAACAGTCAAGGTGGACCTAAGAACCGGAAAATCTACAGTAAAATACCAGGGAAATGGAATAAGAAAAGGATATGCAACTTTATACTTATATTCTATAATACTTCCGACATTTACCCCCGGCATATAAATTCTCTTAACTTCTTCCTTCTTTCCCTGAAGATAGCGATACTCAGTCGAAATATCCTCTTCACCAATTTTTGCTTCCCTGCCATCAGGGAAAATAACCCTACCATTTAAACCCAGTAGTTTCGCTCCGAAAGGTATCTCTACACCAATATTAGCATATCCCAATCCAGCTTTATTCTGAATTTTAAAAACTTCATGATACTCTACATTTAAATTCCAGTAATCTGTATACTCGGCATTTCTATGTAAATAAACAATAGGATAAGCCTGAAATTCATCAGGAATATCGGCACTTAAATACTCGTTAGAATTTTCGATGAGTTCTAATTTCAAGTAAGATTTAGAAGCGCACCCAAAAACAAGAAAAACAAAGATTAGGACCAATACAATTTCACATTTCTGTCTGAAATTTCTAAAATGATTTTTTAGTTTTACATAATAATCTGACATAATATGCCCCCTTGATATAATTTTAAAATTTTCAAAAAAAATCTTTTATCAATTATCAGTATAATTAAATGATAAGAATATAAGTTATAATGTCAAGATAATTTTAAACTCGAAATTCCAGACTTAAAGTATATTATTTCTTATCTTTAGAATTATAAATCCAAAGAAAAAACCCGTTGACAAAACAGGAAAAAACTCATAAACTCTAAAATAGAAAAAGCTTTTGTACTTTTGAATATTAAGGAGGTTTGATGGGACAATCCCTGGAAGCGCTCGAACATATTATGAAACAAATTTATACTGCTCAAAAGAATGAAATCACCGAATATCATATTTATTCAAATATTGCAAAATTAGTAAAAGACAAAAAGAACAGTAAAGTACTTCTAGATATTGGAAACGAAGAATTAAGACATGCTAAATTTTGGCAAACCGTCACAAAAAAAGATATAAAGCCTAACCGCTGGAAAATTCTTAAGTTCACCTTAATAGCCAAATTATTGGGATTTACCTTCGCAATAAAATTGATGGAAAAAGGAGAAGAACAAGCTCAGGTTAATTACATGGAAATTGCGGAATATATCCCGGAGGCAGAACAGATCGCAGAAGAGGAAGAAAAACATGAAAATGAATTGATCGGTTTACTCGACGAAGAACGACTCAACTATGTGGGTTCGATTGTCCTCGGTCTTAACGACGCACTTGTAGAATTAACGGGTAGCCTCGCAGGCCTTTCGTTTGCACTTCAAAAAACAAACCTAATAGCGGCAGTAGGAATAATAACCGGAATAGCCGCTTCTCTCTCTATGGGAGCCTCCGAATATCTTTCGACAAAAGCTGAAGAAAGAACAGAAACAGCGCTCAAAGCTTCACTTTATACAGGAGCGGCATATATTGTCACAGTTTTACTTTTAGTCTTACCATATTTTATATTTAACAATTATATCTTGGCTCTGACGGCAACTTTATGCATAGGTGTGCTCATTATATTTTCCTTTAACTACTATATTTCAATTGCTAAAGACTTATCTTTCAGAAAACGTTTTCTCGAGATGACATTCCTAAGCCTCGGCGTCGCCGCCCTTTCTTTTGTGATAGGAATAATTATAAGAGTTACTCTGGGGGTGGATATTTAAAATAAGAATATAGAAGTCAGAACACAGAATCACCTCACAACCCAAAAAAATAATTGAACTACAGAGGACACAAAGAGTATAAAGCCCACCCCACCTCACCTATTTCGTCAATTTCAACCAAAAACTAAAGACCTAAAACTAAAAACAAACTCCGGTTTTTTCTTTTCTGCAAGGTTTACTAGAACCAAATTCCGAACAGCGATAACAAATTTCATTTGGCAGTTTATTTCCTTCAAAATAAAGCTTTATGTTACTGAGAGTGGTTTCGGCTATATTCTGCAGAGCTTCCTTCGTAAAAAACCCCTGATGAGAAGTTATAAGGACGTTCGGAAACGTAAGCAATCTTGCTAAAACATCATCTCTGACGATAGTACTCGAATAATCTTCGAAAAAATACTCCGATTCTTCCTCGTAAACATCAAGACCAGAACTTCCAACTTTTCCTTCTTTTAAAGCCGCTATCAAATCCACGGTGTTTATAAGTTTTCCTCTGCCTGTGTTTATTATCATAACGCCATCTTTCATTTTTTTAATACTCGATTTATCTATTATATGCACTGTTTCAGGTGTTAGTGGACAATGCAGAGTTATGATATCCGAGTTTTTATACAGTGTATCCAAATTCACATAAGAAAAATCATATTTTTTCTCTTTCTTTTTATCCGGAAATTTATCATAGGCGAGCACTTTCATATCAAAACCTCGTAAAATCTTAGAAACGAGAACTCCTATTTTACCTGTTCCTATTATACCCGCAGTTTTTCCGGCCATATCAAAACCTAAAAGACCGTTTATATTGAAATTGCTGTCCCGTGTCCTGTAATATGCCTTATGTATTTTTCTATTCAGAGATAGCATTAAAGCCACTGCGTGTTCGGCAACCGCATTCGGAGAATAAGCGGGAACCCTGACCACATGAATTCTTCCGAAAACAGCTTTAAGGTCCACATTATTGTATCCCGCAGACCGCAGAGCTACAAGAGTTATTCCATTACTATACAACTCATCTGCTACTTTTTTATTTATAGTGTCATTTACAAATGCGCAGATGGTATCGGAATCTTTAGTTAGAATAACATTGTTTTCAGAAAGACGGCTCTGAAAATATCTTATGTCATAACCATATTTCTTGTTAGCTTCATTAAAGAAATCTCTATCGTACTGCTTTGCGTCGAAAAAATCTATTTTCAACTTTTTCATCAAGACCTCTTTCTAAACTTTCTTCGATTCCATTAAACTACCCAACTTCTTAAAATCTACTTCCCTTTCGAACATCGGTTTTTTAATCTTTTTATAAGCAAGCAGTTTTTCCTCGAAAGGCACACTCTCTTTATCTATATAAAATATACCTAAAGGAAGTTTATCTTCTTCTGTTGCTTTCTTAAAAGCCTCATTTCTATCCGTTGGGTCATAATTATCTTCCAAATAATAAGTGTTTTCTTTAAACCATTTTCTATCATTAATTTTATTGTAAGTAACACAGGGATGAAGTAAATCTACGAGCGCGTATCCTTTATGTTTTATAGCCTTTTTTATTATTTCTTTAGTCTCTTCTAAGTCGTCCGAATAAGCACGTGATACGAAAGATGCACCGAGACCGATTGCAACAGCGAGAGGATTGAAAGGTTCAAGTATAACACCGTTCACCTGGACCGGAGTTTTAAAACCTTTAGAACTAGTAGGAGATGCCTGTCCTTTAGTTAACCCATATACCATGTTATTATGAACGATATTTGTAATATCCGGATTTCTCCTTATTGCATGTAGAAAATGGTTTCCTCCTTCACCGTACATATCTCCGTCTCCGCTTTCTGCGATTACGACTAACTTTTTGTTTACAGCTTTTATCGCAGTCGCCGGAGGAAGAGCCCTTCCGTGTAAACCGTTAAATACATTGCACTTTAAATAATGAGGTATTTTTGCCGCCTGACCGATCCCGGAAACCATAACCAGTTCGGAAGGAGCTATGTTGAGCTCCGTTAACGCATCTTTTAAAATCTTAAGGATGCTGAAATTTCCGCAACCGGGACACCATGCGACATCTATTTTTCCCACATCATAGGTTTTAGCATCCATTATTTATCCTCCTTTTTCAAGATTCCTTTAAGTTTTCTTACAATTTCCTCCACGCCAAATGGCAACCCATTGTATTTTAATATCGATTTATCGACTTGTATTCCGGTTTCCATTTTAATTAACTTCGCAAATTGACCTGTAGCATTGTTTTCCACGACAACAGTCTTGTTCGCCTTCTCAATATATTTTCGGGTATCAGAATGAAGGGGATAAAGTTGTTTATAATGCAAAAAAGCCATATTTCTGTTATCGAGTCTATCTAAAGCCTCCTTTATGCCATAATAAGTCGAACCCCATCCTATTACCAATGTTTTATACTTTTTGTTTCCGATCAACTCCGGAGGTTCTATTTCCTTCTTAATTAAATCCATTTTTTTAAGTCGCTTATCGACTATCTCAGTCCTAAAATCCAGGTCTTCGGTTATATGCCCCTCTTCATCATGCTCGTCGCTGTCCACCGAAACCAATCCTTTTCCATAACCCGGGACACCTCTCGGGCTTACGCCGTCCTTGGTTACTTCATAGCGTTTATAATTCTTGCCAGTTTTAATTATGTATTTTTTATTCTTTAATTTCGATACATCTATAGAAGAAACGAGAAAAGAAGAATCGAGTAGATACTGATCCGTCATTATAATAACCGGAACCTGAAACTTATCAGCCAGGTCAAAAGCTTTTCTGCTTAATTTAAAAATATCTTCGGTTTTACCGGGAGCAAATATTATTCTCGGGAATTCTCCGTGACCGGCAAAAAGAGCAAAAAGCAAATCTCCCTGTTCGCTTCTCGTGGGAAGACCCGTTGCGGGACCCGGTCTCTGGGCAAGATGAATTACTATTGGAGTCTCGAGTATTCCGGCGAGGCTCAACCCCTCCGACATTAAAGCAAAACCACCACCCGAGGTTGTCACCATGGCTCTCGCTCCCGCGTAGAATGCTCCGAGAGACATATTAATGGCAGATATTTCACTCTCTGCCTGTTCAGCTATTATCCCGAATTTCTCCTGCTGCCCCGAAAGAAAAGTTAGCACTCCGGTCGAAGGAGACATCGGATACGAAGAAATAAAATTACATCCACCGGCTATTGCTCCGAGAGAAATCAGCTCTGTACCGCTAAGAAGTAAACTATTCTTTACCTTTTCACTTTTTATTATTCTAAAATCGATCTTATTTTCCTTGATTAGTTTCTCTCCTATTTCAAAACCTTTTTTACCAGCTTCTATATTTCCTTCAATAATCTTTTTGTCTTTCTTCTTAAAAAATTTCCTTATAAAACCTTTCACCATGGAGAAATCGACACCGAGCATACCTGAAAGCACTCCAACAGTAACAGTATTGGCGTATAGCTTATTGCCTGCTTCTTTCGCTAAATCTGTAAAAGGAACTTCGAATGTTTTTTCCGACTTACCTTCTATAAATTCTTTCCTTCCTAGTATCACTGTATCTTTACCTATTCTCCACTTTATATGGCCGATTGCATCCTTGTCCAGAGGAATTAAAATGTCCGTCTTTTCAACAAAAGAATTAACAGGTTTATCTGATACTCTTATTTCTGTAGAATTACTTCCTCCTCTTATTCTGGACATGAACTCTCTGGTAGAAAAGACAAAATTACCTGAAAGCTTAAGGATAGAAACAAGTATCTTCTCCACAGTTTGAATGCCCTGACCGGCCTGGCCGCACAAAACAATTGAAATGTCTTTCACTTTTCCTCCTCAAGTCAATTTTATTATCCGATTTTTAAACCTTAGTTTTTTAAAAATTTTATCTCTTAAAAAATTTTTCAATGTCATTTTTTTTAAGATTTCTATAGAACTTATCGAGATATGATTTATCGGGTTTCTCGAGATGGAGCAAATTGCATTTTATATCGCTAAGCTTAGATGCCTCCACACTAAAACTGTTCATTCCAAGACTCAAGAACAGAGGATAAAATTCTTCGAAGCTTGCAATCTCACCGCATAAACAAATTTCCTTTTTAAGTTTCTGGGTTTCCGCAACAATCATTTCCATAAAACGAACAAGCGAAGGATGAAGGATGTGGTATCTTTTTTCTATTATTTGACTGTCTCTGGAAGCCGCAAGAGTATATTCCAGAAGGTCATTCGACCCGATATTGGCAAAACTCACGTGTTTTAAAAGTGTTCCCGCCATAACCGCAGCAGCAGGTGTTTCTATCATTATCCCTTCTTTTATATCTTTTTTATATTCTTTCCCTTCTTTATCGAGGATAAATTTCGCTTCCTTAACAACTGCTCTAAACGACTCGATATCCGAGATATCCGATATCATAGGATATAACAATCTCAAATTTCCGTAAGCAGAAGCTCTAAGCATCGCCTTAGTCTGATTTAAATACATATCATAGAAAATGTCTATAGCTCGCGCACCTCTTATTCCTAAATCATTGTTCTCTCTGGAAGGTAGTTGTAAATACGCAGGCATCTTATCTCCGCTAATATCCAGAAATCTTATATCTACACTCTTACCTTTTGCGGCTTCAGCAATATTTTTATAAACCTTAAACCACTCCTCCTCGGAGGGCGCTTCACTACGGTTTGCGAATAAAAATTCCGAGCGAAGAAGACCTACCCCATCATAATTCAAACCCTCCAGCAACTTTATTTCAGCTTGCAAACTGATATTAGCTTTTAACGAAAGCCGCACTCCCTTTTTAGTTTGAGTAGGCTCCTCCTCTTTAACAACACAGAACTGCTTTCGTTTCTCCGCTTCTTTTATCTTTTTATCGTAATATTTTTCTGTTTTCTTATCGGGGTTAACAAAAACCTTACCTATCGAAGCATCGACTATTATCTCATCCCCGCAATCTATATTTTCTGCTACTTCAATACCAAAAATGATTGGTACACCAAAATTCTGAGCAAGAATCGTCGCGTGAGACGTAAGACCGCCTTCTTCGGTAATAAAAGCAAGTACATCACTCTCAGCTATATTTAAAACCATAGAAGGGCTTAAAGTTCTCGAAACCACAACGACAGGCGCTCTTTCACCTTCAGGACATTCGAACTGTCCGGAAATACCGTCAAAAGAAGAAAGCAGGCGATTTCTAACATCGGCAATATCATGAGTTATTTCCGAAAAATGATAGTCCTTTTGTTTAAATTTTTCCTTATAACTATCGAAAACATCATTGACCGCGTGTTCGGCGTTAATTAGCCTTTTCTTTATAAGAGAAACTATCTCTTCAAATAATGCTTCATCCTCTAAAATAGTCCCATGGGCGGCGAATATCTCCTGACCGGTTTTGCCGAATATTTCTTCGGACACCTTTAGCATTTGTTCTATTGCTTCTTTTGTTTTACCATATGCTTCTTTTAAACGATTGATTTCTTTCTCTATCTTTTCCTCTTCAATCATATAATGGGGAATATTTTCTTCAACTTCCTCAGTGTAAACAGCAGCAACTCCTCTAGCCAAACCTGTGTTTGCACTTATGCCCTTTAAGACTTTCATTTAATTTCCCCCTTTTTAAGAAATTCTATTTGCTTAGTTGCTTTTCTTTTATTATTCAACTTATTTATCATTCCAAAAACTTCTCAAACCTTTCTTTTTTAGCCTTACATATAGGACATACTCCTGGGGGCTCGTCCCGACCGCAGAGATATCCGCAAACCTTACAGCGCCATATGGGTTTAGATAACTTCGATTGCCCGATTTTATTTTCCTCCGACTCTTTTTTCATTTTTTCTCTTTCCCTCTTGGGAGATCTCCTCTCCGGTATTTTTTTCACTTCTTTTTCTCCATCTACGATAGCCTGCGAGACGTAAAGTCCGCAATAACAGGTGTCATAATCGTTTAAATCCGGATCTCTGTAATCACAGGGACAAATTATATCCAGATCTTCATCTTTCTTTCCGGACGCAAGGCGGCACGGGCACGCCCAGTAGCCGTATCTCTCCTCATTTATCAGCAAACCCTCCACCAACTCTCTTGTAAATGCTTCATCAGGATTTAAATGATATCCGGAAGCCTCCGCATCTTTATCTAATTTCTTATATAGCTTATCGATTTGTTCTCTTGAAATATCGATTTCACTCATTAGGTATCTTACTCCTTATTTCTTCCTCGTCAAAACCCACCACGCACTCTTCATCATTAATAACTAGTGTTGGGAAAGAACACAAAGGATTCCATTGTCTCACTTCCTCTTCCGCTTTTTCTTTTTCTTCCTCACCCAGAAGATCGACATCAACATAATGATAGTCGACATTTAAATCGCCCAACAATCTTTTTGTTTTCTTACACCATACACAGGTGGATATAGCATAGAGCATTATCTTACCTCTTTTTTCTCCTTCGACATGCTTTACATCCATTATTCCCCCTTTAAAAGTTTTTTATATATTATTGTTTATTAAATCCTCTAACGTAAAAGATTTTAATGTTTCTCGCAAGGTCGTGCCGACTTTTTTCCACACTTTTTTTGCTTTACATTTACTATACTTTTTACAAACGGACGGCGAATCTATACAAGCAACGGGATTCAAAGAACCCTCCAGGATATCTACTATCTCATCACATTTTATCCTTCCGGGAGCTCTACCGAGAACATACCCATCTTTTAATCTTACGATTAAACCTCTAGCTTTTAAAGAAGATATAATATGATCGAGATACTTCATAGAAATCCCCAGGCGCTTTGAAATATCCTTCAAAAGGATCGGCTTATCCTTATAACAATTAGCAAGTTCTATCATCGCTCTCATTCCATACCTCGTTTTCGTTGAAAATTTCATCCTATAAAAACCTCCTTTTAATATTCACTTTCTCAATCCTCACTATAACCTATCATCATCAAACAGCAACCACTTCTTTAATTTCCGGAACCTGCTGTTTCAGGTAACGTTCTATTCCGGACTTCAAAGTTATCGAAGACAACATACAACCAGAACAAGCCCCCACCAGCCTGACCTTCACGACTCCTTTTCCTGTGACTTCGACCAATTCAACATCTCCTCCATCAGCCTGTAAAGACGGTCTAATATCTTTTAAAGCTTCATAAACTTTTTCTTTCATTTTACTTTCCTTTTTTTCTTTTATCATCTTTACTCCTTTTTTATTTTTTAAACTGAAAAACTAACAAGGACCTTCTCAATATCCCATAAACTCTCAAGCTTCTCAATTATTTCTTCCCTGATATTGTTTGCAAATTGATGCTCTTCGGGAAGATCCACCTTTACTTCGACGATTCCGTTTTCTACCTTAATGCTTTCAATCAAATTAGTTCTTACAAGGTCGAGCCCCGCCAGGGGATTCATAACGTGTCTTAGTCTCTTCAATACAATCTCTTTCGTTGTTGGGACTTTTTCCTTAACAAGACCGTGTTTTTCCTCGTAATTGGTAATTGCAGCCCGGAGGCCATCCACCGCTAGAACGGAACAGTGTGTTTTTATTTTGGGCAATCCTCCAAGCGCGTCCGAAGCCTCTTTCCAGTCTATTTTTTTAGCTTCTTCCAGGGTTTTCCCCTTTGCCAATTCCGTTATTATGGAACCGGTAGCTATGTTTGAAGCACACCCATAGGATTCGAATTTTATATCCTTAATCTTCTTTGTATTTTCATCTACCTTAATATAAACCGAAACCATATCGCCGCAGGCGGGACTGCCTTCCGTCGATTTTCCATCAGGATTTTCAATACTTCCTACATTTCTGGGATTTCTGAAATGTTCAAGAACTTTTTCACTGTATGGGAATTTCATCTTTACCTCACTTTCTCTCCTTTAAGAGGGCTAATTACTCTCAATTGTGTTACTATTTCCTTAAGAGCTTCTACTACCTCGTCTACATCTTCCTTTTTGTTGAATCTTCCGAAGGTAAAACGGACAGAACCGTGAGCCCTTTCATGGTCACCGCCTATACCCAATATCACGTGGCTTGCCTCAAGAGATTTGCTAAAACAGGCAGAACCTGTACTGACGGCAAAACCCTTCATGTCGAGATGAAGCGTAATGGATTCTCCTTCGACATAATGAAAAGTTATATTGGCATTATGGGGAACTCTTTTTTGCGGATGACCATTCGGAGTAGTATAGGGTATTTCATTCTGAATTTTTTCTATAAGATAGTCCCGCAAATTGTTAAGTGTTTCGTTTTCTTCTTTAGTTACCAGCTCGACTGCTTTAGCGAAACCAACCGCTCCGGGAATATTCTCAACTCCCGCCCGCAAATCAAACTCCTGAAAGCCTCCGTCGATCCATTTCGCTACGGGAACTCCTTCTCTTACGTAAAGGGCTCCAATGCCCTTGGGACCATGTATTGTATGCGCGGACACTGTCAGCAGATCCACACCTAACTTGCTCAGATCGAGGGGAACTCTCATGAAAGAATGTGTAGCATCGGAATGGAAGATCACATTATTTTTATCGCATATTTCGGCTATGGCTTCTATATCCTGGGTTGTGCCTATCTCCTGATTAGCGTGCTGAATCGAGACCAATATTGTTTCTTTGCCAATCGAATCTTTAAGCTGACCTATATCAATTAGACCGTATTTATCGACGTTTAGATATGTAACTTTAAATCCTTCTCTTTCCAGGGATTTTGCGCTGTTTAAAACGGGAAAGTCTTCTATTTTAGATATGACTATATGATTTCCTTTCTCACCTTTTAGCTTCCTCACTACTCCTTTTATAGCGATATTACTCGATTCCGTACTCCCTGAAGTAAAAATTAACTTTCCTTTAGGATTTCCCATTTTAGACATTATTTTTGCTCTCGCATCATCCAGAGCTTCCCTTGCTTCTATTCCGAGAGAATACCCAAACTCGGATGTTGCGACTGCATAAACATCAAAAAAGTAGGGTTTCATTGCCTCCAGAACCCTTTCATCCATTCTGCTTGAAGCTGCATTATCAAAATAAATCGTCTTTTTCTCCATATTTATCACCTCTAAATAAACAGAGTTACATCAGACTCCATTGCTTCTTTTATATAAGTACCTACACCGCAATAATTACTTATCACATCATCTTTTAAATTTTCCTTGCTTACACCCATTATCTCCATTGTCATATCACAGGCGAGTATTTTTCCTCCAAGCTCGACGAAATCGGAAAGCATTTTATCGAGAGAAGCAACACCTGCCTGCTTCATCTTCCGTCTTATCATCCATCTGCCGAGCCCGAACATATTCATTCTTGAAAGCGAAGCTTTGTCCAATTTACCCTTTTTAAGACGCTCGAGACCCCAAAACGTAAAATACATAGAAACATCCATACCCATAGACAGAGCGCCCAGACCTATTATAAAAGCACTCATAACTTTATCTAAATCTCCGCTATGCACTATTAAAGTTGCTTTTTTATTCATTTCTCCCCCTACTTGCGAATCCTAATCGACCACACACCACCTTTTTCCTCGACGCCCAAAAGCTCTAACCCCATCGATTTTACCGCCATAGGTATTTCCTTTTTGGAAGATTGATGCGTTCCCTTGACTTCAATTACATCACCCTTAGAGGCTTTCCTCAAAGCTTTCCTCGTTTCTACTAAAGGAACTGGGCACGTCTCGTTTACGCAATCAACTTTTATTTCAGCCATTTTAACCCCCAATTTTAAATTTTTATTCTATCAGTTCTATAGAATTAGTAGAACTACTAATAATATATTCTTATTTTCGTTTTTGTCAAGGGGTGAATTTTTGCCTCAAAGGCAAAAATGGTGAATTAGTGAATTGGTTGATTAGTTGATTGGCAAAAACTTTTTGCTAACAACAAAAGGTGGAAGTCTAAAATCTTTGGCCTGCAATAACAAAAAGATGAACTTGGATCTTCAAAATCAATCGAGCAGGCGTTTTTCTCCTTTTATCGCCTGTATATCTGTTATGTTTTGAGTAACCTCAAGGCACCCTATATACTTATCCGATTTGCCTCTAAGGGCAAAGTATTCGATAAGAATTTTCTGCTTTCCTTTCCCTTCCAAAGGAAGGTCTATCCAAAATCCAGCCTTTTCTCTCTTTCCGGACTTCATTTCCTTAAGTATTTTTTCAACTTTCTCCAGGCTTTTCTTGGGATGGCAATCTCGAACATCTCTACCAACTACTCCAACGGGTCTTTTAAATATTCTCGTTTTATGTTTATTCCAGGCGAGAACTTTATCGTTTTTATCTAACACTGAAAATTCGAACGGCACTGTCTCTAAAAAAGCCTGCAACATATCATCCGTTAAATTACCTATCATTTAAACCTCCATCTTAGGAAAATATATAATTATATTTTTAATTTAACCAATAATAACGACAAGTCAAGAACCCTACACTAAGATTGTCAAACCGGGCAAAAAAACAAAACGGAGCGGAACTTTTTACGGATTCTCTCGTCTGTATATATGGAAGACGAGTAAAGAATCTTAAAAAGGAGGCATTTTATGATTAAGAAAGGTTTAGTGAGTTATGATCCGTTAGATAGGTTTTTTGATATTAGAGAAGACTTTGACAGCGTAATGAAGGATTTTTTAAAAGGTTTCGGCGGCACTGTCTCCAGCAGAGGATTATATCCGTTAGCAGATGTAAAAGAAGATGACGATAAATACACGGTAACCGTAGAAGTACCGGGAATAGATAAAAAGGATTTGAAGATTAAAATAAAGGAAAATAATCTTCTGGTAGAAGGCGAAAAAAAGGAAGAGATTAAGGAAGAAGACGAATCTTATCTTCGAGTAGAAAGATCCTATGGAAATTTCCGAAGGGCCTTTAGTTTTGCATCTGATTTAGACGAAAAAAAGGTGAATGCCGAGTTTAAAGACGGAATCCTAATCGTTACACTTCCAAAAACAGAAAGAGAAAAACCTAAAGAGATCGAAATAAAAGTAAAGTAAGAAACCTAAATAGAAACTAAAGAGGGCTGTGAAAACAGCCCTCTTTTTTTATATGCATTCTTATATCTTTCAATTTAATAATTCAAAATAGATTCAAAGAATATATGTACTCTTTCCTTACCCCAACTTAAGGGTTTGGAGATGGTCTTCAACTTAAAGCCTTGATAACAAAATACTTAATCGCTCTTGACAATTCAATAAAGCTTATTATTATTGACTGCTTAAATCATGCTGTTCTGACCTTAATAGTAGTTTTTTATACATCGCGTATCATAATAAATAAGAGGAGGGAGTTTTTATGAGATTTGGGTATTTTGAAGACAAACATCGAGAGTATGTAATTACTGATCCTAATGTTCCTTATCCGTGGATTAATTATCTTGGTTATGATTGTTTTTACTCTTTAATTTCCAATACTGCCGGCGGCTATAGTTTTTACAAAGATGCAAGACTTAGAAGAGTTACCCGATACCGCTACAACAATATCCCCGTTGATGACGGCGGAAAATATTTCTATATAAACGACAACGGTGACGTATGGACACCTGGCTGGAAACCTGTAAAGGCAAAATTAGATAAATATGAATGCCGACACGGACTAGGTTATACAAAAATCACTGGAGAGAGAAATAACCTTGAAGCAGAGGTTCTATATTTTGTCCCCCTCGGGTTTAATGGTGAAATTCAAAGGGTACGCCTTACAAACAAATCCGATTCTACGAAAAAATTTAAACTTTTTTCATTCGTCGAATTCTGTCTGTGGAATGCCTATGATGATATGACAAACTTCCAGAGAAATTTTTCCACAGGCGAGGTGGAAATTAAAAATTCCGTTATATACCATAAAACAGAGTACAGGGAAAGAAGAAATCATTTCTCCTTTTACTCTGTAAATTCAGAAATCAAAGGTTATGACACGCAGATGGAGGATTTTCTGGGACTTTACAACGGTTTTTCTTCTCCCAACGCTGTAATTGAAGGAAAATCACGCAATTCTGAAGCTCACGGATGGCAGCCAATCGGTTCACATTGTTTAGAAGTCGAACTAGAGCCTGGGGAAACTAAAGATTATATATTTATTCTCGGTTATGTGGAGAATGATAAAAATAACAAATGGGAAAGTCCCGGAATTATAAATAAAACTAAAGCAGAAGAGATGATATCCAAAATTAGCTCTTCGGAAGATGTAAATAGAGAGTTGACTGCTATTAGCAATTACTGGGACGAACTCCTTTCTATTTATGGAATAGAGCATTCAGATGATAAGCTATCGAGAATGGTAAATATATGGAATCCTTATCAGTGTATTACCACTTATAATATGTCGAGAAGCGCTTCATATTTTGAATCCGGTATTGGCAGAGGATTTGGTTTTAGGGATTCGAATCAGGATTTACTGGGATGTATCCATCAGATACCCGAAAAATCAAAGCAGAGAATTCTTGACATTGCTGCCACGCAAATGGAAGACGGAAGCGCGTATCATCAGTATCAGCCTCTTACGAAAAGAGGAAATAATGAAATAGGTGGAAACTTTAATGACGATCCTCTATGGCTAATTGCTTCAGTTTCCGCTTACATAAAAGAGACCGGAGATTCTTCAATACTTGATGAGTCCGTTCCATTTGATAATGATGAAAGTAAAGCAAAAAGTCTGTTTGAACATTTAAAGAGGTCATTTTATCATGTCGTTAACAATCTTGGGCCCCATAAGCTGCCTCTTATAGGCAGGGCGGACTGGAATGATTGTCTAAACCTCAACTGTTTTTCTGAAAATCCTGACGATTCATTTCAAACCACTGAAAACAAAGAGGGGAAAGTTGCGGAATCTGTTTTGATTGCAGGTATGTTTGTATGTTATGGAAGGGAATTCGAAGAAATTTGCAGGAGAATCGGAAAAGAAGATGAGGCTAAGGAAGCGGATAAACATATAAATAACATGATAGATACAATAAATAAGCACGGTTGGGATGGAAATTGGTTCATAAGGGCTTATGACGATAACGGAGATAAAGTGGGAAGCGATGAGAATGAAGAAGGAAAGATATTTATTGAATCCCAGGGCTTCTGTATTATGGCTGGCATAGGGGTAGGTGACGGTAAGGCGAAGCAGGCACTCGATTCTGTAAAAGAAAGACTTTTATGCAAGTATGGAATTGTTCTTAACAATCCTGCCTATTCAAAATATTATCTCAATTTAGGAGAAATATCCAGCTATCCTCCGGGTTACAAGGAAAACGCAGGTGTTTTCTGCCATAATAACCCCTGGATTATGATCGCCGAGACTGTTATAGGTAGAGGGAATGAAGCTTTTGACTACTATAGAAGAATAGCCCCGGCATATCTTGAAGAAATAAGCGAAATTCATAAAACCGAGCCCTACGTATATTCTCAAATGGTTTCGGGAAAAGATGCTTACATACAGGGTGAGGCTAAGAATTCCTGGCTTACAGGCACCGCTGCCTGGAATTACGTAGCAATCACGCAGTATATTCTCGGAATAAGACCGGATTACGATGGTCTTATTGTCGACCCCTGTATTCCCTCTGATTGGGAAGGCTTTAAAATCAGAAGAAAATTCAGGGGTGCGGTTTATGACATAAAAGTCAACAATCCTGATAAGAAAAGCAAAGGAATAAAAAGTTTAAAAGTAGATGGTAAAGAGATAGAGGGAAATAAAGTCCCAATACACGGCGACGGAAAGACTCACGAAGTTGAAGTGAATCTTGGATGATTTTTTCTTTCTATAAGCAAGATTTTATTTTTAATTTAACATAAGGGGGTATTATGAATAAAGTTGATATAAGCATTATATTAGCTTATTTTGTAATTGTAGTTATTATCGGGACAGCTGTTAAAAAATGGGCTTCCAAGGACTTAAGATCTTACTTCCTTGGCGGGAATAAAGTACCGTTTTACTTTTTGGGACTGGCAAACGCCTCAGGTATGTTCGATATAACGGGTACCATGATGTTAGTAACATGGACTTTTATTTACGGACTGAAAGGAGCCTTTATCCCGTGGGTTTGGCCCGTGTTTAACCAGGTTTTTCTTATGGTATATCTTTCTGCCTGGTTAAGACGTTCTGGAGTTATAACCGGTGCGGAGTGGATAAAAACAAGATTCGGTCACGGTATGGGATCGAAACTCTCAGATATTAGCGTAGTTGTATTTGCATTAATAAGTGCTATCGGCTTTCTCGCCTACGCGTTTCAAGGAATAGGAAAGTTTTCTCAGATATTTCTGCCGTGGCAGTTTTCTGCAAACACGTATGCAATAATTATAATGGGTATTGCGAGTATTTATATTGTTGCTGGAGGTATGTTCGGAGTTCTGGTTACCGACCTTTTTCAGTTTGTTATTATGGTTATTGCATCTATTGCAATTGCATATATAACAATAATTCATGTCTCACCCCAAGCTATACAAGCTGCGTTACCAGAAGGGTGGGCGAGTCTAAGGTTTGGATGGACTAATCTCGGGCTGGACTGGTCTAATTTGATACCCGCGATAAATAGTAGAATAGCAAGTGACGGTTTCTCGCTGTTCGGCATTGTTTTAATGATGATGCTTTTCAAAGGAGTATTGGTTAGTGCGGCCGGGCCGGCACCGAATTATGATATGCAGAGAATTCTTTCGACTAGAAACCCAAAGGAAGCATCTCTTATGAGTTGGTTTGTTACCGTTGTCTTATTCTTACCACGTTACCTGCTTGTAACGGGTATCTGTGTACTGGGTTTTGTTTTCTTCAGAGTTCAGATTAATGCAATGGGGGCAAGCGTGGATTTTGAACAGATTCTGCCCCATGTAATACATAATTTCGTACCTGTAGGTCTTATGGGACTGATACTTGCCGGATTACTTGCAGCTTTTATGAGTACTTACAGTGGCACTGTAAACTGCGGCGCCTCTTATATCGCAAATGATATTTACAAGAGGTATATAAACAAAAATGCCCCAGACAGAAAATATGTGTTAGTTAGTTACCTGAGTTCTATCGCACTTATAATCCTTGGGATAATTTTCGGTATGTTGGGCAAATCTATATATCAAATTACTATGTGGATTGTGTCGGGTCTCTGGGGCGGGTATATGGCTCCAAATGTTCTTAAGTGGTACTGGTGGAGATTTAACGGTTATGGATACTTCTGGGGCATGGCCTCCGGTATGTTGGCAGCTATATTCTTGCCTCTCGCCATCGGTAATCCCGATGTTTTATTCGGTATTCAAACAAATCTCGCTCTTTTCCCGTTTATACTTGTTATAAGTACTATTGCTTCAATTTTAGGAACTCTCCTAACAAAACCGGAAAAAGATGAAGTTCTTATAGACTTCTACAAAAAGGTAAGACCATGGGGACTCTGGAGACCGGTTTATGAAAAGGTAAAGAAATTAGATCCTGATTTTGAGAGAAATAAGAGCTTCTCACGTGACATGATCAATGTTGTTGTAGGTATCGTCTGGCAGCTAACTTTCGTTTTAATTCCTATATATCTTATAATCAGACAGTTTAACGGTATGTTCATAAGTATTGCTGTACTTGCGGTAACATCGATATTCTTGAAATTCAACTGGTATAACAAGCTGGAAAAAGCATAAATAATAATGATATTATTAACGGAAAACTTTAAACATAAACAATGTTCACTTAGGATAAGGAGGTAATTATGAGTACAGAGGTTCGTAGCCTATCAATAAAGGAAAAAGTCGGTTATGGCTTTGGTGATCTAGCCTCGGTTTTATTCTGGCAGATGATTACAGCTTATTTATTATTCTTTTATACCGATGTATTCGGTATAACTGCTGCAGCTGCGGGAACCATGATACTGGTATCGAGATTATGGGACGGAATTAATGATCCTATGATGGGTATGATAGCTGACCGTACTAATACACGTTGGGGTAAATTCAGACCCTATTTGATCTGGATGTCCATTCCGCTTGCTGTCATAGCCGTTTTGACTTTTACAAGCCCCGATCTAAGCGCAACGGGAAAACTGGTTTACGCGTATATAACTTTCATTTTATTTATGATGGCATACACAGCTATCAACATACCTTATTCTGCATTAATGGGTGTCATTACCCCTGATCCGATAGAAAGAACCAGTGTAGCATCTTTTAAATACGCTTTTGCTTTTGCAGCCGGAACGATTGTTTCGTTCTCTGCCCTCCCTATGGCAAAAAAATTGGGTGGGGGCGATTTAGCTCCTGGTTTTCAAAGAACTATGATGATTTTTGGAGCCGCTGCTGTTGTGTTCTTTTTCATAACTTTTGTTTCTACAAGAGAGAGAGTAAGTCCTCCCACAACACAAAAAACACCTATCTCTCAAGATCTTAAGGATTTATTTTCCAACAAGCCCTGGGTAATATTATTAATTACTACAATGTTTATGATATTGTGTTTTGCAACCAGGATTAGTATTACCCCGCATTACTTTAAATATTATGTAGGAACACAGAACATTAATCTTTTTGGTAAAGTACGCACTTTTGATTTTGTAACGTTGACTTCATGGTTTAATGGTATCAATCAGGCTTTGTCGGTCCTTGCCATGTTAAGCACTAAATTGATTGCAAGAATTTTAGGTAAGAAGAAAGCCTTTATGACACTTTTTCTGATTACAATTGCTACAATGGCCGGGTATCTATTTTTACAACCGCACCACGTTACAATGATGTTTGTCCTGCAAATTATAGGTTCTCTTTCCGGAGCGCCTTTGACACCTTTAATCTGGGCAATGTATGCCGATACTGCCGATCATTCGGAATGGAAGAAGGGAAGAAGAGCTACCGGACTGGTATTTTCTGCTTCGACAATGTCGCAGAAATTCGGATGGGCTATCGGTTCTGCTTTTGCCGCCATGCTGCTTTCACTAGTTGGGTTCCAGGCTAATGTTGCACCGACACAGGGAGTGTTGAGTGGATTAAGGGCATTAATTGGTATCGTTCCTGCCATTGCGGGCGGATTGGCTATTGTTGCTCTTACTTTCTATAAATTAGATGAAGATACCATGAAAAAAGTAGTAGCCGATCTCACAAAGAGAAGAAAAGAAAGCGGCGAAGCAAATGCTGCAACAGCTTGAGAACAATACAGAGGAGTAAAAATGGGAAACACAATTATTGGTGACCCGCTTCCAAACATTCCCTGGCAGGATAGACCTGAGGGATGTAAGGACGTTGTATGGAGATACGATAAAAATCCTGTAATTGGAACGGATGTCTTAAATGGCTTAAGAGTTTTTAACAGCGCTATAATTCCTTACAAAGGTGAATTCATCGGTGCCTTTAGAGCTGACCACAAGAACGGATACCCAAATTTACATCTAGGGAGAAGCAAAGACGCAATCCACTGGAATATCGAAGAAAAAATAATTAAGTTTCAGAATGAAGACGGTTCTCCGGCAAAACCAATTCTATATGGTTACGACCCAAGACTGGTCGAGATAGAAGGGACTTATTACATCACCTGGTGCAACTTCTTTAATGGTCCTACGATAGGAATCGCTAAAACCAAAGACTTCAAAACTTTCATCCAGCTTGAAAACGCTTACGTACCTTTTAACCGTAACGGGGTTTTATTTCCGCGAAAGATAAATGGTAACTTTGTTTTGCTCAACCGACCGAGTGATAATGGACACACACCATTTGGAGATATCTATCTCAGCCAGAGTCCTGATATGACGTATTGGGGTAAACACCGTTTAGTAATGGCTACAACCCATTACTGGTGGAAAAACGTGAAACTTGGCGCGGGACCCATTCCGATAGAGACTACCGAAGGCTGGTTAATGATATACCACGGCGTTTGCCAATCCTGCAGCGGCTTCATATACAGCATGGGGGCAGCATTGTTGGACATAGACGATCCATCAAAGGTTATTGTTGACTGTGAGAATTACATCCTTACTCCCGAAGCCCCTTACGAAAGGACCGGATTTGTTGATAATGTTACTTTCCCCTGTGCAACACTTCAATGTGCAAAAAAGGGAAGAATAGCAATTTTTTATGGTTCGGCTGATACTACTTGTTCGCTTGCCTTTACACAGGTAGATGAATTAATCGATTATATTAAATCGAACCCTAATAAGTAGATCTGGAAAGGGGAAATCATGCAATTCGGATATTTTGACGATAAGAATAAAGAATATGTTATAGACCGGCCGGATACGCCAAAATCATGGAGTAATTACCTTGGCTCTACGGAATACGGAGCAATCATCACGAATAACGCCGGTGGATACAGTTTTTTAAAATCTTCGGCTCAGGGACGGTTTATGCGTCTTCGCTTCAACTCGATTCCCATGGACCAACCCGGACGTTATATTTATATTCATGACCGGGAAAGTAAAGATTTCTGGTCTGCTTCATGGCAGCCCGTGGGTAAACCGCTTGACAAATATAAGTCACAGTGCCGGCACGGAACCGCCTATACAATTATATCCTCAGAATATTCCAAAATTAAAACCGAGACAACGTATTTTGTTCCGCTAGACCGCTATTTCGAATGTTGGAATTTCAAAATAACGAATGAGGATTCTAAAAGGCGTGCCATGAGATTGTTTACTTTTGTAGAATACACCAACAACTGGTTTATGTGGCAGGATACTGTTAACCTTCAATACACTCAGGCTATTCTAGGTATGGATGTAGTGGATAACATAATCGACCATGGGATAAATGTTCTGCTCCCGGATGACACAAGCAGTGATTTCGAAAATCACGACGGCAACCGTCATACATTTCTTGGCGTTGCCAGCGCCGAAGCAACCGGATATGATACAGACCGAGACGTTTTTCTGGGACCTTATCGTTCTTATAACAATCCATTGGTTGTAGAAAAGGGGGAGTGTAAAAATTCTCTCGCTAAAGGTGACAATGGCTGCGGTACTTTGCAGATAGACGTCGATTTAGAACCGGGAGAATCAAAAGAAATGGTTGTTATTATGGGCATCGGTAAAGCAGCTGCTGAAGGGAAGAAAGCAATTGAGGAATTTGGAGATATAAATAAGGTTCACGATGAATTTAATAAGGTTAAAGAGTACTGGCACAGCAGATTGGAAGGCATGTTAGTTAAAACACCCGATCCGGAATTTGATAGTATGATGAATATGTGGAATCCATTTAATTGCCTCATCACCTATACCTGGTCTAGAGCAGCCAGTTTGGTTTACAGCGGAGAACGCGATGGATTGGGTTACAGGGATACGGTGCAGGATATTCTGGGCGTGTTGCATTTAATCCCCGAGGAAGCGGGCAAACGGTTAGAACTTATGATAACAGGTCAGGTTTCATCGGGCGGAGCAATGCCGGTTGTCCGACCCTGGGCTCATAATCCCGGAGAAGAAGACCCCCCCCAAAGAGAAGACTTTCGCTCTGATGATTGTATGTGGCTTTTTAACACAATTCCCGCGTATGTGAAAGAAACGGGAGATATTTCATTTTATGATAAGGTACTTCCCTACGCGGATAAAGGTGAAGATACTGTGCTCGGGCATATGAAACAGGCTATACAGTTCAGTCTCGATCACATAGGCGCACATGGCCTTCCATGTGGTTTGTACGCGGATTGGAACGACTGTCTCGAACTCGGGTATGAAGGTGAAACAGTTTTTGTCGCATTTCAACTACGTTACGCGCTTAAAACTTATATCGATATTTGCGAGATGCTTGGAAAATCCAAAGAGGTAGAATGGGCAAAAACTCATCTCGAGACTCTGGATGAGAACTTAGAAAAACATACCTGGGACGGAGAATGGTTTATCCGGGCATACAGGTATGATGGTATGAAATTTGGCTCAAAAGAAAACGAAGAAGGTTCTCTCTGGCTTAATCCGCAATCCTGGTCTGTTTTGAGCGGTCATGCGAATGAGGAACAAAGTGAAAAAGTGATGAAAGCAGTAAGAGAACAACTGGCTACAGATTACGGTATTATGGTAGTAAGTCCCGCCTATGAAAAAACGGACCACAGAGTTGTGAAAGCATCTCTTTTTAACAAAGGAATGAAGGAGAATGCTTCCATCTTCTGTC
>CAZHNS010000020.1:0-45000 GCA_964534175.1 uncultured bacterium | reverse complement strand
CGCGCCTGCTTCGGGAGCAGGAGGTCGGTGGTTCAAATCCACTCGCCCCGATTTTACCCCTATTACACCCCCATCCCAAGTTAAGTGGTTAAGTCGTCAAATAGTTAAATCGTGCCACTCAACCACTCACCAACTTAACTACTCAACAAACAGAGGAGGCTTTATTAAGGTAAACTTATTATGAAATTGAAAAAAGTTGGTGGATTCAGTATAGGAACCTTATTATCGAGAATAACCGGGCTGGGAAGGGAAGTTGCTTTCGCATATTTGTTTGGCTCTTCTGCTTTGATGGATGCTTTCAGGGTCGCTTTCAATATACCCAACCTCCTTAGAGATTTCTTCGGCGAAGGTGGAATGAATGCGGCTTTTGTGCCTGTTTTTTCTGAATATCATTCAAAAAAAGGACAAGAAAGCGCAAATGAATATTTATCTTCTTTTCTTTTCCCCCTTATAACAATACTTCTGGTCGTAGTAACGCTTGGGATTATATTTTCTCCCGTTCTAATTTCTTTTCTTGCGAGAGGATTCAGCCAAAATCCTCTACAATACCAACTGGCCGTTAAACTTACCAGAATAATGTTCCCATTCCTTATATTTATTTCTCTTGCTTCTGTATTCATCGGTATTCTCATGTATTTTGACCGTTTCTTTGTAACTGGAATTTATACTGTTTTTTTTAATATCTCGGTTATTTTATTTTCTCTTTTATTATATAAAAAATTAGGTATTTATGGAGCCGCTACCGGGATTCTCGCCGGTGGCGTAATTCAACTTTTATTTCTACTTTTTTTCCTTCCTAAATCCGGAATCAGGTTAAAAAAGCCTCGCTTACGTCACTCCGGTGTAAAACAATCATTTCTTCTTTTAATCCCCGTTTTTTTTGCATATGCGGCAACGAGAATAAATGTAGCAGTTACTCTTTTCCTTGCATCCCTGCTTCCCGCGGGAAACATATCCCACTTAAGTTATGCTTACAGGATAATGCAGTTACCTCTAGGGATGTTCGGCGTAGCTGTCGCAGCAGTTTCCCTACCCGAACTTTCAAGGAAAGCTGCCTCGAAACTCGATCAATATCCCTATATATTATCATCCTTAAGAGCTGTTTTCTTACTTTCTATTCCTTCAGTTTTTTTTCTGTTCTCTGTTCGTCTATCTGTCGTGCGAATCATTTATGAACACGGCGCTTTTCTGATAGAGGACTCGCTGCAAACCTCCGCCATTCTTCTCTTTTATCTTATTGGCATTCCTTTTATAGCAGGGAACAAAGTTATAGGGAATGTATATTTTTCCAGAAAAGACACAAGGACTCCCATGAAAATAAGCTACGTTGCGATGATAATCAATATTATTTTAGCAGTAATTCTACTAAACCGATTGGGAGTTAGAGGTTTGGCTCTTGCGGTTTCTGTATCGGGTATTATTCAGTTTGTCCTGTTAATCAAACCTTACCGTAAAGTATTAATAGACCTAAGTTTGTTTTTCTTTCATTTAATTCTTGTTTCAATTATTGCTACCATTCCTGTAATTTATATACAGAAAGTAAGCGGATATATCTTATCGTTTATTTTAGGAGGGCTGATTTTCGTCTTGATTTTTATCTGTTTAGGTTATATATTGAAAATTGAAGAGATATGCAGATTATTGAAAAATTTAAAAAATCGGTAGAAGCTTTATTGTTTGTTTCATCTGAACCATTAAGTTCCAGAAAAATGGCTGAAGTACTGGATTGCGACGTTGGGACTATAGAGAAAACGCTTGCCCTCCTCGAAAAAGAATATGCGGAAACCGATAGAGCATTTGTTATCAAAAAAGTGAATAAAGGATACGGCCTCTTTACTAAGCCTGAATTTTCTGAACTAATAAAACGATTAACGGGTAAGAGAGAATTATATCTTTCTCAAGCTGCTTTAACGACGCTTGCTATTATAGCTTACAAGCAGCCTGTAACACGCAGAGATGTAGAAATGATAAGAGGAGTGGATAGTTCCGGAGTAATCCATACTCTCCAGGATGCAGGTTTGATAAAAGTAGTGGGAAAAGAAAACGTTTTTGGTCATCCGTTCCTATATGGTACAACCGGCAAGTTTTTAGAAACTTTTCATTTGGAATCCCTAAAGGATCTCCCTCCGATAGAGGATGAGGATTCAGCGTTTTTTGGCGAGAGCGGGATTAGCTTCCAGAAGGGAAGCGAAAGCTCTAATTGAAAAAGGACTGGTTAAAGTTAACGGAAAGGTTATATATGAACCTTTTTTTCGGGTAAATCCTAAAGAGGACTTAGTAGAATTCAAAGATACGCCAGTTAAGATTCCCGAATTTTGGACTTATATAATTTTAAATAAACCGAGAAAAGTAATCACTACTGTTTCCGACGAATTGGGGAGAAAAACAGTAATGGATTTTATTTCTTGTAAAGAAAAAGGTTTGGTTCCTGTAGGAAGATTAGATGAAGAATCTGAAGGTCTTCTTTTGATAACAAATGACGGTGATCTCGTACATGGTTTAACCCATCCTTCTTTCGAAATTGAGAAAGAGTATGAAGTTACATTACCAAGAACTCCCGGGGATGAGCTAAAAAAAATGGAAGAAGGCATTTGGATCGGGGATGAACATCTTAAGGCAAGCAGAGTTATCTTTAAAAAAGGTAAAAGAGTAAATATAACTCTGAAGGAAGGAAAAAACAGAGAAATAAGAAGAATGCTGGGCATACTGGGATACAGGGCGGAACGTCTTAAACGTATAAGAATCGGTACTCTCAAGGTATCAGGACTTAAAACCGGGCAGTGGCGCCTCCTCACCCCTAACGAAGTTTCTAAATTGAAAGGTCTTGTTTATGGAAAACATTAAGTCTTTTGTAGCTGTCGATCTGGAAACGACGGGTTTGGACCCGAAACTTGAAACAATAATTGAAGTTGGGCTTATTTCTTTTAAAAATGGAAAAATTAAAGAAAAATTCACAAAAACAGTTAATCCGCTTAAAACAGTTTCCGATAATGTATTAATGCTTACCGGAATAAAACAAGACGAGCTTTACTCAAGTCCTACTTTAGAGAAAATTATACCCGATATTAAGAACTTCATTAAAGACAAACCCTTAGTTGGACACAATATCTCATTTGATATTAATTTCTTAGAAAAAAGTTTTCCTGTTGAAAATGTAACTTATGATACATTTAACTTAAGCAGAATCTATTTGCCATTTGCTTCAAGATATAGTCTTTCAAGCATTGCGGAATATTTTGAAATTCATTACGAAAATGCTCACAGGGCAAGCTACGATGCAGAAATGGCGGGCATGATATTCCTTCAGATATTCGATTTAATGACAAACCTGAATCCGGAACTTTTAAAAAGACAATTAGACGTGATAACTGAGAAGTATAATGAAAGAGAAATTATAAAAAAAGCATTGGATATTTCTCTGCACAAAGGGCTAAACAGAAAATCTTATCCCTTTGATATTCCTGTTAATTTTCGTGAAAATAGGGGAAAAGGTAACGGTAACAACCATCTGGAAATAAAAGAATATTTTAATAATGAAAACCTGGAAGAAAGGCATTCGCAGCTCATGATGGCCGAATTAGTTCAATCGACCCTGGCAGGCGGTGAATTTCTTCTTGTTGAGTCATCCGCGGGCACCGGAAAGTCTCTTGCCTATCTCGTCCCAAGTATATTAATGAGCATAGATGAAGACAATCCAATACATATTTCAAGTTATACAAAAAATCTCCAGCAACAACTTTTTAATAATGATATTCCTTTCGCTGAAGAAATTACCGGTTGCGGCGTAAACACGGTCCTTGAGAAAGGTCGTTCAAATTATCTCTGTATTCAAAAAACGAAAGATTTACCTAAGAATCTAGACCCGGTTTCTCTTTGTTCTCTCCTTCTGTGGAGTTTTCTGACAAGGACAGGTGACCTCTCGGAAATTTCTTATGTCTTTAGAGAAATAAACAAAGGTTTAGTATCTATGGATGAGTCATGTAAAAGGGAAGTGTGCCCATATTATAGAGATTGCTTTTTCTATAATATGAAAAAAAGATTAAAAGACGCCGATCTCATTTTAGTTAACCATGCACTTTTTTTCACGGGAAATTTAAATGCGAATAATGTTATTTTTGATGAAGCTCACGAGCTTGAAAGGGCCGCCACCTCGGGCTTTTCCATGAGTATAAGTTTTGGAGAAATCCAATCTGTTCTTAATAACATATTACATGATTTGAAAGATACAAAAATTTCAAAGAAGATAAAAAAAATAATAAGTAAAGCAAAAGAGGCTTTTGAAAAGATCGCCGAAAAGGTTCTTACGCTCAACGATTATAGAGAAGGATTTTATAAAGACCAGGAAATTTCAACTTTACGGTCTCTTCAAGAATCACTCGAAGAAATAGTATCTCTACTCTCCTCAGTTGAATTGGAGAACCAGATTGAAAGAGAAAAACTGAAAGATATTGTTTTGAAAATGGGTGTTATAATCGAACAGGAAGAGGACGACAGAGTTTTTTACTACACGATACCTCACCGCCAAAGACTTTCCTCGATCGAACTCATTGCAGCTCCTCTGGATTTAGCGCCTTATCTTGAAGAATCACTTTATCCTAACATAAATTCTTTTGTAATGACTTCAGCGACTTTGACAGTCGGAGAATCTTTTGATTTTATCAAAAATATCCTAGGGTTAAATAGTTTTGGTGAGCGCCTAAAAGAAGTTTCTCTCCCCGAAACATACAAACTCAGAGAACAAGCTTTAACGATTATTCCTGCTTATATCCCAGACCCAGGGGAAGTTAACTTTATTGATAATGTTGGCCAATTCATAAGAGATGTTATTATTCCGGAGGAGAAAGGAACCCTGGTATTATTTATGTCCTATAAACACTTAAAAGGGGTTTATCAGGAGGTTACGGGCGATTTCGAGGCACTTGGCAGAGAACTTTTGATACAGGGTTTTGGCAAATCAAGAAAGAAATTACTGACACTTTTCAAAGAGAATCCTACCTCTGTGCTTTTCGGAACTGGTTCTTTTTGGCAGGGAATCGATGTGCCTGGCAAATCTCTGGAAATCGTAGTTATAGAGAAGTTACCCTTTCCAAACCCTTCTGAACCTTTAGTTGGAGCAAAATCTGCTTACTTTGAGAAAAAGGGGCTTGGCGGTTTTTCTTACTATATCCTTCCTCTTTCCGTTTTAAGATTTAAACAGGGATTTGGAAGATTAATTCGTTCTACAAAAGACACGGGAGCGGTTATTATCCTTGATACTCGCGTCCTCAACAAACCCTATGGTTCAGTGTTTTTAGAATCTTTGCCGACGGAAATTTCCGTGGTTAGAACAAGCCTGGAAGCCCAGAATGCGCTTAATTCCTGGTTTGAAGAGGGAAAAATATATAGTGCTTTTACGGAAGATTCAGAATGGGAAGTTTTTTGAAAAAACCTGTTAAAGATATTCTTTTCGTTACAGTCGGTTATACACTCGGCGGCAGCGAGAATATGATTGCGCGAATTGCTCCTAGTCTTACGATGCGTGGGTACAAAATCAGAGTGCTCGCTTTTAAAGGTTGGGGGCCTATCTCTCTAAAACTGAAAAATCAGGGCATCGAGTGTATAGCTTTAAAAGGTAAGGGAAAGTTTGATTTCCGGGTATTATGGAGATATTTCCTTTATTTACGAAAGTCTCCGCCGGATTTAATAATCGCTTTTCTTTATCGTGCTTACATCCCAAGTCGTATTTTTGGTTTTCTTCTCGGTATTCCAAATATTTCTTCTGTAAGAGATGTCCAGAAATGGATGAATTTGTTGCACTTCTTTCTTGAAAGAATCACAGCAAATTTTAGTACCGCTATTTATTCCTGTTCAAATGCAGTTACTAGATTCTTAATCCAAGATTTAGGCATAAAAAGAGATAAAGTTGTTACAATACCAAATGGTATTGACGTAGATTCTTTTTCTGTTAAAATAAACAGAGAGAAAAAGTTACAGGAATTAGGCTTGAAAAACAATTTAAAAATTGTCGGAACGGTTTGCAGGCTTCACGAGCCGAAAAAGGGGATAAAGAATTTGCTGGAAGCAGCAAAAAACCTCCAGAAAAAAATCGATTTCCAGTTGCTCATCATAGGCACAGGGAAAGATGAAAGAAAACTTCGGCAAATAGCACAAGAAGCAGCGATAAACGTTTCTTTTTTGGGAGAAAGAAATGATGTAAAAGAGATTCTTCAGGTAATCGATATCTTTGTTCTTGCTTCTCTTTATGAAGGATTCCCCGTTGTTGTTCTAGAAGCCATGGCTTCCGGTCTTCCAATTGTTGCCAGTAGGGTAGGAGGTTTAAAAGAAGCTGTACTGGATGGAAAAACCGGTTTTCTTGTAGAGCCCGGCAGCCCTGATTTATTAGCCGATAAGATTGAGACTCTTCTGAAGGATGATAATAAATGCAAAAAATTTGGGAAAGCAGGATTCAATCGAGCAAAGGAAGCCTTCCCGATAGAAAAAACTGTAGATAACATCGAAAATCTGTGGAAAATAAGATTAAAATGATTGAAAAAACGATACTTATTACCGGAGGTGCGGGCTTTATCGGTTCCCATCTTGTGGAGAGATTAGTTAAAAAAGGATATTTTGTTGTATGCTTAGATAATTTTAACGATTACTATGATCCTGCACTGAAAGAAATTAATATCGCAGGGGTTATTGGGAAATCTAATTTCAAACTAATCAGGGGAGACATTTTAGACATTTCGCTTCTCAATGATATTTTCTCCGGGGAGCAACACCCGAGGCCCACTAAAATTGTTCATCTAGCGGCAATCCCAGGTGTTCGCTCTTCTATTGCCAATCCGGAACCTTATGTGGACATCGATGTTAAAGGCACTGTTAATTTGCTTGAAATGGCATATAAATATAGTGTTGAACAATTTATATTTGCTTCCTCCTCCTCGGTTTACGGATTAAATAAGAAAACACCTTTTTCGGAAGATGATCCTGCCACCTTGCAAATTTCTCCTTACGCGACAGCTAAAAGAGCTGCCGAAATATTTTGCAAAACATATAACAAATTATACGAAATTCCTGTGACGATTTTAAGGTTCTTTACGGTTTACGGAGAGAGACAGCGTCCGGACATGGCTATAAGAAAATTTACTGACCTTATAATGAAAGGAGCCTCTATACCGATGTTCGGTGACGGAAGCTCACTACGTGACTATACTTATATAAATGACTGTATAGACTGCATCGTCTCTGCTATTAAGTTTCCAAAAGATTTTGAGATAATAAATATTGGGAGTGGAAGAACCATAAGCTTAAAAGAACTTATACGGGTTTTAGAAAAAGTTACAGGTAAAAGAACAAAGATAAGACAACTAGAAGAACAACCGGGTGATGTCCCACAAACTTATGCGGATATAAGTAAGGCAAAAAGACTGTTGGCTTATAGCCCGAAAGTTACTATGGAAGAAGGGATCAGAAGATTTTTTGAATGGTATAAAAATTCTTTTACCTGATTTTAAAAGTAAAGAAATAATGAATTTATTGAATTTCTAAACCTGAATTGTAAAGGAGGATTTTGTGGAAGTCCCTTTGTTAGATTTAAAACGTCGTTATAATTTGATAAAAGAAGAAATCGATAAGGCGATCCAAAAAGTTTTAAACTCTCAGCATTTTATTCTCGGGAAAGAAGTAAAGCTGATAGAAGAAAAAATCTCAGAATATTGTAATACAAAATATGCAGTTGCTGTCGCTTCCGGGACCGATGCGATCTTACTGAGTTTAAGAAATTTAGGAGTAGGAAAAGGTGATTTTGTAATAACCACACCCTTTACTTTTTTTGCAACGGCAGGAGCCATTCATAATATTGGCGCTATTCCGATTTTTGTCGATATCAAACCAGATACATACAATATTGATCCCGAAAAGATAAAAAATTTATTAGAAGAAAACTCGTTTCACATAAAAAGACTGAACATTGAAAGGTCGAAAATAAAGGCAATAATACCGGTGCATTTATACGGACAAATGGCTGATATGGACCCTATTATGGATATCGCGAATAAACATAATTTATATGTTATCGAAGACGCCTGCCAGGCTATCGGAGCCGAATATAAACAAAGGAAAGCGGGCTCTATAGGATCAACCGGGTGTTTTTCTTTTTTCCCTACAAAGAATTTAGGCGGTTATGGAGACGGCGGAATAGTAACTACGAACAGAGAAGAACTCGCAAAAAAGCTACTAGTTTTACGGGTTCACGGCTCCGAAAAAGATTATCATCATTTATCAGTGGGATACAACAGCAGATTAGACACGATACAGGCAGCCGTTCTCTTAGCAGAACTCCCCTATCTTGACGGTTGGAATAAAAAGAGAGCGCAAAATGCACAGCTTTATTCTGATTTACTAAAAGATATCGAGGAAATACAATGCCCTTACGTCGCAGAGAAAAGGCAACACATTTTTCATCAATATACTATTCGTGTTAAGAACAATAAAAGAGATGCATTAATGGAGTTCTTAGGAGAAAAAAATATTGGCAACAAAATTTATTATCCTTCATCTCTACACATACAGGAATGCTTTAATCATCTCGGATACAAACAATTAGATTTGCCAGTTTCTGAAACAGCTTCTAAAGAAGTGCTATCGTTACCCATCTTCCCCGAGTTAAAGCAGGAAGAAATAGAATATGTTACTAATTCAATAAAAACATTCTTTGCAAATAGAACTTAATGCGGTTATTCGGTAGGAAGATAAAAGTTGCACCAATCCCAAGGAAAGAATTGATTGAGTCTAATTAAATATACAAAATCTAAAATGGTTTATTTTACACCCAAATGTATAAAGCGTTTGATTTATAAGCTATGGCGTGTCTATTGGAAACTAAAAGTACTGATATTGCCTAGCAGATATTATGTGGACCCCTATACTAAAGAGGATTTTATTTACGTTAAACCAAAAGACATTGTTCTCGCAGTAAAAAAAGAGTTAGAAGTTTTCAAATTCAAAGGCAGAGTTTTAGGAGGGAACTGGGATAGAGAAGTTTATAAATTTGAAGATTCGCTCTTTTTTAAATCTTTTAAGAGAAGAGTTGAAAAGAATACCCCTTGGAAAGAAACTGATTATTATAAAATAGTTGTAGAGCAAATAAAAAAAGGTAATTTCAAGTGGTCATGCAAAAATGTCAAAGAATTTGACAAAAGATGTGAAGGATGGGATAGATTGTATGAAAAAATTAAAAAAGAAGGGTTCAAGAAGGGATGGCATGAGGATGAAGTTTCCATTAATATCAGTAGAAATGGAGAAATGATTTTCAATAACGGAAGACACAGACTCACCTTTGCCAAGTTGCTCGAAATCGATAAAATACCGGCAAAAGTAACAGTTAGGCATAAAATTTGGATAGCTTTTAAAAAAGAAATCCTTGAATATTCAAAGAATTACGGGAATAAGGTTTATGAAAAATTAACACATCCAGATCTCGCCAATATCCCTTCCATACATAACGGTGGCAGATATTATATTATAAAGAAAAATCTAACAGCCACCAAAGGCAAATTAATGGATATTGGCTGTCACTGGGGTTATTTCTGCCACAAATTTGAAGAAGAAGGCTTTGATTGCTATGGTGTTGAAAAAAGCAGACTAAATTTATATTTTCTGGGTAAATTAAAGAAGGCTGAAAACAGAAATTTCAAGGTATTTCCAGGTTCAATATTTGATTTACCTTCTGATATACTTGGGAAGTTTGATGTCATTTTAGCTTTATCGGTATTTCACCATTTCATAAAAAAAGAAAAGGCATACAGAAAATTAATACAATTTTTAGGAAATCTTAAGGGAAAGGAATTGTTCTTTGAGCCCCACAATCCACAGGATTCTCAAATGAAAGGAGCTTACAGAAATTTTGACAATGATGAGTTCGCCAAATTTATTGTTCAAAAGTCTTCGTTTAATAAGTTTAAAATAATTGGAAAAACTGACTATGGAAGACAACTTTATAAAATATACTAATCAGGAAAGGTAGAAATGCAAAAGATCCTTTTCATAGCACCTGTAGACCTAAGTAAGAACGACGGATCAACAATTCATTTCCTTAATATTGCCAAATGCTTTTCGAAGCTGCGCACAAAAGTACATTGTATCTTATATTCTCCTAGTAAACCAAAATTTAAATTGCCAGGAAAGGATATCGAGATAAAATTTGTGCCAAATCCACTGTGGGGAAACGTATTGTTACGAGCCTTAAAATATTTCTACGTAATACCTTTTATTATCCGTGAGGTTTTTTTGTTTAAACCTAAGATAGTCTATATACAATTTTCTCCTCCAGCTTTTTTCTATCAATTAATATTAAAAAGTTTAAAGTTGTTTTTTTCTGATTTTAAGGTAACGGTTGAATTTCATGATTGGGTTTCAGAACAAAGAGCGATACAAGGAGGAAATAAGTTTAATGTAATGTTAATAGAAAAACTTCAGGTCGGAAGCTCAAAGCTCTCCGATCAAATAAGAGCGGTAGCAAAAGGGATTAAAGAAAAACTTCTACTGTTTGGAATTAACGAAAGAAAAATTGCGGTGATAGAAAACGGAACAGATGTAAATTTCTTCCAACCTATGGACAAAAGAGAAGCAAAAAAACTAATAGGGGTAAATCCAGACTATCTCTACATTGGATTTATTGGAAATTTTGCTGTTTGGCAGGGATTAGATCATTTACTCGCCGCGATCCCAAAAGTTATAAAAACCTATAAAGATATTAGATTTCTGTTGGTTGGAGATGGACCTGAAATGACAAAAATAAAAAAATCGATTTCAAAATTAGAAAAAGGTAAAATCATACTCACAGGTAGTATTCCTTATCAAGAAGCTAATTTATATATAAATGCATTCGACATTGGCATTGCGCCTTTTATAAAGAAAAGGAACGACGGCATGGTTTCCCCGATGAAAATCAGAGACTACGCTGCCTGTGGCGTTCCTATTATTACCACAAAAATAAGAGGGTTGGAAATGGTTGAAGAGAAAAATATTGGAATCTTAGTTTCTCCGGATAATCCAGAGATTCTATCAGAAGCAATAATAAAGCTCATAGGAAATCCCGTCTTGAGGAGAAAGATGGGCGAAAAAGGAAGAAGGGTTGCAGAAGAATCCTTTTCGTGGGAGAATGTCGTTGAGCAAATTTTAAATACGATCAATAAATGATAGCTTTTTTTAGTGAAAGAAATTTAGCATATCCAAAACAATTTAGTTAATATTACGATTATTCTTAAATTTTAACCAGACTTGACAGTTTAATCTTCTATTTTTATATTAAAAATAATAAATGAAAGAAATAATCACTTATGAACCCGATAATTCAATAAAAAAGGGATATCTTTCTTTATGGAAAGAAATATTTCATGAACTAAATAATAATAAATGGCTTACGTTCCAATTATTTAAAAGGGATTTTTTCGCAATATATAAACAGTCACTTATGGGAGTTTTCTGGGCTTTTATCGTTCCCGTAATAAGCGTAGGAACATTTATAATTCTTAATAGTTCAGGTATTTTTGATTTTGGAGAAATCGAGGTTCCCTATCCGATTTACGCGATACTAGGAATGGCTTTCTGGCAGCTATTTTCAACAGGGCTCTTGAACACTTCTAATTCCCTGGTTAAAGCCGGTTCGATGTTAATAAAAATAAATTTTTCTAAAAAATCCCTTGTAATCGCTTCCGGGGCTCAATCTCTGATTGCTTTTGTAATCCAAATTGTTTTGGTTGTTGTGTTATTTTTTATCTATAACGTAAACCCAAACATTAAAATCCTACTTCTTCCTTTGTTTATGGTTCCTCTAATTTTATTTACTCTCGGTTTTGGTTTTATACTTTCTCTTTTTAACAGTGTTGTTAGAGATATAAGCAATGCTTTATCCGTTTTTATGACTTTTTTATTGTTTTTAACACCCATCCTCTACGCTAAACCAAAAATAGGAATACTCATACCGATTACAAAATTTAATCCCTTATATTATTTAATTTCCGTGCCGAGAGAAATCATATTAAAAGGATCTATTGGTGAATGGGAAGGTTATTTGATTTCTGCTATTGCAGCTTTTATCATTTTTGCTATAGGTTTAGTAGTTTTCCATCTCACCGAAACTAGAGTAACGGAAAGAATATAGAATGAATAACGAAACCGCAATCAAAGTTGAGAATGTTTCAAAAAAATACTGCAGGTCATTAAAAAAGTCGATGATTTACGGTATTAGAGATATTACTAAAAACGCCTTTGGGATACGTTCAAATTCTGAATTACTTAGAAAAGATGAGTTCTGGGCGGTAGATGATATTTCTTTTGAAGTAAAGAAAGGTGAAACTCTCGGCATTATAGGACCCAACGGAGCCGGTAAAACTACAATTCTGAAATTGCTTAACGGTATATTCTGGCCGGATAAAGGCAAAATAACAATTAAAGGTAAGACAGGCGCTTTAATTGCCGTTGGCGCTGGTTTCCATCCAATGTTGAGTGGAAGGGAAAACATTTATCTTAATGGAGCAATTTTGGGTATGAAGAGAGCCGAGGTAAACGATAAATTTGATGCCATTGTAGAATTTGCAGATATTGGAAATTTCTTAGATTCGCCTGTAAAGTTTTATTCGAGTGGTATGTTTGTTAGGCTCGGTTTCGCAGTAGCAGTGTATTGTAAACCAGACATTTTATTAGTCGATGAAGTGCTGGCAGTAGGTGATTTAGAGTTTAGGTTGAAAAGCCGAAGAAAAATTAGTGAGTTCATACAGAATGAGAAAACCGCCTTAATTATTTCACATAATATGAACACAATTAAAAATGTTTGTAACAGAGTTGTTTGGCTGGAAAAAGGAAAAATTAAAGAGATAGGCGAAGTCGAGAGAATTTGCAGGCTCTATGAAGAACATATGCTGACAAATAAAAAAGACCACTTAACAATATTAGGACAGCGATTCAATTATACCCCTTCAGCTAAAATATTAAAGGTAGAGTTCTTAGATGTTAACAATCAAGTATGCAGCACTTTTGAAGTTGGCGATTATTTTAAAATACGCATACATTATGAATGCAGTAGAATAGTTAAAAAGCCGGTATTTAGAATTGTTTTTTTTAACACAGACGGGTTAAATGTTAGCACTAACAATTCTGATTATACCGGAAACAAATTCCCTCCAATATCCGGAGCAGGGTATGTTGAATTTTGTTTAGAAAAATTGCCTTTTAATCCATCTAAATATATTTGTTCTATAGCGTTTTCGGAAAAAGAATTTGGAAACTTTTTAGATTTTCATGAAAAATGCTATGAATTTAATGTGGCAGGGGGATCAGCCACTCAAGGATTAATCAATCCCTTTCCAAAATGGAGCTTAAAGCGGTCCAAAATTTGATTTGAACTTAAAATGAATAAAAGCATTTCAAAAAAAAATCTGATTAAAAAAAATATCAAACAAATGGATTCTCATTTAGATAAACCAATCAAATTGTCATCATTTTTAGAATATATCCTTAGATTTTTATTCAAAAACAAAAAGTATCTAACTTCATTAGAAAAAAAATATATTTCTTTGAACGAAATAAAAGGAGAAGATTACTGGTATTACAAATTCAGAAATATCCACCCAGGGCTAAACTTAGACCAAGCAAAACCTAAGAAATTAAGGTTGATATTGGGTATCGGCCGTAGCGGAACAACCTGGATTAGTAGAACGCTGGCAACAAGTAAAACCCCTCTACGTTATTTTGAAGAACCTCTGCATTCTATTAACCCGGCACTTTCTCTCGCAAACGTTCGTAGCCACACTGACATTCGTTTTTATAAAGCACTTCCCGATATTCACAGGCTGGTCTTTGCTTATAAATTGCTTACAGTGCACGATTATGCGTGGAATAGTCTGGGGCTTCAAAGATCTTTACGAAGAAACGATAAGAATTTTAATTTCTGTCTTGTAAAAGAAGTCCATAGTCTATTGGCTACAGAAGCTATTCTTGATAAGTTTCAGGTTCCTGCAATAATTGTTATAAGAAATCCTCTATATATTGTAGATAGCCTTTTTGACGCCCAAACACTATCCTCTATCTATCTGGTTTATCAAACTAAACTAATTCTACGAGACCCGGATTTCTTTAAACGTTACCTTCCAAAGATTAGCGATAAGGTTTATTCAAGCTTCAAAAAGATTGAAGGGAGGACTGATGTTCGTAAGAAAACTGTTCAAAAAAGGATCTTAATGGTTTCTGTTATGACGAAAATGCTAGAGTGTGTGGCGGAAAGTTCAAAAACGGTTTACCTGGTCCGATATGAGGACATTTGTAGATTTCCGGAAAGATCTTTTGTCAATATGGCCGATTTCCTTGGTTTGGACTGGAGTAAAAATAGTGCTGAAGCACTTATAAATACTATGTATTACGAAGGTGAAGACAATCATTATTCAGTAAAACGCAATACTCGACAACAAATCAATCGTCCTTTCCGATTTTTAACTCAAGACGAGATAGAAGAAGCAAGAGAAATGCTAAAGCACTGCAAATTGGATTATTTAATTAGTACCTGATAATTATGAATGATAGAAAAGCCTTGAGAACACTCTCAAAGATTTATGAAGGGCCTGAATTTGTTTAAATATTTAAAAAAAATCAGAAAAGTAAACTGGCGCTTACTATATTGGCGCTTAAGGTACGGAAAGATACCAATATTTATCCATATTCCAAAGTCAGGAGGAACATACTTACTGCAATTCGAAACAGATAAAAAACCAGTTATACAGCCTATCAAATGTCTGGGGCACATTTGTGCCATCAATAAATCAATCTCAGTCCCCAAAGATTATCCTCCTAAAATTGGTTATTTGGATAAAAAATACGATCAACGTTGGTTAAAAAACTATTTTGTTTTTTCAACTGTAAGAAATATATTCGACTGGCTTGTAAGTTACTGGGGACACGCAGGAGGGCATAACCCCAAATATGTTGATAAAAATCATTACGATTATAAAAACGCACAAAAAGGGTTCAAGTATTTAATTAAAACAATTGCGGAAAGAGAAGATAAATGGCCATCAAGAAAATTCATCCATTTTGCGATTTTCTCATATCATGGTGATTTAATTGTTGATTGGATAAATAGAACGGAAACACTGGATGAAGATTTAAAAGCTTTAGCAAGATATCGACATTTGAGTTATTCAAGAAAAGAAAAACAAAGAGTAGGAGTTAGAGACAGAGATTACAGAAGTTATTACAATGATGAATTGATTGAATTAGTATACAAAACATGGGGAAGGGAATTGAAACTATTCGGTTACACGTTTGAAGGGCTAGATCTAGAAAAAGCTATCTTAAAGAGAAAAATCGAGATTATACAAAAAAGAAATATAAAGTACTTCTGGAAAAACGATAAACTTCTTATAAACAATCGGGAAGTTGAAAGGGATATCAATGTCTAACATATATGTTGTAGGGTTTCCGAAATCGGGAAATACCTGGCTTGTAAGATTACTTGCAAGAGTATTAAAAGCAGAGGTTGAAAAATACCCAATGAAGGGAACGACTCCTGATATAGCTGCAGATGTTAATGACGAGATTGTTATAACATCAAAATATAAGATTTCCAAAATTCACTTTACACCGGAAAGATTTTTTGAGACATATACGATTAACAAAGATGATAGAATTGTTTATGTCAAAAGAAATATTTATGATGTATTGGTTTCTTCCTTTTTTTATTTTATATATAAAGGAGATGAGAAATATATACTAAAAAGCCCTCCAGTTAAAATCGTTCTCAATCCTTTTAAACTTTATAAATATTTAACAGGAAGATATGTTTTCTCAAGATACATCAAAGATTTCTGCATCAATGGCAACAAAAACCATGGAAAATGGAAAGATCACGTTGATTCCTGGAGTAAATTTATAAATGAACATAAAAATATTAAAAGTGTAATTGTCTCATATGAAAATCTTATAAATGATACAAAAGGCGAACTTATTAATATTCTAAGAGATTTAGGCTTTAGCAATGCGGAAAGAAAAACTATTATAAAAACAACAATAAAGGAATCTTTTTCTGAAAGAAAGAAAAATATTTCATATACCAAAAAAGAGTTAACGTTTGGGAAAAATTACAACCTCAGCTTTCTTAGAAAAGGTACCCCCGGAGATTACAAGAGATTCCTTAACGCCAAACAGATTAACTATATTAAAAGCTTTCTGAAAGGAGAATTGTAGATTGTTTTTTCCAGAGAGAATAAAGAATATTAAAAAATCCGATAAGGTGCTTGAAATTGGTCCCGGTTCCTCTCCGTTTTGGCGTTCAGATGTTCTTTTGGATAAAAAATTTGATGATAAAGAGGCTTTCGAACAAAGAGGTCTTCAACCCAAAGGAGAATACGATAAACCTATATATTACTACGATGACCGAATTTTCCCTTTCAAAGATAAAGAATTCGACTATGTGATATGCTCTCAAGTTTTAGAACATGTTCCTCCTAAAGATTTCGGCGTGATTATCAAAGAGATAGAAAGAGTTGCCAGAAGAGGATACATTGAAGTCCCAAGGCTCTTTTATGAATATTTATTTAATTTCTATGTGCATAGATGGCTTATTAATTTTAAGAACGGTAAATTGTTTTTATTAGATAAGGCAAAAGTCGAATTTTCATATATTCAGGATATCTTTTATTTAATGCTCAAATACGGCAGCAAAAAGAAAAAATTAACGTTTATAAAAGATTTCATCGATTTGTTCATGATAGGTTATGAATGGGAAGACAAAATTGAATATAAAATTGTTAACAGCTTAAATGATTTAATCTCTGATGAAGACGTTGTTTTTTTTAAAAAATATTTTATGTCTCTTGAGGAGAAACCTGCAAATATCAATAGTGATAAAACTGTACTCAAAAAGATATTTGAAAAAATCCGGGGGAAAAAATAAAGTTAAAATGAAAACAATTAGAAACATAATAAACAAAATAAAAAAAATAGAAAAAGCTTATTATAACTTAGTGATGAAGCATCTCAGGCTAATAATTGAAGTAAAGTTTCGTAATATTCAGAGACTTATTAGATTTCTTGATTCCTATAGAAAATATAAACATTTAACTAATAAGGAAAAACTTAAAATATCCGATTTCTATCCTTGCATAAATGACAACAAACAGAAAACGCCTTTTGATGCTCATTATTTTTACCAAGGTGTTTGGGCGTTCAAGAAAATAAAAGAAAGTAGAATCAAAAATCATGTTGATGTCGGTTCAGAAATTGGGTGGCTGGGATTGTTGAGCACCATTACAAAGGTAAGCGTAATAGACATCAGACCTTTCAAAACGGACTTAAGAGATCTAATAGTAAAGAAAGGAGATATACTAAATATGCCCTTTAAGGATAATTCCGTGATTTCTTTATCTTCCCTTCATGTAGCCGAACATATTGGGCTGGGAAGATACGGAGATAAACTCGATCCAAATGGGACAGAAAAGGCATGTAGAGAATTAACCCGGGTTTTGGCAGTCAACGGCAATTTATATTTTTCGATTCCTGTAGGGAAGCAAAAAACTTGTTTCAACGCGCATAGAATACACACTCCAAAAACAATTATAGGCTATTTCAAAGACCTTGAACTGGTAGAATTATCAGGCGTAATAGATTCAGGAGAATTTATCGAAAATATTGATATTGCACTTTTAGAAAAGTCAAGATATGCTTGTGGACTATTTCTATTTAAAAAACCACGAAAAACTAAACCATGATGCCTAATCTTAAACGGATTTTTTCTAATACTAAAAACAAAGTCGGTACCACAAATCTGAAAAATCGTGAGGCATGGTTGAAAAAAACGCTAAAGAAGATACCTGCCGGTTCTCACATTCTGGACGCTGGTGCAGGAGAACAACAATATAAAAGATTTTGCAGCCACTTAAATTATGTAGCCCAGGATTTTGCTCAGTATGACGGCAAGGGCAATAGCAGGGGGCTTCAACAAGGCAGGTGGGATCAATCTAAACTTGATATAATTTCCGATATCACTGCGATTCCGAAGCCGGATGCTTCTTTTGAT
Organism: uncultured bacterium; assembly: GCA_964534175.1. GTDB lineage: Bacteria > Hydrothermota > UBA3072 > UBA3072 > UBA3072 > JAFGHJ01. The sequence continues at coordinate 26,951 of CAZHNS010000020.1, read as the reverse complement.
GCCATCATGTGCGTGGAGGTACTTGAACATCTACCTGAACCTATAAAAGCAATCCAAGAGTTTTCTCGATTGCTCAAGCCGGGAGGGTATTTAATTTTGACTGCCCCATTTTGCAGCCTAACTCATTTTGCACCATATCATTTTTTCACAGGCTTTAATCGCTATTTCTATGACACTCATCTCACTGCAAATGGATTCAAAATTGTTGAATCACAAGAAAACGGAAATTTCTTTGAGTATTTGGCACAGGAAATAAGGCGTATTCCCTGGGTAGCAAAAAATTATGCAGAAGGGAGTAAATGCGGCCGCCTTGAGCTATTAGCCATGAAAGTTTGTTTGTCCATGCTGGGACGCTTCTCAAAAAAAGATACCGGTTCCAGTGAATTACTTCACTTCGGATACCATGTTTTATGTAAGAAAAAATGATTATAGTGAAATTAAGAGGAGGATTAGGAAATCAAATGTTTCAATATGCAACAGGAAGAAACTTATCATTAAAAAACAATACAAAACTTAAATTTGATGTTACAGAATTAGAATATGATAAACTTCGTAATTACGAACTGCATATTTTTAATATATCCGGTAGTATAGCCTCAAATTTTAGGCTGATGTTTATTCGTAAATTCAATAAAAACATAATTTCTAAAATGTTGGGGCAAAACTATTTCTATATCAAACAAAAAGATTGGTATTTTGACTCAACAATTCTGAACAAAAAGGGGAATATATATCTCGATGGATACTGGCAATCTGAAAAATATTTTAAAGATATAAAACAAATAATAAAAAGGGATTTTACTATAAGACATGAACCGGACAAGAAAAATAAATCTATGCTAAAGAAAATAGAAAACTCAAACTCCGTTTGCATCCATGTAAGAAGAGAAGATTATATCAGGAACAAAATAACAAAAGAAGTTCACGGAATCTGCTCCTTGGAATATTATCATAATGCTGTAAAAATAATTGAGAAAAAAACAAGAAATCCTAAATTTTTTATTTTCTCAGATGATCCTAAATGGCCGAGAGAAAATTTAAAATTAAAATACCCAACCATCTATGTTGATATTAACAACGCGAAAAAAAGCTATGAAGATTTAAGGCTATTGTCAAACTGCAGACATTTTATAATTGCAAATAGCTCATTTAGCTGGTGGGGTGCCTGGCTATCAAATAGTCCTGATAAGATAGTATGTGCTCCTGAAAAATGGTTTAATGTTATAGATGAAGGAGACATCGTTCCGAAATCTTGGATAAGAGTAACGGGTTAAACTTATGAAAAAACCTAAGATTACAGTTCTAATGTCGGTTTATAACGGCCAAAGATACCTCCGTGAAGCAGTCGATAGTATTTTAAGTCAGACTCTCAAGGATTTTGAGTTCTTAATTATCAATGACGGTTCTACGGATAAAACACTGGAAATACTTAAAAGCTATAAAGACTCACGGATTAAAATACACAATAACAGAAAAAATATAGGGTTGGTAAAGTCTTTAAATAAAGGGTTAAAGGTGATAAAAAGTGAGTATATTGCCCGGCAGGATGTAGATGATGTCTCGGCACCTGAACGCTTAGAGAAAGAACTTTCCTTCCTTATTAACCATCCCGATTACGCCGCAGTTGGGTCGTTCATAAAAGTCATAGACAAAAATGGCAAGGAATCATCTAAGATAGGAAAACCAGTCACAGATGAAGCCATCAAAGATTTTCTAAACACGAGTAATTGTATTGCACATGGCTCTGTTATGATTAGAAAGAGTTGTATTTTTGATGTTGGGTTATACGATGAATCTATGAGAAATTCCGAGGATTATGAACTTTGGTTAAGAATGTCGGAAAAGTATAAATTGGCTAATATACCAAAATATCTTTATTCCTGGAGATACCATAAAGGGGCCGTCTCCGTTAGAAATTACAATGAGCAGATACACTATGGTGAAGTTGCAAAAGCAAAAGCAAAAAGAAGGCAAGAAAACCGAACCTTTCCCGACAGCTCATCAACGCCTGAAATCTCCGTTTTGATGGCTAATTATAATAGTGCCAAATACGTTGGCGAAGCGATTCGCTCGGTTTTAAATCAGACTTTTGAAAATTGGGAATTAATAATTGTCGATGACGCGTCAACGGATGATTCCGTCAAGAAAATCCAGCCATTCTTGAAGGATAAAAGAATAAGATTCTTTGAAAATAAGATTAATAGAGGATATGTAAGTATTCTTAATATGATGGTATATAAATCAAGAGCTGAAATTTTTGGGATACTGGACAGTGACGATGCTCTAACTCCGGACGCGCTGAAAAAGATTTATAAAGCACACATAGAACATCCCGATTGCGGTTTTATATATTCTCAATTTATGTTTTGTGATTCAAATTTGAATCCTGTAGAAAAGGGATACTGCAAGCCTATACCTCCTGGGGATACAAACCTTCGTCGCAATTATGCAAGTGCCTTCAGGACTTTTAAAAAGAGGGACTACTTTCAAACGGAAGGTTTTGACAAAGAGATTGTTGGTTCAGAGGACAAAGATATACTCTACAAGATGGAAGAAGTCACTAATCTGTTTTTTATTAATAAAGTTTTATATAAATACCGGGCTGTATCTAATTCTCAGACAAATGAACCAAAAAGATATTTAACTTCATATAAATCTTTTATTCTTGCTAAAACTAAAGCTTTCATGAGAAGACGACATTCAAATACACCAAATTTAACGATAAGGGAGATGGCTAAAGTAATTTTCCGGGCGTTTATTTTTCTCTTGAAAAAAAGAGAGTTTAAACTTGCTTTGCTTTTTCTCTTTCGAATCTTAAATTCGTTAAGAGGTCGGAAAGATGAAAAATTTATGCCTTGATTGAATTGTGAAAAATGGCTCGGAAAATCAACCTCTTTTCTTTAAGAATATTGCACCAAAAGTATATGGGGCGTTATTAAATTTTGGATGTACCAGATATGACTTACCATCATCGTAAAAATCTTGATTGCCAAGTAATTCAAAATAATCATTATTAAGGAAATTACGCTTAATGTCCTCTTTGGTCGAAATTTGATTTTTTTTACTGGTATCCGGTATAAAGCCAGCAATTGCCGGAGCTGGATTTCTATAATCAAAAGTAATAGAAAGTATACCGTTTGGTTTAAGACACCTTGCAATTTCTGAGAGTGCTGCTTGTTTTATTTCGTAAGTCAAGTGTTCAAAGACACATATTGAATATGCGTGGTCAAAATATTCGTCACTAAAATCCAATTTTTTCATATTCATTTCATAGGAATACATATCCCAACCCATTACCTTTGCAATCTTATTCCCATTTGAAATAAGCGTTTTATTTATATCTATAGAGTGTACCTCAACCCCAAGAGAAGCCAAAAAGCAGGTAAACAATGAAGATGTTCCGCCAGCATCTAAAACGCGCAAATTTTTTCTAACTTGAGGTCCATTTTTTAGAACCCAAAAAGTCTCCCAGTATAGATACCAGGGAATTCTACCGTCATCAGCAGAATCAGTTAGAGGTTTATAGTCTAACCCCCTATTAGTCATACCCACCTCTTCTTTATTTTCTACTCTCCTCATAATTGTTTTAATAAAATTTTTTACTTCTGCTCTTTTAAGTTTCATTCGTATAACTTTTTTAATAAATTTTTTTATTCCAGCTCTGCTAATCTTTATCCTTTTCTTTTCTGGAAGAGTCCCATACCAGGACGTCATATATAGTTTTTTGGAATAAAGCGTTTTAATTAAATTATTGATTGCTTCCACAAGAGGTTTTGCTTCAGCCGTCAGTAAATCTGCTCTGTCCATTGTCTTATTTATTATTTTTTCCATTGCGCTTACTCTATAAAAACTATAAAAAATAAACATAAAGTCAACACTTCTTTTAAGCAGTTTTTTTCTATATTTTTGTTGTAGAATTAAACGCCTATAAACATTTCATACTTGACTGATAGAAAGCAAATAATAAATTATTATTTAATAATAATTTAAAAAAGATAATTGATGACTTTGAATCAGGAAAAACCAACATTGAAAAATCAAAAGGATCTTAAGAAGATTCTAAGGGTTAGATTTTATAATTTATTGCTATAATGAATATTACACAAAACGAAATCTTAAAAAAAAGTAAAAAAAAGAAGAATATCCTTAAAAGATGGATACCAGAGAAAATTAAGAAAACATATAAAAATATTCTTCTGAAAAGAAAAGCCATCCCTAAAACTTGTGGGCTTTTCATGACCGATAAGTGTAATCTTAAATGCCTGGGATGCCGCAGAAGCGTTTTAAATGTTAATGACTCAAAAGAAATGGAATTAAGTACGGTTAAGAAATTAGTTTCACTGTATCCCTCTATAAAAGCGTTTACTGTGGCAGGTTTTGGGGAACCAACACTATGCGAAGAATTCGTGGACATTATGGATTTTTTAAAAAAGGAAGAAAAAAAAATACATATAATAACTAATTGTACAAATATAGATAAGATCCTGCGCTTGAAGTATAAACCGGATAGAATTACTGCAAGCTTATATGGCTATGATGCTAACAGTTATTTGATTTACACCGGATTAGATACATACAATCAAGTAATTAATAACTTTTTAAGACTTAAAGAACATTTCAATAATGTAAGATTATTGTATATTGTTACAAGGGATAATTATAGAAATTTAGACAAAATTGTATCTCTTTGTGATAGGCTAAAACCTGATTTTTTACATTTGATAAATTACTTGGCCTATGATATTACAAATAAGGACGAAGTTCAAAAGATTATTACTGTTAAGGATAATAGAATCATTAAATATCTTGAAGAGTTATATAAAAGTAGGGATTATATTGAAGAAAAACCAGTATACGTTGATTCCGAACATCCAAAATTTAATTGTAGATCTTATGACTCCAGGATAAATTTAGATGGCGATGGTAATATAGGGGGATGCTTGAGACAAATCCCTCCGGATTCATCGTTTGGTAATATTTTTAGAGAAAAAGATCCTTTCAATTCAACAGAAATGAGGAGACTAAGGAGATTACAACATACTATGGCAAAAAAGGGAAAAACTCCTCATAAAGAGTGCAATTACTGTTTTGGAAATTGGTACCCACAATGAGACTTATATGGGAAATTCTCTTGTAAGCGTAATTATCCCTCTGTATAATCAAAAAGATTTTGTAGGAGAAGCTATTGAATCTATTTTAAATCAGTCCTATTCAGATATTGAGATTATAGTCGTCAATGACGGATCTACCGATAATCCTTCTGAAGTTTTAGATAAATATCAAAAATATATAAAGTTAATCAATCAAGAAAATAAAGGTTTGGCAGCAGCAAGAAATGCGGGTATTCAGAACTCTTCGGGAAAATACATACAGTTACTTGATGCCGACGATTTTTTAGTTAAGGATAAGATAAAATTACAACTTGAGTTCAATGAAGCCAGAAGCTCGGATGTGTCTTATTGTGAAATATCGAGTTATGATAACAGTACTGGCAGCTCTTCCCCGAGAAATGTCGGCGAAGTAAAAGATATGTTTTCTCATTTATTTAATTTTTGGTGTCCTTATCCGATTCCGGTTCATTCTTTATTAATAAAAAAAGACATATTTAAGCGATTTGGATTTTTTGAGGAAGATCTTAAAGCCATTGAAGACAGGCATTTTTTTAGTAAACTCGCTTTTAATAAGGTTACTTTCGATTATTTTCAATTTATGGGAGGGTTTAGGAGATTGCATTCCAGAAACATGAACAAAGACAAAATACATATTATTGAAAATGTCATACTTTATTACAACAAAATTATCGATGAAATAGATGAGGCAGATGAGGCATATTTCATTGAAAATTTTTGTTACTCCGGTTATGAAATGATGTGTGCCAATCTAACATATATATACTCAATAAGAATTATTGAAGGGACCAGTTTAAAGGAACTTCATAAGATTAAAGAGTTACTCGATAGGCAAGGTATAAGTTTTTTTTCTGAGCCAATCCCATTTGAGGTTCGTAAGTTTAAGAAAAAACCAATAATTATCTATGGTTACTTAAAAAGATGGAAAAAAAATATTAAGTTATTTATGAAAAATACTCTGGGGATAAAAAATTTTTTTAAAAGAGAAAAAAATAAATGAGAATTGCCTTCCTAATTGGGTCTTTTCCTAATTTAACTGAAACTTTTATTTTAAACCAGATTACAGGGTTGTTGGATCGAAAGCATGAGGTAGATATTTATGCCTTAACAAAAGGAGATTGCCCAAAAATCCAACCGGAGATACAGGAATATAATTTATTGAAAAAGGTTAACTATCTAAGTGATTTTAAAATGCCAAACAATAAGTTAGTACGCATTTTTAAAGCTATTAGATTGATTTTTGTTTTTCTTTTTAATAAACCTTTGACGATATTGAAAGCCTTGAATTTTTTCAAATATGGCAAAAAAGCGTTTTCATTAGAGCTTCTGTACAACGTTTTTATTTTTATGGGTAAAGGACCCTATGATGTAATTCAATGTCACTTCGGCTCTATGGGAAATCTTGGTGTATTACTAAGAGAATTAGGTGCTATCGAGGGCAAAATTGTTACGACTTTTCATGGCAGCGATATGTCCTATTATTTAAGGAAACATAACAGTAATATATACGATCATCTTCTCGAAAAAGGAGATTTATTCCTACCTGTAAGTGAAAAATGGAAAGAAAAACTTATAAAAATGGGATGCGATGAAAGAAAAATTGTAGTGCACAGAATGGGCGTTGATTTGAGTAAATTTCTGTTTTCTCCGCACAGAAAGAGTAAAAACATCAAATTGTTAAGCATAGGACGATTCATTGAGAAAAAAGGTATAGAATACGGAATTAGAGCGGTTGCAAAAACCCTTAAGAAGTATTCAAATGTCGAATACAATATTATCGGGGATGGACCATTAAAATCTCGCTTTGAGGATTTAATAAAAGAGTTTGAGGTTAGAAGAAAAATAAAATTATTGGGATGGAAAACACAATTGGGAATAAGGAAGTTAATGAAAGAGTCCGACATAATGATAGCCCCAAGTGTTACAAGCTCTAATGGGGATCAAGAGGGAATTCCGGTAATTCTAATCGAGTCATTAGCTACAGGGTTGCCTGTCGTTACTACTTGGCATAGCGGAATACCCGAGTTGGTTCAAGATAAAAAATCCGGCTTTCTTGTGCCGGAAAAAGACGTGGAGCGCTTGGCAGACAGGATCAAATATCTTATCGAACATCCTGAGATACGGTCTGTTTTGGCACTTTCCGGCCGGAAATACGTTGAAGCGCATTACGATATAGAGAAGCTGAACGATAGGCTGGTGAAAAGATACGAAGGATTAACAACTAAGGTTCATTGAAAAGGAACTGTCTATATTTTTATAATGAAATTAGAAGTTACAATAGTTAGATTTGTATATACACTGAAAACCTCAATGAACTAGAGGTTTTTCATTTAACATTTTGAACCCTTTTGAAATATCCTTTTCGTGTCTTAATCGTAAATTAGGCTTGGGGTAGGGTGCACAAGGCAATTGGGAATCCCAGCATTGGTCCCCTTCTTTAGGTATATAAATTATTAATCCCGAGTTTGCTTCAAATTTTTTCATTTCTACGATAGGAACCGGATATATTCTCTTATTAATATTCTGCTTAAAATCGGGTATCTGTTCGCCTATGCCCAGAAAGGTGATAATCAGAAAATTGAAAAATATAATTAGTTTTACTTTTCTCAAATTTGCAAATCTAAGGGTGCTTAAAACAAAAGTCCCCCCTCCCAATATCCAGAAACTTGCTCCTGCAAAGCGTAGAGATGGGGCCGAAAAGAACCAAAAAACGAGATTCACTGTTGGCAAAACGAGAAAAGACCATAGGAATAAAGAACTTTCTCTATTTTTATACTTATATTTATTATAGCAGAAAACAAGAATCCCTTCTATTGTCAGTAACATGGGGACAAAAATGTCGAATATGTTCTCTTTACTGAAAATTCTATAAGCCCAGGGCCTAATCCAGTTCCAGTTTTCCAGAACTGTCAGAGGAGAAGACCCGGGTAGCCTTGCCCAACTTTGAATCAATCTTGCTGCGTTAATAACCGTTTCTGCGGGCAAACGCCATTCTACAGGAAACGAGATTAGGGTGCTTGGATAAACAAAATATCCGCTAAGTATAATATTCCGGATTCCCCAGGGTATCAAAATCAAAGCAGTAAAAGCTAGAAAGGTTAGAAGAAATGGGTTATCTTTTAGCGCATATTTTATCTTTTTATTCCTGAACCATGAAAACAAAGCAATTACCGAGGCAAGCAATCCAAAAACAAAAAAACTGATCTTTATAGTTATACCTACTGCCGAAATAATAATAATGAAAAATAAATCTTCTTTAGTTTTCTTTTCCTGGGTTAGCAGCTTTAGTAATCTTGAAGAGATTACTATACCCAAAATAAATATCGGAATATCCGGAGATATACTTGCGATAGAACCTCTTAAAACGATGTTAATGACGGGAGCTAGAAGTAACAATTCAAAAATTTCATAGCTTTGAATTTCTCCCCGTCCATCGAGGTTTTTATCACCCCATGGGTTTATTTTACTCTGAAGCCTAAATACGCTTACTAATAAATGTATAATAAGAACAAGCAAGAATAAACTATTAGTACTGCGGAAAGATTTGATGAAAGAGGTATTTTGTTCCAGCATAGCGGCAAAAAGAAAGTTTGAGTTATTAAAAGCTAACCTGAAGTGCAAATTACCCAAGCCGGGAACAATCGGATATTGTTTTATCCAGCGGACGCTTTGTAAGTGATACAATCCTGCATCGTAAGGTCCTACAGGGCCAAAAGAAAAATTGGCAACTATTATTGTCACGGTTAATATCAATAGCCAGAAAATTTTACTCCTAGGAATTTTCTCACTGGCAAATTCTAAATTACGTTTACAATTCCAGGAGAGACCTGTTAAGCCAAGAACTGCTATTAAAACCGATACTTTCCAGTCTATCTTGAACCATATGTGCCATAATTGTAAAATAAGCGTTGTTATGGCAAATCCTGTCCAGAAGAAGCAAAATATATTGTTTTCTGACGAAATTTGAAATTTTAGGAGTCGACAGATAAGGATTCCTACACCAATAAAAACAAGAATCGCAATTATCCAAAAAATTATAATTGATGCCATTCCAACAAACAAATTCAACAATACTTTATCTCCTTCACTTATAAAATCCTCTTTCTTTCAAGCAAGTTTAAATTGCAAACCTTCTAATCAACTGGTAAATGCTATTATTAAAAAGGTAAATGAATTGATTGTTATGTCAAGTAGAGCTTGACTCTAAAAAAATCTTGTCTATATTATGTTATGTATAGCAAAATCGAGGATGTGTTATTCGTCTCTAACCAACCTTATCACACGAAGCAAGTACTAGAAGAGTTTAAAAAGAACAATATATATAAATTGTATATCTTCTCTGACTTCTCAAAAAACAGAAAAGATAATGCAGAAGTAAAGAGAATCAAATTTTTTCACTCATATTCACTTAAGAAAAAATCCAACAAAAAAATCAAAGCCCTGCTAAAAACAATAATATTATATAAATTTTCAAGAAGAAAAAAGCATAAAATTACCAAGAGAAAAGATGAAAGTCTTACATATTAGTACTTCAGATGCAAGAGGCGGTGCGGGGAGGGCTGCTTATAGGATACATAATTCATTAAACAAATTAGGTGTCGATTCAAAGATGCTTGTTTCGACTAAACACGGAGACGATGAAAATGTAATAAAATTCGGGCACCGTGGGATACAAAAAATCTTAAAAAAAACCAGACGTCATTACGAGAAATTTCAAATTAACAGGTACAAAAACAGAAAAAGCGGAACTTTTTCTATAGCGAACCTCGGCGCAAATATCTCTAATTTAGACATCATAAAAAACGCTGATATATTAAACCTCCACTGGATAAACAGATGTTTTCTTTCATTAAAAAGCATTGAGCAAATTAGCAAAACAAACAAAAATATTGTATGGAGACTTGCTGATATGTGGGCTTTTACGGGTGGATGTCATTGCAGTGATGGTTGTAAAAAATATGAAGAAAAATGTGGCGAATGTCCTTTTTTGGGCTCAATCAAGGTAAGAGATTTATCCTGGAAAATTTTATCTCGAAAATTAAAAGTTTTTAAAGATCTAAGCCTAACAATTGTAACTCCAAGTAATTGGCTCGCAGATTGCGCAAAAAAAAGCGCTATATTTAAGAATCGCAAAATTGAAGTTATCCCCAATCCTGTAAACACTGAAATTTTCAAACCTATTGAGAAGGCGGAAGCTCGCGAAATCCTCAATCTTCCTATTGATAAAGACCTCCTTTTATTTTCCATATCTCCAGGAGCAAATATTGAAAGCAAAGGTATCGATTATCTGGTAAAGGCATTGTTGCTTTTACGTAATAAATTTCCAAATTTAATAAAAAAAGCCCAACTATTAGTTTCTGGTATTCCTCGCTCCGAAAAACTAGAAAACGTATCAATTAAAACTCTTTTTTTAGGAACCCTGTACGATGATTTTACTATAAGTTTATACTATAACGCTGCCGACGTTTTCGTTTCTCCTTCTCTTCAGGAAGCTTTTGGGCTAACCTTCATAGAAGCAATGAGCTGTGGTACTCCTTGCGTCGCTTTTAATCACAGTGGGCCTGTGGATATTATAGAGCACAAAGAAAATGGATATCTTGCTGAGTATAAATCGGCAGAGGATATTGCCAGCGGAATCGGATGGATTTTGGAAGATAGAAAAAGATTAAAAAAGTTGAGTGAAAATGCCAGAGAGAAAGTTCGTAAAAATTACACATATGAGATTATTGGAAAAAAATATTTAAAACTGTATAAAAGCTTGCTAAAATAATGAATAAAAAAATAAAAGTATGTTTTTTTGGTCTTTACGATCCTCTCTACAACAGACATAAGGTTATATTAGAAGGATTTAAAGCAAAAAAAATGGATTTTTATGAATGCTCGTTGAACAAAAACTACGGTTCGTATCTTAATAACTTTTTATTTGGTAATCTTCGCTTAATTAAAAAGTACCTTAAGACTAAAAAAGATTTTACCCATATTATTATATGGGGTGATATAGCAGGTGCGTACTCAGGATGGCTTTTGTCTAAACTTGGACGAAAAATACTCATCTTCGATCCTATTACTTCGATTTATTCAACAATGGTCGAAGAAAAAAAACTCACCTCTTCATCTTCATTTAAAGCAAAGCTTTTTTTTATTTATGAAAAACTGGCATATAAATTACCGGATTTTCTTCTCTCAACTACGGAGGAGTTCAAACAGCATTTTTGCGAACTTTACTCTATAAAACCAGAAAGGATTTTGGTATTACCTGTTGGTGGAATAGTAAAGAAAACCAACCGTGATTCTACCAGAAAAAAAAGTAAAGTTTTCACAGTTCTTTATTGGGGGGGGTTTCATCCTCAACACGGCATAGAAAGCATAATACGAGCAGCTAAACTTGTTGAAGAATACAACAAGAAAGTATCCTTTAAGCTAATTGGAAAAGGCCATTGCTGGAATCAATCTATTAATTTAAGCAAAAAATTAGGGGTTTCCAATGTTACTTTCCCAGGTTATTCACCAGCTAAAAACTTAAGAGAAGAAATTATCCACTCAGACATAGTTCTTGGTTTTTTCGGAACGAGTGAAAGAGCCGACCGATCTATTGGCAATAAGGTCTTTGAGGCTTTAGCTTATGGGAAACCGGTTATAACGGAAAAGTCGCAGGCTATTTGCAGACTTTTTAGGCATAAAAAAGAACTATATATGGTTACCCCTGGCAATCCAAGAGAAATTTCGGAGGGAATAATAGAATTATACGAAAATCCCGATTTACGTGAAAAAATATCTATATGTGCGTATAAAAGATTAAAAAAGAACTTTTCGGAAAAAAAAACCGCCGAAAAGTTAATAAACATGATTAACACCTTATGAAAAAATGGGCTGAAGTTATTTTCTGTTCCTTTCCGATATTCCTCATCGGTTTTTACAAAGGAGGGGAATCACGAGTAGCCATCTATCTGATGGGGCTCTATATGGTCGTTCTTCTGTCCTCTTTCTTGTTTATAAAAAAAGACAGCTCCTTTGAGAAAAACATATTTCTTCTGCCACTTACTGTTTTCGCGTGCGCTTCATTCATTGCAACCTTGTTTTCACCAGCTTTTATTTCCTCAATGGAAGGGTTTTTGGAGTATCTTGCTTATATGATTTTTTTTGTTGCACTGCTTTTAATTAAACCAGATAGAAAAACACTTCTGTTAAGCTTATTTGTTTTTTGCCTGCTCGAGCTTGTTATATGTTTATTTCAAATTGGAACCGCCCGTGTTAGCGGAACTTACGAATACGCTAATTTCTTCGTATTACCTCTTACTTTTGGTTTTATTTACAGCTTAAATCTAAAAAATAAAATAATAAAATATTCTTTAATGGTGCTGTTTTTTGTCTTTTCGATTCTTACGGGTTCGAGAATTGTACTTGTTTTGATTCTCGTTTTACCTTTCTTGCTTTTGAAGCGTAAATCTTTCACTCTTGTTTTCCCGATTCTGCTGGGATTTGTACTTTTAGTGCCGAATCCTATCAAAAAAAGAGTAATGGGAAAAACAGATTTGTACTCTATTCAGCGTCCTAAAATCTGGAAACAGGCCATAAAGACAGGATCGGATAGGCCTTTATCCGGTTGGGGATTAAGAAGCTTCGAGAAAGCTTCTCTCAGATACAATTTCCCGGTTGAAGGCAAATATTCAAAAAAAGCTAAGATTGCTCATAATCAATTTTTGCAATATTTTGCGGAAGGCGGGTTAATTTTATTTCTATCCTATTTGTACTTATTCGTTGTATTTTTTATGAATTTCAAAAAAATCGGCAATTTCGAGAAAATTTTAATAATGGTTATCTTTATCCATTCTCTTTTCGACAACATCTTATATCTGCCTGCCAACTTTCTCATTTTTATCGTTCTTCTTTTTGCGGCAGATGATTCGCAAAAAGAGTATAGAATAAAATTCTCCTTACCGGGCAAATTTATATTCTTTTTGTTATCTTTTATTTATATAATACCGTCATCTTCTTATTTTTTATCAAAGAAAGGAGAAAAGGCCTTTAATAATAAAAAATATGGGGATGCTATTTACTACTTTTCTTTATCAGAAACGTTTTGGCCTCTACCTTCTTATTCTACAGCTCTGGCTACAGTAAACGAACAATTATTCTATGAAAGCGGTATGGTTGGATATCTGAATTTCGCTTTTTACCTATATTTAAGAGCTATGGAAAGCAATCCAATCGACTGGGAATTAGCTTTTAAAAAATACGAGTTTTTTAAAAGGCATAAAGAAAGAATCTATAACAAAGACGCCGCAGAAACTGCCGAATTATTTCTTTTAGAGGCTATAGAATTAAACCCCACAAACAGAATGCTTTATGAAAAACTAGTGGAAGATTATAGAGAAAGGGGTATGGAAAAAGAAGCAGAGAAAGTTGAACGTAAGATTGATAGTATTTTTATCTCTAATTAACAGATCCGAACTAAAACCTAAAAACTAATCTAGTAAATATTAGATAAAAGCCTATGAAGTTCGTATCTTTCGAAATCTATTTCTTTATAGCCTTGGATCGACTGTTCAAGGTCCATTGTGATTATCTCTTCCCCGTCCAGCCCCACCATTGATGGTCTCGAAGGGAGGGTTTTTATTAATTCGTAAGCATGATGTGCAAATTCTATTGCGAGTATTCTACTTCTCTTTGTTGGAGCACCGCCTCTTTGTATATAACCGAGAGTAGATTTTCTTGTAGAACACTTGGTTTCTTCTTCTATAATGGAAGTTATTTTGTCTCTTTCGGAAACGCCCTCCGCCATTACTATTATCGCATCTGTTTGCCCTTTTTTTCGTTCTTTTTTAAGTCCTTCAATTATTTCATCGATGGGTGACTCAACCTCGGGAATCAATATTGCTTCCGCACCCGATGCTATTCCTACTTCGAGTGCAAGAAAACCTCTTTTTTTGCCCATTACTTCAACGACGAACGTTCGTTCGAAAGATATAGCAGTATCCTTTATTTTGTTAATCGCTTCAAGAGCGGTATTGCATGCTGTATCGAATCCTATTGTTTCATCTGTCCCATAAATGTCGTTATCAATTGAGGCAGGGATACCCACAACCGGCACCCCTGAATGTTTATTAAGAGACATTGCCCCTTTGAAAGAACCGTCTCCTCCGACAACTATCAGACCTTCTATCTTTTCTCCTACAAGGTTCCGAGCCGCCTCTTTTACAACTTTTTCTTGCTTAAATGAAGGCATTCTTGCAGAGTGAAGTATCGTACCGCTCATACCCATAATTGTATCGGAGCGTGTACCGGAAAATTCAAAATAATCTTTTTTTATTAGACCGCTGTATCCGTCATTAATACCAATTAATTTTATATTTTCATTTCTACAAAGTCTTAAAACTGTTCCTATAGCTGTATTCATTCCCGGAGCATCCCCTCCGGGCGTTACAATCCCTATTTTCTTCATATAGTTATGGTAGGGGAAAGCCAACAATTGTCAAGACCTCTACTTATCCCTATTATGTTTAAGAAATTTAGGATGAGACACGTTTAGCGGAAAGCCGATAGCGGTTAGCCGTCAGCCCAATCTCTCTGTGTCTCTGTGTGATAAAATTTTTCAAGGGGAGGGGAAAGTTTTTTAGACTTGACAAGGAAAACTAACAAAATATAATAGGGGCAGAACCTGAAATTTTAAAAAGAGGGGTATTAAAAAAATGGATAAATTATATAAAACGGACCCTGAAGTCTACGATGCTATAATAGGTGAAGCCAACAGGGAACATGATAACCTTGAGTTAATAGCTTCTGAGAATTTTGTGTCACCGGCAGTGCTTGAGGCTATGGGCTCGGTAATGACAAATAAATACGCAGAAGGCTATCCAGGCAAGCGATATTACGGCGGATGTAAATGGATGGATGTGGTCGAGAATCTTGCTATCGAAAGAGCCAAAAAGTTATTTGGAGCGGAGCACGTAAATGTTCAACCTCTCTCAGGAGTTCCTGCCAATATGGCAATATATTCAGCACTACTCGAGCCGGGAGACTTATTTTTTGGTCTTTCTCTTTCTCACGGCGGGCACCTTTCACACGGATATAAAGTAAGTTTTACCGGCACTTTCTGGGAAACTTACCAGTATACTGTAGATCCGGAAACAGAGCAGATAAATTATGACGAACTTCTAAAAGTTGCACGAGAGAAAAAACCAAAATTGATAATGACCGGGGCATCTGCCTATCCGAGAACTCTGCATTGGGATAAATTCAAAGAAATTTGTGACGAAGTCGGAGCTTACCTTGTGGCAGATATTGCTCATATTGCGGGCCTCGTCGTTGCCGGAGAACATCCTTCACCAATACCTTACGCTGAAGCTGTATCTACGACAACACATAAAACACTTAGAGGTCCGAGGAGCGCAATAATACTTTGTAAGGAAAAATGGGCAAAGGCTATAGATAAAGCCATTTTCCCGGGTCTGCAGGGTGGACCCCACATGCATACAATTGCCGCAAAAGCTGTTGCCTTCAAAGAAGCTCTTTCAGAGGATTTTAAAAAGTATCAACATCAAATAATATTGAATGCGAAAGCTTTCGAGGAAGAATTTAAGAGGCTGGGATGGAGACTGGTCGCAGGCGGGACAGACACTCACTTGATACTGGTAGATGTTAAAAGTAAAGGCATCACAGGTAAACAAGCCGAAGAAGCTCTCGATAAGGCAAAAATAACCGTCAATAAAAACACAATTCCGTTTGACAAGGAAAAACCTTTTATAGCAAGCGGGATAAGAATAGGTACCCCTGCCTTAACTTCCAGGGGAATAAAAGAGGAAGAAATAAAGAAAATAGCTCAATTGATTGATAAAGTTCTTACCAACATTGATGATGAAAAAGTTATAGAAGAAGTAAGAGGCGAAGTTAAAGAAATAGCAGAAGAATTTCCTTTATACCCTGAAATCAGAGAAGGAAGAAAGGAGGACTGATGTACAGGAAATTATTTATCCCCGGACCGACTGAAGTCAGGGAAGACGTTCGAAAAGCAATGGACTTTCCTATGTTTGGACACAGAATGCCGGAAACCTCGGAATTGATGGATCAAACCGTAAGTAAACTTCAAAAAGTCCTTTTTACGGATAATTTTATAATTATAGGAACTTGTTCGGGAACTGGTTTAATGGAAGCGGCGGTTAGGAATTGCGTAAATAAAAAAGCTCTTCATTCGGTATGCGGAGCTTTCGGAAAAAGATGGGCATCAATATCAAAAAGCTGCAACAAAGAATTTGAAGTTTTAGAATACGAATGGGGTAAAGGTATTTCCCCGAACGACATTGATGAAAAACTTAAAACCGGTGAATTTGACACTGTTTTTATAACACATAATGAAACTTCAACCGGTGTAATGAATCCGTTAAAAGAAGTTGCTGAAGTAGTAAGCAAATATCCCGATGTAATTTTATGTGTCGATGCCGTCTCTTCCATGGCCGGAGCCGAGATAAGAGTCGATGACTGGGGTATCGATTACGTTGTTGCATCCGTACAGAAATGTTTTGCTCTTCCGCCAGGGCTGGCAGTCGCTTCTGTAAGCGAAAAAGCCATGAAGCGTTCTACCGAGGTAGAAGATAAAGGATATTACTTTGACTTCTTAGCATATAAAAAATACTGGGACAAGGCAAAACAGCCTTCTATAACGGCAGCCCTTAATCTGATAACAGCTCTTAATTATCAATTGGATAAAATTGTAAATAAAGAAGGTATTGAAAACCGCTTTAAAAGGCACGCAGAGATGGCTTCAATCGTACAAAACTGGGCAAGAGAGAATTTTGCTCTCTTTGCCGATGAAAATAATCTTTCTCCTACAGTTACATGTATTGATAACACCAAAGGTATTTCAATTAAAAACCTCAACGAGGAGCTATCCAAAAGAGGAGCTTTCCTTTCGAATGGATACGGTAATTTAAAAGAAAAAACTTTTAGAATTGCCCACATGGGAGATCTAACAGTCGAGGAAATCAAGTGGCTTCTGGGGGAGATTGAAGACATAATTGGTTAAACTAAATAGTAAGATAGAGAAAAGGGGTCGGTTAAATCCGACCCCTTTTTGTTTGCTTTTTAAGCAAAAACTAAGAAAAACAGACAAAGTTATAAATTGGACTCTTGACATTCAAATCTAAGTTTTGTAAAATTATTGTTAGGAGGCTTAATGATAAAATTTAATTCATTAAAAGTTCAGATCTCTGTACTTTTAATAGCTATAATTTTAGCTTTAAATATATTAACTTTAATATTAGCACATAATATTGTAAAATCTGAATTCAATACTCTCCTACGAAGCAGAGGAGAAAATATACTGAGCTCAATTGGTTCCACTTTAGAATTCAGTCTTAATTCAAAAAATCCTTCTTTTCTTGAATCATCAATCTCTGAACTTGCTGAAAGAAAAGACATTTTATATTTGAAAGTATACGATTTATTGGGCAACGTGTTCACGGAAACAGGCAAAGTCCAAATAACAGATACATTAGCGGTAGAAATTATGGTCAAAATAGAAGAAGGAGAAACAATTACCTCTGTTAAGGAAATAGAAAACCAGAAGCTGCTTGATTGTTATTTCCCCGTTTACGGAGGTATGAGAGCAGATAAAGTGATAGGAGTTTTCAGAGTAGGAATTTCACTCCAGGAATCTTTTGCCGTGACAAAGAGACTCTCCTCAGCTTTACTTAAAATCCTACTTGTTATTACTGTCATTGCCTTACTCGGAACTTTAGAGTTGTTAAATTATTTTTTCCGCCCTCTAAACAAATTGAGAGAAAATTTGAAAAGTATAGCCGAAGGCAGAGCAGATATTCATGTCAGACTATCTGAAAAATTTCTGACCTCAGAAAGTAAAGAACTTGCCTCTTCCTTTAACCAATTTGTGGATAAGTTAGAAAAAGATAAGGACTCAATTCGTCAGGTTGCTGAAAGGATATCAGCCCAGGCTGAAGAACTTTCTGCTTCCGCTGAGGAGATGACGGCTTCCTCCGAAGAAGTTTCTTCCACCATGGAACAAATCGCACACGCTTCTGAGAAACAAGCACAGGAATCACAAATTGCATCGGGAATGTCTCAAAAAGCCCTTACAGTTGTACGTCAATCACTTGACTCCGCACAGGAAACCTTGAGCTCCTCCGAAAACATTTCAGAACTTTCGGAAAAAGGGAAAAAATCTTCCGAGGCGGTCAGAGTTGCAATGGATAACGTCACAAATACCATTCATGAATTGGAAGAAGTCATTCAGGGAATAACTCGCTACTCGGAAGAAATTCTAGGAATAACTGAAAAGGTTCGAGAAATAAGCAAAAGAACAAATATCCTTGCTCTTAACGCAACTATAGAAGCAACGAAGGCCGGGGAAACAGGAAGAGGCTTTGCTGTTGTAGCGGATGAAATAAGAAAACTGGCAAATCAGTCTTCAGAAGCTACCAGAATAATTTCCGAGATAACAAATGAGATTTCGGGAGTAATTACTTCCGTAACACAAAAAACACAGGAAACCGTTGAAGAAGTTGATAAAGGTAAAGAAACTTCCTTGAAATCAGCCGACTTCTTGAAAGACATTGCCGCCGAAATAAATCATATAATAAAAAGGATAAGACAGATTGCCGAAATAAACAAAAGGGGCGAAGAGGAAGTTAATACAATAACGGAAGCGCTCGAAAACATAGCTGCAATAGCCGAGGAAAATGCCGCTTCTTCTGAAGAATTATCCGCGGCTATAGAAGAGCTGTCGGCTTCCGTGGAAGAGCTATCTACAACTTCTCAGGAAACTGCTGAAATTGCCGAAAATTTACATAAAATCACAAGCGGTTAAAAACAAATAAAGAATGGGAGTACTTTATACATTAGCTGGTAGCCTCTTTATTTATTCGTTAATAGTTTTTCTAACTAAACAACCGAGAGAAAAAGTTAAAAGAATAGTTTATTATTCAGCTTTACCTCTTTGTTTAATGGCTTCCAGTCTTGTATTTTACAAAACTGGATTTCTTACGCAAGAATATTTTAAAAAAATGCTTTTCTTTTTTCTTTACGTATTTATTTTTCTGCTTTCTCTTTCTCTATTAGTAAACTTCAGGGAAAACAAAAAAAAGCTAAAGTTTATTACATTACTGGGTATTATCATAATAGCGACTGCAATTCTGCATAAGACAGGCTATATGAATACGGTTGTTCTTTTCCTTTCTACTCCAAGAATTAGCATTGGAGATAAGAAGATAAGTTTAAACGGGTTTATCGTCGCAATATTAATTTTCTATCTATCTTTTAGACTTTCTAAAGCGTTCGAAAGAACGGCAAAGTCACGCCTGGAAAAAGTTCCTTTCTTAGATACAACGAGAACAAATACCATTTCGATGTTAGTACGTTATACCATCATAATAATAGGGGTTCTCGTTGCTTTTGCTATTGTAAATATTGACTTTACTACCCTTAAAGTATTAATCGGTGCTCTTGGTGTAGGTATTGGTTTCGGTCTTCGGGAAATAGTAAACAACCTTATCAGCGGATTTATCTTGCTTTCCGACAAAACCATAGTTCATAACGATCTAATAGAAGTTAACGGCCTTCTTGGAAGGGTGGAGACGGTCGGCATCAGGACAACTGTAATAAAAACATTTAACAATGTTGAAGTAATAGTGCCAAATACAAACCTGGTCAATAACGAATTAATAAACTACACTCATTCCGATCCGGTAATCAGAATAGATGTTCCTATAGGAGTTTCCTACAATTCTGACCCTTTTAAAGTCAAAGAAGTGTTGATTAAAAATTTGTCAAAGCTCGACAATGTTTTGGAAAATCCTGCGGTTATCGTTTTCTTTACTGATTTCGGAGAAAGTTCTCTGGATTTTCAGGTTTCTGTCTGGACTGATAATGCTTTGAAAAAGAAAGTAATCGAAAGTGAAGCACGTTACGCGATATGGAAAGCCTTACAAGAAAACAATATAGAAATCCCATTCCCCCAGAGAGACATACATATCAAAGGAGAAAAAAAAGAAGGTATAAATAAGGCCGAGTAGATTTTCTAAGAACTATTTTTACCCTTTGTTATTTTATCCCAAACCCATTTAGCATTATCTTTTAAACTTTTTAAATCTCCGTCATTTTCTATTATAAAATCTGAGTATTTAATAAATTTATCACTGTCCCCTTGAGAATTAAGCCTTCCTTGAATAATTTCCTCAGTTAAACCCTTAGCTTTTAGCCTTTTTTGCTTGTCTTCGACAGTGGAAATCAAAAGGATTATATAATCAAACCAATTTTCGATTCGCCACTCAAATATTAGAGCTCCATCGACCACCACTATTTTCTCACTTGACGACCCAATTGCTGCTTTTAGGTCTTTAAGAAGCTCAGGATGAACTATCTCATTAAATGTTTTAAGTTTATCTTGATTTACAAAAACAATAGAACCAAGTTTCTTTCTTTTTACTTTTCCTTTCTCTGTTGCTTCTTCGAATTTTTCTTTTATTTGTTTAAATATATGGGGTTTCTCTAAAACCTCCCATCCCAACTCGTCGCAGGATATAAGATAGGCACCCCATTTTTCATAGAGATTACAAATTTCGGTCTTACCTGTGCCGGTATTTCCTGTTACTCCAATGACCATTTAAAACGGTAGTCCTAAATGAAGATCATAATAAGTATCCCGGGAAATTGAATTTAAATCAGTTCTTTTTGAAATATCGAAGTTTAATATCGTTATTCCGAGGTTGAGTCTAAATTCCACACCGAATGACATAAGTGGATCTACAAGCTTTATCCAATTGTCTTCAGTAGTAAAGAATTCTAAGTCATTGTAATCATAAGTTGCCACTCCTATATCAGTAAAGAAAGCTCCTTCAATACCTCCCAGTGATATAGGAGGAAACCCAAGATCCAATCTTCTTATTAAAGGTAATCTTAATTCCAAACTCAACAGACCCACCGTGCTACCGATTTGAGTATTATAATCGTAACCTCTGACCGAACGGCCTCCTCCAATTCCAATAGTACCGAACAAATCGCTGTCTCTACCCCAACTGTGAACCAGTAAAAGACGCACGGCAAAGCTAAAATCACTGTTTAAATAAAAATACTTTCTAAGGTCCGTCGAAACAGTACTAATATCCCAGAAATTATCGCCGGAGAGAAGAGACTGACTATAAGAAATTCTACCTCTGAAGCCTTTTATCGGATTCATATAACCCCAAACGGCATTGTCTTGAATAAGAGATATCTGCCCAAGTAGTCCAACGTTAGGTAGCCCCGAGGCGGGAATTATTTGCCACCAGCCCGGATAATCTGGCATGGGCAACCATAACTCCCCTCCCAGATAGTGAGCGCTTAATCCAACTTCAATTCTTTTGAATCTATCAATCGGATATATAACATCGGAACCTATGTTCCAAATATCTCCGGCCAAGTATCCTTCGCTGAACAAAAGATAACCTCTCTGTCTTACAAGAGACGTAGCCAGGTCCACTCTGTGTTTAAGATATAAATACGTAATATAAAAACTACTTTCAGAAAGATCCGTATTGTTAAATAAAGCATAAACCTGATGATTACCAAGCATATCACTCATTCCTATTGCCATATAACCGTAGACACCGTAATCCGAATAATAACCAAGAGTACCAGTAAAGTAGTCGAATCCGAAATTTATAGGAGCATGCCCATCTTCCTTCATTTTGTCTTCTTCAGCAAGAACAACAGTTATCTCTTCTTCTTTTTCTAATTCCCTGGGAGAATTTGGTTCTTTTTCTTCCAAGTCCTCTTCTGAATCAATAAAATATATATCCCAGCCCAGGTCAGAATAAATAGATATAGCTATATGTCCTGAATTTGATATCGAAAAGTCATCTACTGATCCTATTAGATCCGTAAGTTGTTTCACCCCCACTGAATCTGATTTATATACGTATAGATTTTTACTACCATCTCTGTAAGAAATAAAATAAACTTCCGAATTATAAACCTCAGGAGCTATAATGTTGTCGCCAAAGGAAAGATATTTTCTTATATTTCCTTTTAAATCGGCTAAATATAAACTGGTTGTGTTATAATCCCAGTTCTCTGTTTCCGGTCTATCGCTTACAAAAAATAAAGAATCTCCTTTCCATGCTGGATAATTATCCGAATATCTGTCATGTGTTATGTCTACGAGATTTTTGTCCTCCAAATTATATACGTAAATATCGGAAGCTCCATTCTTAAGACCAACAAAGGCAACTCTCATACCATCGGGAGAAAATTCGGGCCATCGGATTCGGTCTAACTGCAAGTCTATTTTCTCCAAAACCTTTCTTTCTCTCACGTCAAAAATATAAAGCACATCTTTACCCCTAACCATAGCAGGAAGAATAACTTTCTCTCCATCGGGAGAAAAGCTGGCGTGGCCATCCATTAGATGCAACGATTCGAACATGGGGGTAAGCCCACCCTTGACCAGTAAGCCTAAGTCTTCGTTAGTAAGAGAAGAAACAAGTCTCACTTGAACTTCCCCCACCGCATCTGTAAAATACAATATTTTATCTCCTCCCGGAGATACCGCAGGAGCATAGTTATATAGGTCTTCGAAACCACTATGAGTTACAATAGGCCTTGCTATTTCACTTATGTATTGTTTTCCTTCGATTATAGGCCAGTATCTCTTTTTCAGTTCTTTAGTCCACTCAGAATTCAAACGATACATATCTATACCCAGAACATTATTAATGGCGCCCTCAAAGGAATTAGCCAGTTTGAGTTTACTCATTATCTCACCTATTTTTTCCTCACCATATTTCTCTCTTATATAATATAAAACAGACTGTCCTTCTTTGTATATAGGATATCCTCCGATTCTACTCAACTCCGGTATGGAAAACAATTTATTATTTAAAACGGCATCCCTTATATATGTTTCAGCACTCTGATCCCATCCCAGTGATTCCAATTCTGCCATACCTTCAATAAACCAGATAGGGATATTGGAAGTTATTGCCCTTTTAATAGCATTTACTCCCGTACCGTAAAGTATACGGTATTGGAAAATATGCACCAACTCATGGTTTAGAACATGCCTGAAGTCAGAGTAAGAACCATTAAATGGAATCACGATACGATTCTTGAAAAGCTCTGCGAACCCCCCTACTCCTTCAGGAATTCTATCAAGAATTACATTGGTTCCTTGAAAATCCGGATGAGATTTATACAGAATTATAGGAATTTTCTCCTCGTTTTTTCTCTCCTTATAATTAAATCTTTCCTTTAGCCTAATATAACTTTCTTCCAAAACATCGGCCGCAAAAGGTACCAAGACTTTTTCACTCTTATAGTAATATATATGGAAATGTTCCGTTTCATGCATTAACCATTCATGCGAACTGTATTGGATTTTATTTTGCTCAAAGTAATATTGAGATGTTAACAAAAGCAAAAAAATCATATTAATCCTCCTATTATAAAACCTATTAAAAGCCCGCCGGCAAAAGTCCAGGCAAGCAACTTCGTATCCATTATTTCTTTCTTGTATCCCATTTTAATTGCCACAAAAGATAAAAGATTACCAATACCATTAACCAGGAAGAGTAAAGGAAGAGCCAAGAATCTCACAATAACGTTACCCACGACCGGGATCCCACCTAAAAGTGAAACCAGGCTAGCCCAACCCTGAGAAACCAATCCAAAAAGAAAAACTCCTACTCCTATAATTCTTTTATCCCACCTGAAGTAAGCTCCAAGAATTATTATAATACCAGTCGCCAAAAACAATATAAGCACCTGCAGGTATCTTTTTCTAACAGGTTCTGCTTCTTCCAGAGAAATATCGTCTTTTAGTTTTTCAATATCTCTATCGTTCTTGTTCTCTTTTTTATCTTTTTTCAATTCCAATCACCAAATCCTAAGGATATTTCTTCCTAATATATTAGACCCATATAACATGTGTGTGGTTCCAATTTTTTAAAGTAAGTTCTTGCTATTTCGTAAGCCATAATTTCCGGTCAAGGGTCCTATATTGGATAGCCTCTGCTATATGTCGAGCTTTTATATCTTTCTTGCCTTCCAGGTCTGAAATAGTTCTCGCCATTTTTAAAATTCTGCTCATAGCTCTTGCGGAAAAGCCGAATTTATCCATAGCAGTATTAAGTAGCGTTCTACTTTCTTCTCCAATTTGACAATATTTTCTAATCCTCTTAGAATCGAGATGCGCATTAAAATATATACTCTCTTTTTTATATCTTTCCTCCTGCACTTTACGACATTTTTCTATTCTTTCCCTAATAGATATTGAACTCTCCCCCTCTTTCATATCCATAATCTCATTATACTTAACTCTACCTACTGTAATGTGCATGTCTATTCTGTCAAGCATAGGGCCTGAAATTTTAGAGCGATATCGGTCTATCTTTGAAGGGGTGCAAGTGCATTCTCTATAAGAATCTCCGAAATATCCGCAGGGGCAGGGATTCATTGCACCTATAAGCATAAAACGAGCGGGATAATCTATTGTACTTTTGGCTCTGGAAATAGTTACAAAACCATCTTCAAGTGGTTGTCGGAGCACCTCGAGGACACTTCTATTAAACTCTGGTAATTCATCCAGGAATAAAACCCCATTGTGGGCCAAACTAACTTCTCCAGGCTGAGGATAGGTTCCTCCTCCTATAAGTCCCGCATAAGAGACAGTATGATGCGGAGATCGGAAAGGTCTTTTTGCTACCAGCGAAACTTTCGGAGGCAAAATGCCAACCACAGAATGAATCTTCGTGGTTTCAATGGCTTCTTCAATATTCATTAAAGGCAAGATTGTTGGAATTCTTTTTGCAAGCATTGTTTTACCGGAACCGGGTGGGCCAACCATTAAAACATTGTGTCCTCCGGCAACAGCAACCTCAAGTGCCCTTTTTGCAGTACCCTGGCCTTTAACATCCGAGAAATCAAGGTCATACTTCGAAGTTTCTCTGAATATCTCGTCCAGATCTACTACAAAAGGTTCTCTTCTACCATTTTCCAGGGTATCAATACATTCATTGATATTGTTCACCGGATATACCGCCGCACCTTTTACGACTCCGGCTTCTTCGGCATTGGGAAAAGGTACGACCATACGCTCTATCTTATTTTCTTTTGCAAGAATGGAAGCTGGTAAAACGCCTCTTACCTTTCTGATTCTTCCGTCGAGAGCAAGTTCTCCAACAATCAACGCATTTTTCAATTTCCCAGAATCAATTTGCCCGGAAGCGGACAAAATACCGAGTGCTATTGGAAGGTCAAGCGCGGTCCCTTCCTTTTTTATATCTGCGGGAGCAAGATTAACAGTTATCTTCTTCAGAGGAAATTCGAAATCCATGCTCTTTATTGCAGATTCGACTCTTTCTCTTGATTCTTTTACCGCAGTTTCAGGTAATCCGACTATTGAGAAAGAAGGCAGGCCTCTTGAAAGACTTACTTCTACTTCAACAATTTTCGCTTCAATTCCTTGAAGTGCACATGAAAAAACTCTGGAAAGCTCCAATATATCTTTTTAATTTTTTAACTTTTTTGTTGCTTTTGGCTTATACCGATATCCGTGCCATAACTAAGTTCCCCGTTGTCTATTCGGATATGATAATGACAATCTGGATTTGTGCATACCCAAGCTTTATATGTTATTGATGCACCACCCTGCCCATAATCCGACAAGGGTATAAGTACGCCAAAGTTACACTTTTGACATTTGGGATATTCCATAGGTAAATCCACTTCCTCCTCCCTTTGTAAGTTTTAAACTATCAACATTCTCGTATTACAACTACCAACTTTATCTTTATTCTCAGCCTCGACAAACCATCACTTCTTTGTTTAAAGTATAATTTCATTTCAACATATGTCAAGAGGCAAGCTATAAACCCATTTTTCACCACACCTCCCTCTTTTTTTTGATTATGTTTTTCCCAATCCCACTAATATTATAAGACCCACACTTGACTTATTCAGGGGTTTTTGTATACTCTCAAAAGAATTTTTTTATTTAAAAGGAGTTTTTTAGAATGTATAGACCCGAAATAACAGTTGTAGATTGTACAATAAGAGATGGCGGGCTGATGAATAATTCAAAGTTCCCATTTGAAATGGTTCGAGCAGTTTATAAAGCTGTGTGCGATTCCGGTGTAGATATTGTAGAACTCGGGTACAGGAACAGCAAAGAGATGTTTTCTACGGATGAATACGGACCATGGAGATTTTGTGACGATGAAGACCTTAAAAAAATTGTAGACGGTATTGAAAGCGAAACCAAACTTTCTGTGATGATGGATGCACATAAGAGTACTGTTGAAGATATAATGCCAAAAGAAGAAAGCCCTGTAGATATTATCAGGGTTGCCACTTATGTAAAAGACATAGACAAGGCAATAAAGACTGCTAATGCAGCGACTGATAACGGTTACGAGGCAACAATAAATGTTATGGCAATTTCCCATGCGGTTGATTGGGAGTTGGATGAAGCTCTTGCTCAAATACAGGAGGAAACAAAGACAATAGCAGTCTACATCGTGGACAGTTTTGGAGCTCTCTATAGTGAAGATATAGATTTTTATTATGATAAATATAAAAAGTACATCAAAAACAGAGAAATAGGAGTACACTGTCATAATCATCAGCAACTCGCCTTTGCCAACACGATTCAGGGTATAATCAGGGGGGCAAACTACGTAGACGGAACTTTATATGGAATTGGAAGAGCTGCGGGAAACTGCCCTCTGGAACTTTTAATGTCTTTTCTGAAAAATCCCAAATTCGATATAAGGCCAATCCTGGATGTTATAGGAAAACATATCATGCCCTTACAGAAAGAAATTACATGGGGATATA
>CAZHNS010000019.1:0-45569 GCA_964534175.1 uncultured bacterium | reverse complement strand
CATTTAAATGTGGCTTCGTCCTCTCAAATTTTCCCTTCGCCATCGTTTACCTCCTTAGGCATTTTAACTTTATAAGAAAAATTTTCTACTTTATTTTAGCCCACGACCGGGCTTGAACCGGTGACCTCATCCTTACCAAGGATGTGCTCTACCTCTGAGCTACATGGGCACGAGCGGGAGACGGGATTCGAACCCGCGACAAACGGCTTGGAAGGCCGTTACTCTTCCAACTGAGCTACTCCCGCTTATGGGGAGGGGCGGATTCGAACCACCGAAGGCTTTGCCAACGGATTTACAGTCCGTCCCCTTTGGCCACTCGGGAACCTCCCCACAAATCTTAATCTTTTATATGTACAGCTGGTGGAGGGAATTGAACCCCCGACAAACTGATTACAAATCAGTCACTCTACCCCTGAGTTACACCAGCAAAATATAAACAACATAAAGTAAAATCCCCCACTGTCAACCCTTTATGAGGATTTCCTTATTAAATCTATCACCGTTGTTAATATTCAACTTTATATTGGAGCAGAGCGGATTTGAACCGCCGACCTCCTCCGTGCGAGGGAGGCGCTCTCCCAATTGAGCTACTGCCCGTTATTAATATAATATGATACATCCCTTTGTCAAGCCCCCATATAAACAAATCAAACATCAAAAATTAAAAAGCAAAATGACGTATTTATTAGCCACAGATTTACACAGATATTCACGGATTTTCCCCTCTCCCTCATAGTATAATTACATTTTTATAAAAACAACAAAGAATGCTTTTTTATCTATATCCATCCGTGTGAATCCATGGCTAATTATTGTGTGTTGGAAAGGGATTCTGGCTCTCGGATTTCGTCTTCTGACTTCTTCGTTGTTTTCTCATTTTAGCTGCTCTGAAGCACAGAAAAACATGAAAACAAACCATTGACAAACCAAACGCTATAGATTAATATTAATATTGTAATATTTTATTTTACTTTGCCAAAATAATAAAAGGGAATTTTGTTAAATATTTTTTACTTATTTTTGCGGAATTGATTGTTTTTAAAAGTTAAGGTTTCAATACTTGACTTCTTAAATTTCGGAATGATTTTTTTTAGATTAAAAAGATGAGAAAGTTTTGATTATGTTTAAAAGGTTATTATTTGCAATTATATTATTCCAATACAGCATCATATATGCTCAGCGGCCACATATCGAATTCAGGCATTTAAAAGTAAAGGACGGGCTATCACAAAGCTGGGTAAAATCTATATGCCAGGACAACCAGGGATTTATGTGGTTCGGTACAAATGAAGGATTAAACAAATATGATGGGTATAATTTTACCGTTTACAAAAATAAACCCGAAGACACAAATAGTATTAGTAACAATGCCATTGGATCTCTCTATGAAGATAAAAGTGGAAACCTATGGATAGGAACAGAAAACGGACTAAACCTTTACAACAGGGATAACGACCAGTTTATCTATAATATCAAATTGTCTCGAAGTATAATCACCGACTTTTTGGAACTTGAAGACGGAAGAATTTTCATGACAACTCGTAGCGATGGACTATATCTTTACAATCCTAAAAATGATAGTGTTATTTCTTTCGTAGCCGATGAAAATAACCCACATAGTCTAAGTGAAAATGAACTTAGCTGTATTCTAATGGACCGTAATGGAAATATCTGGGTCGGCTCCACAAACGGATTGAACCTCCTGGATACCTTAAACTATAAATTTATCCGGTTCAAAAATAACAAAAGCGATAAAAGTACAATAGGCGATAACAATATTAACTCGTTATTTCTGGATAGTAAAAACAGAATTTGGGTAGGAACTAACACTGGATTAAGCTTATTAAAATATAAGAAAGGAACACCTGAAAGATGTGACTTCATCAATTATAAGCACAATACGAATAATAAAGCAAGTATAATCGATGGCGCCGTTTTGGCACTCATGGAAGATAAATATGGCCATTTATGGATTGGCATTGAAAGCGGAGGACTGGATATTATTGATTTACATACTTTCAAAGAAAATAATTGTATCTTTCACCATTATAGAAATAATCCCAATGACAATACCAGCCTCTCATATAACTCTGTCTATTCTATTTATGAAGACCGCAATGGCAGTATATGGTTAGGCACTTTTGGAGACGGCATCAATATTTACAATAAACTAATAAAAAATTTCACACACTACAAACAAGAGCCAAACAATCCAAACAGCTTAAGTAACAATTTTGTTAATTCATTCTTTGAAGAAGACGACTATTTATGGATTGGCACATCAGGCGGCTTGAATTTGTTCGATAAAAAGAACAAAACATTTAAACATTTCCTTCACAATCCCAATAATGATAAAAGCATAGGATCAAATTCAGTGCGGGTTATTAAAAGAGACAGCAAGAACAACCTATGGATCGGAACCTGGGGCGGTGGTTTAAATTTATATAATAGTAGAAACAATACATTTACCCGTTTCAAACATGATCCAAATGACAACAAAAGTATTGGAGCCGATAACATGTTCGCTATCCTCGAAGATCGAGATAAAAATTTATGGATTGGTACTATGGGTGGAGGCCTTAATTTATTCGACTATAAAACCAGAACATTTAAAAGATACGTAAATACATCCGATAATGAAAATACTATAACAGATGATTGGGTAAGAACGTTATTCGAAAGTAGCTATGGTGAAATTTGGCTGTCATCGAGTCATACCGTCGAATTATTCGATAAAAAGAGCGAACGATTTATACATTTTTCACATGACAGAAACGATATTAAGAGTATCAGTTACGACGGCGCCAATGTTTTTTTTGAAGACAGTAAAAATAACTTATGGATAGGCACAGTTGGAGGACTAAATGTCTTTAACCGGGAAGACAGTACTTTTAGCTATTACCAGCAGGAAGATGGCTTACCAAACAATCAAATTAACGGAATATTAGAAGACGATCATGGTAATCTGTGGGTAAGTACCAACAAAGGAATATCAAAATTCTTAGGCGGAATAAACCGTCCAGAAAATCCGGTTTTCAAGAATTACGACGTCAGCGATGGACTTCAAGGAGATGAATTTAGACCTCGTTCATTTTGTAAAGGTAAAGACGGCAAAATGTATTTCGGCGGAAAAAATGGCTTCAATGTCTTCCATCCGGATAGCATAAAAGAAAATCCATACAAACCTCCGGTGATAATAACTAAATTTTCACTCTTTAATAAAGATGTACCCATTGGAACGGAAGATTCGCCTCTGAAAAAACATATCAGTGTTACAAAAGAAATCATTCTATCCTATAAACATTCAGTAATCACCTTTGAATACGCAGCATTAAATTTCATAGCTCCCGAAAAAAATCAATATGCTTTTATATTAGAAGGGTTCGACAATGACTGGCATTACGTGGGAAATAAAAGAGAAGCAACCTATACAAATTTGAACCCGGGAACATATATATTCAAGGTAAAAGGTTCTAATAACGATAATGTATGGAATGAAGAAGGAACTTCACTTAAAATCACTATTACTCCTCCCTTCTGGATGACCTTATGGTTTAGGATTTCTATGATAATATTGATAATCACGGCCGCTTATACAATTCACGAAATTCGAGTCAGGAATATAGTAGCATACGGACGTAAACTCGAGATTAAAGTCGCAGAAAGAACACAAGATTTAGAAAAATCTAATAAAGAGTTAGAGGATTTTGCCTATATAATATCTCACGATCTAAAAGCACCTCTTCGAGGTATAAACCTATTAGCAGGATGGATAGCAGAAGATTATAATGATGTACTCGATAAAAAGGGTAAGCACAATTTAAGTAAGCTTAGAGAGAGGACCAGGCGTATGAACAACATGATTCAAGGTATATTAGAATACTCAAGAGCAGGAAAAGCCGAAGAAAAAGCACAAAGGATTGATTTAAATAAGGTATTAAAAGATGTAATTGATTCATTGGCCCCCCCTCCCAATATAAAGATTAAGGTGAAAGATAAGCTACCGGAATATATAGCGGATAGAAACCGTTTAACCCAGGTCTTTCAAAATTTATTGAGCAACGCAATAAAGTTTGCAGACAAACCCAAAGGCATTATCAAGATAGGCTGCACAGAAGAAAAGGATGAATGGAAATTTTACATATCCGATAATGGTCCCGGTATCGAAAAAGAGTATTGGGAGAAAATCTTCAAAATATTCCAGACTTTAGGATTGGAAAAATCAGAGGAAAGCACAGGCATAGGATTAACGATAGTAAAGAAGGTAATAGATATGTACAAAGGAAGAATATGGATAGAATCTAAAATTAAAGAGGGTACCACTTTTTATTTCACACTGCCAAAACAATAAAAGGGGATTTTGCTAAATAATTTTTACTTACCCCACCCACAACACCCAAATCTTAAAATTCACCACAAAGAACACCTCAATAAAAACTTTCCTCCCTATCCCGATACAGTCATCATTCTTTAGGTCCAGGTAGGTCAAGCAAAGTACACAAACTTTTTTATTTGTTTTTTGAGCTAACGGCTAATTTCCTTTCGTCTTGACAAGTCTAAAAAAGTACATACTTTTACCAAACGATCAATTGGTTATTCTATATTTAAACGCAGTAGGAGGTTTAGATGGCTTTTCAAGATAAAAAACATTTTGATGAAAAACTAAAGTATCTTTCTGAGAAACAAAATGAGTTGATCAATCGAAAAAATAAACCCATAGAAGAACACAATGGAATTTATAATCGCTATGAATTTCCTGTTTTAACCCGGAATCATGTACCTCTTGCGTGGCGTTTCGATCTGGACTATGAGAGCAATCCAAATCTTATGCAGAGGTTAGGAATTAATTCTGTTTTTAACTCGGGAGCTATTAAATTAAATGGCAAAATTCTTCTCGTAGCCAGAGTTGAAGGCGACGACAGAAAATCTTTTTTTGCCGTTGCAGAAAGTCTAACTGGAGTGGATCAATTCAAGTTCTGGGACTATCCCATAGAAATGCCCCAAACGGAAGATCCCGACGTCAATGTATATGATATGCGTCTTACAAAACATGAAGATGGTTGGATCTATGGCGTTTTTTGTACGGAACGTAAGGACCCCGCCGCCCCAAAAGGAGATTTGTCTTCCGCAGTGGCTCAGGCTGGTATCGCTCGTACTAAAGACTTGAAAAAGTGGGAACGTCTGGACGATTTAAAATCCCCCTCTCCACAGCAAAGAAACGTAGTTTTACACCCGGAATTTGTAGATGGTAAATATGCCTTCTATACCCGTCCTATGGAAGGATTTATTGAGACCGGCTCGGGAATGGGTATAGGATGGGGGCTTTCGGAAAGTATTGAACATGCAAATATTGATAAAGAAATCATTATTGAGGAACGCCGTTATCATACAGTTACAGAATCAAAAAACGGCCAGGGACCTCCTCCCATAAAAACAAAAAAAGGATGGCTCCACCTCGCTCACGGTGTCAGGAATACAGCAGCCGGGTTACGTTATGTTCTTTATTGTTTTATGACCGACCTTCATCATCCCGAGAAATTAATTCATAGACCCGGTCAAATGTTACTTTCCGCGCGCGGTGCTGAGAGGACAGGAGATGTAGATAATGTGGTTTTCAGTAACGGCTGGGTAGCGCGTGATAACGGTGACTTATTTATTTATTACGGATCATCTGATACTCGTATGCATGTAGCAAAAACCACCGTTGATAAATTAGTAGACTTCGCATTAAATACTCCGGAAGATGGATTGCGCACGGCAGTTTGCGTCCAGCAGAGAATTGACCTCATCAAGAAAAACGAGGAAATATTAAAAAAAGTAAGTTAAACAAAGTCTCGGGTTACGTGTTTCGAGTTTCGAGTAAAAAACAAAAACTATAGTACCTAAATGCTCTGCTTGTTTAAAAGATCGGGATTGGGTATACTATTTTTTGACTCACGACGCAGGACTCGTGACTCACGACTGGTTTACCTCGCTCTCCGAAGCCCCAACTTCCTTGCCTCATTTAAAACTCTATTGTATTCTTCCTCCGTTATTCCTCTTGTGAGTTCCTCATAGTCAGATGCTTTAAAATACGGAGTATATTGCTTCATAATATTTACATATGAATCTTTTGACACTTCATCCGCTATGAATTTTAAAACCTCAACAGAACCGGCAAGGCTATTTGGCAAAACGAGATGACGGATTATCAAACCTCTTTCAGCTAAACCGAAATCATCTATTATTAGATCCCCCACCTGTGTATGCATTTCCTTGACCGAATTTCTTACTATATCCCAGTAATTTTTAACACCCGAATATTTAAAGGCTTTTTTATTATTACCATACTTAATATCCGGCATATATATATCTATTATGCCTGAAAGCATTCTAATTAAATCAGGAGAATCATACCCACCTGTATTGTATACAATAGGAATTTTAAGT
The DNA here is from genome assembly GCA_964534175.1 of uncultured bacterium. GTDB lineage: Bacteria > Hydrothermota > UBA3072 > UBA3072 > UBA3072 > JAFGHJ01. The sequence continues at coordinate 39,140 of CAZHNS010000019.1, read as the reverse complement.
CCTCTTTCTCTGGCTATAAACAGAGATTTAATCAACTGTGGGGCAAAATGTGTTGGGCTAACCCAATTTATATTATGGCAACCTATCTCCTGCAGATAAATCATTTTGCAAGCAATTTCTTCCTCGGACAATTCTTCTCCCTTACCAAGATGAGATATATCGAAATTCTGGCAGTAAACGCATTTGCAATTACAATTACTTAAGAATATCGTCCCGGAGCCATGAGTACCCACAAGTGGTCTCTCTTCGCCAAAATGAGGAAAAACCGAAGAAATTTTCGCACTCATACCTGCATTACAAACTCCTTCCTCATAGTTACGATCGACTTTACATTTATGACCACAGAGTGCACAGGCGTTAAGTATGCCATATAATTCTTCTATTCTCTTCTTAAAAACTTTGTCAGATAATTGAAGATAAACAGGAAAATCAGACAATTTTATATGAAGTTAAGATCCACCGATTGATGACACTAAAAGTATACCAAATAAGACACCCGCGACATCGAATAAAAGATCCTTTGAAGAAGCCTTACCCTTTTTGTCTTTACTATCTTTTACTTCTTTTGATAAACCAATAAGAGAAGAAATGGAAAAGGAAATATAAAAAGATGTATTCTCATCCGTTTTCGTTATATTGTTTGCAATAAGATATATTGATGAAGAAATTGCTGCTGAGTGCGCAAAATGATGAAACTTATCTTCGGAAAACCATGGATCCGCATTAGGCACTATCAACGAATCGATTTTAGTTTCAAGGCAAAATCCGGTTACAACATTAAAGACCAAGAACATCAGCGGCATTCTTCATCCCTTCTATACAAATTGAAATAAACTCATTCAGTTTTAATCCTATTTCTTCACATCTTTTGATACTTTCTCTGTTGGCTCCTGCTGCGAATCTTTTTTCCTTAAATCTTTTTAAAACGAAATTTGTATCGACTCCTCTTAAACCCTCTTTATTTACAAGAGCCGATGCGACTATAAGACCAGAGAGGGCATCAGATGCCAGGAGGGCTATATCCATATTACTTATTGGTTCGGCATTGCCTGCATGAGCTTTCATTGCATACAGTATATCAGGAGAAACCCCAAAACCTTCTAAATATTCTGCTCCTTTTATTCCATGTTCATGCGGTTTATCTATTGTTTCATCGTAATCTATATCATGAAAAAGACCCGCAAGTTTCCACTTTTCTTTATCCTCGTTAAATTTTCCAGCTAAAGCCTCCATGCAGGCAGCTACTGCAAACAGGTGCTTTATCATTCGATCATTATGCATTTTAGTTTTTACTATTTCCAGAGCTTTATTTTTGTCCATCCCTAACTTCCCTCAATATGGCGATTGCTTTGCTTTTTATCTCGGGAAACCTTTTCTGCAACTCAAAAAGTGCCTTCTTTAGAAATTTCTGATTCCCGCTCAACGCCAGAGCTCTAATCAGGCGAAGTAAGATATAAGGAGCATCATTGGTGTCCCTGTTTTCCTTATAAGCAATAGCAAGAACCTTTGCGGCTTCTTTCTGCTGTTGTCTCTTTGTGTACATCTGAGAAATAAAGTAAAAATCATAAGGGCTTAAGTTTGAAATGAGATTCTTTTCTTCTAACACCCCCTCATAGAAATTTAGAATAATGGAAGGTTCTTTCTTTTCCATTCTAAGCATTCTAAACGTTTCTTTCGCAATAGTTTCTGCTTCATTTTTATTACCTCCCTTGGTGTAAATGTCTATAAGTTCCTCAGCCGCATCTAAATTAGACGGATCTCTCAGTAATATTTCCTTAAGATGCCTCTCGGCATCTCCTATATTACCAGTACTTCTAGCTTCAACCGCCCTACCAAAACTCGAATCCATTAAATTTAATGTATTATCAACAAGAGGCGTTAAATATTTCCGTTCCAATCCACTAAATCGGAGAAAGGCGGCAACTGCAACCCCGAAACCGAACCCCCCCACATGCGCCCAGAAGGCAACGGGAGAATATTCGGACAAATATATAGCCTGAAATAATTGCTGCAAAAACCACAGAGGAAGGTAAAACCAGGCATAAAGCGGAAATACTTTAAAGATAAAAGGAAAGAGAAGAATGAACAAAAAATATATCTTGGATTTATAATATTGTACCGTAAAAGCGCCCATCACACCTGCAAGTGCACCTGAAGCACCGATTAAAGGGTTTTCCGAGTGAGTCATTGCCGCAAAAAGAAGACACGCAATAATTCCTGATAGAATATAAAAACCAAGAAAAAAAGGCCTACCCCAATCATCTTCAACATTAAGACCTACCAGCCATAAAAACCACATATTTCCGAAAAGATGAATAAATCCCCCATGTAAAAACATTGAAGTTATCAAAGTAGAAAGGTCGAAATCATGTGAAACAAAACCATATTTCTTTACAAGTCTCTCTTTCATTGCCTTCTCGAAATCGTCGTAAGCTTTTTTCCATTCTTCCCATAACTCAATCGAAATTTCTATTTCTTTGTTTTTTATTTTTTCTCTTTGAACCTGAGGGTCCTTTGCATACTCAATTATAGCAGAAGGATCTTCAGGTGATAACGTCCTAATCTCAACATCCTGAAGCTTCATTGCTTTTTCCACAATATTATTATATTGCCTGTTCATAGTAGGATAACTAAAAAGAAAAACCAATATATTTAATCCTATGAGAGATACTGTTACAGCCGGAAATCGTCTAACCTTGCTCTCAGATCTTATCGGAAACAAGAAGAACATTTACATCTCCTTTATTTAAAAAATTGGTGAGATTAAAACTTCTACCTCCTAAAAATAAAACGTCCTGGAATTTTATACCAAATTTGCCCGGAAAATAAAAACTCAATTGGGGATAAAGGAGAGTACCCTCCTTTATGATAAAGTTACTGGTTGCGGAGATGTTTATCCCTTTTCTACTGAGGGTTAATGGAGCGTTAATAGGTGGAACAAAATATTTGTCATAGCCTTTATCTTTAATAAGTTCGCGTACATACTTATAAATTTCTTTCGCTATTTTACCGTACGAAATGAAAGATAAAAACTTACTATATATTTCGGCTATATCATTATAAGTTTCTCTCAAAAACTTGTCGGGAGTTTTCCATAAATAAGTTCTTGCTATTTCTATACCTACGCCTTCGCTTATGATTCCGAAATTTATCAGAATTGTATCGCCATTTTTTAATTTCCTATCATTACTTAAAGCAAATGGATTAGAGGTATTTCTTCCGAAAATCACCTTGGTGGGGAAAGCTCTTCTTTCCCCTCCAGATTTATATATTTCCTCATCAATGGTGTTTCTTATAGATATCTCAAGTGTATCATCTTCCAATTTGTGTAAAGCTTTCTCTAATACTTTCTCACAAATTGAAGCATTCTTTTTAAGCATAGAAGCTCTTTTTTGATCAGGCATCAAGAAAAAAGAAATAAAAGGATCCTCTATTTTAACTGTTTTAAACTTAGCCAATCTTACACCACCAAACGAGCCTATCCTCTTTATTTTTAGTTTTGTAAGCAGATTTCTTAACTCCTCTATAGGAGAAAAACCTTCTTTTCGAATACTCGTCATATCGGTTTTTTTTATTCGGACTCCTCTTGGAACTTCCAGTAGAGAAAAAGAAAAAGGATCTCCTATCAAAAACAATTCCTTCTTAGTGATAAGAAGATAAAAACCTATTTCAATTATATTAAAAGAAGCATTAATACCTAAAAGATTAAGAATTTTATAAATATCGGTTACAATAACCGCATCGAGTTTCTTTTCGCCAATTTCATTCCTTATTTCTTTGATTAAGGTTTCATTCATTAAGCCCTCTTTGAGCTTGAACTAATTTCAGTTTTTTCCCAACCTCTTCGAGAATTTGAGCATCTCCCGAAATATCAAGTATTTCGAAAAGAGCAACCTCTGCCTCATCCGTTTTCTGCTGACTCAGATACAATCGGGCTAAATTCAAGAGACATTCCGCTTTGGCAAAAGTATCTTTGAATTTGTCTGCTGCTATCTCATAATTATCTATAGCTTTCAACAAATCTCCTCTTTGCTCATAACACTGCCCAATTCCTTGATAAGCGCTGGGAGTTAGAGACTCATCATAAACACCATTAACAAAAGACTGGAATTTATCCAGCGCATCATCTAGATTACCTTCCTTATAGCTTATATTAGCTATCATAAAGGTAGAACGGTCTACAAAAGGTGTACCCCAGTACTTATCGACAACTGTTTGAAATATTCCCTTTGCCTTATTCAAATTTCCGCCCTCGTATAAAATTACACCCATATTATACATTTCTTTAGAACCTGCCATTTTTGTTTGTTGATTATTCCTATATGCAAAGAAAACTATCAGAAGTGTAACAACCCCAGTTGCAATCCATAAAACCGGTTTTTTATGATGTTCGTAAAAAATAATAATATTTTCTATAGTTTCCTTAAATTCGTCGTGCTTCAAGTCTTTCCTTCTGTGTCTTGCCATCATTCCCCCTTTATATATAATTATTAAACACTACTTGGAACCTGATTAATACTAACTGTTGCCGTATTTTTATCTTATTAATCAATTCCTCTACTTTCCAATAATTCAACTTATTATTATATACCCCTGGTAAGACTCGAACTTACGACTTCCGGTTTAGGAAACCGGTGCTCTATCCACTGAGCTACAGGGGCATGAATATATTTTTATTAAAAAAACTATATTTGTCAATGCTTCCCCCCTTACCACTACACCTTTTTTCACACAAAGAACATAAATCTTTTTCTTCTTTTTCAAAACTAAAACCTAATACCTAACACTTAAGACCTAGTAACGCCATTCAAGATTGAAAAGAAATCTGGTCTTTCCGAGAAAGTCTTTTTCAGCTTTTATATAACCCCATTTTTTAACTTTATACTCAGCCTGCACTTCAGATATTCCATAAGATTGAATATCGGTTCTTGCTTTGACAAAAAGTTTATCAGTTACATATTTTCCAACAATAAATTCATAATGTCCGCTACCCCCTTGCATTTCTAAAACGTCGATACCGAACTCTTCTTTCAATCTACGATTCAGAGTTTGCCTTACCCAGTAGCTGAAAGCCGTACCCACAGACTGCTCTAAGGACTTAACAGACGCCAAATCCTCCCAGCCGACATTTAAGGAAAGAAGAGTCATTATTTCCGCCTTGGATAATGAAGACTTCGAATAAATATCAAATTTAGGAACCTTCATTGTTCCCGAAACTTCGAGGAAAACAGTATCTTGTTCATTAGTTCCATTTGAACCAGAAGAAATAAGAGTTATCGCTTGGACATCAATGTTAGGATTTATCTCAGGAGATTCATTGAAATCGAATTTCCCCTCCAAAACTTCAAAACTCTTGTAAAGATAATAAAACATTCCCTGTTTCACTTCTAAATTTCCCGAAAGTAATAGTGGCCCACCTTCGTAACTCACACCCACCTTTCCCGCCAGTTCAATATTGGCCAAATCGTTTCGTATCCAAACGTTACCCTGAGTTGCATCAAAGGTCAAATCTAAAAAAAGATTCGAGGGCCTCCTCCCTTTCCCTCCTTTTTGTTCAAATTCCATTGTAATTGTAGCTCTGTTGAGCTCTACGTCTCCTTCTATTCGGATGCCATTACGATTCTTTATCAAAGATAAATCTCCATTAATTGTAGAATTGACATATTGCCAGTTAATTGGAGTATCTTTTAGGTTTAATCTTATATCGAACTCTTTGTCTAACAACCTAACCCTGCCCCCTGCCTGTACTCTTCCCTCGCCTAACAATGCCGAGATATTTTCTAGCCTTCCTTCTTCTCCCTCGAACGAAGCCATTGCTTCTAGTTCGCTTACCTTTATTCCCAAATCTCTCACTACCAAATCTGTTCCCCGGAGATTCACTTTTCCGTAAATTAAAGGTTGATTAAAATTACCTCTAACTTTCAACTCTCCAGACAATTTAGCTTTGTTTGCAGTTAAATATTTAATTAATGGATAAAATACCCATGTACCGGTTTCTTGTAATTTCATACCCATATCGAGATAATTCTTTTCAAAGTCAATCATTCCATTGAAATCTGAATATTTACCGTTCTCTATAATTGCCAAATTTCTTACAAAAATCCTTTTATTTTCATAGCGAAGAATAAAGTCTAATGAATCCCCGATTTTCCTTTCTCCAATTCTTAAATTTCCTCCGCCCTTAAAGGAAAAAACAGGAGAATTAGGATCTCCTCCAATAGTAACATCGCTTGATAACTCACCTGAAAAAGGATGCGAAACAATACCGAATTCACTCAGGAATTCCGGCCTAAATCCAATTAAATTTAGATTTCCTTCAATTCCAATTGCCGATAAAGATAAATTATTGATTTGGAAATTTTCTCCTTTATTACCTAAAAACCTAATCTCCTTTAAATGAAAAGCGCTTTTATAAGAAAAAGAAAAGGGATCTACCAAATACAGCAATCCCTCAGGATATTCGAACCTGATATCGTTAATTTCTAACGTATCCGAAATTAAAGCGAAATCATATTTTAACTTTTTACTTTTGCTTTTAAAAAATCCTTTTACGGATAATTTTTTATTTTCTATTTTCAGATTAGATTCTCCCAGTTCAAATATCTTTCCATCTTTAAAGGCAAAACCGCGCGACACAAAAGTTATTGTTCCGGGAAACTTTCTTTTTTCCTGAACAAGATTCAAATTCCCTTCTACAAACTCTAATTTTATATCGCCATAAGTTAAATCCTCCACTGAGAAAGCCCCATATATTTTATCACCGATAGAAAGCCCTATATTTAGCACAGCGGATGTTTTAATTCCGAAAAATCTGGCGATGGGTGAAATGTCTAATTTTTCAACTTGCAAATTACCATCTATTTCATCCTTATATGTACCAAGAAACAGAAAGTCTCCTCCATTAAAATGACCTTCGCAGCTGTCGACATATATTTTCTTTCCTTTTTTAGCTAATTTAAGATCTAATTCTTCAAGGGGACTTTTAAGTACTTCTCCATTTAGTTTAGAAACGACAAAAAGTGTATCTTTATCTACATAAGTAAAATCTATTAAACCGTTCAATCTTGAATCGGGATATTTGTCGTTTATGCTTTTAATATTGAACTCGGTTAATTTAATCTGTCCGTAAATATTATCTCCAAAATTAAAAAACCCCGAAAGTTTTTCTCCTTCTATTTGTACAGAATCTCTGACGCCAGAAAAACTAAACTTTGGTAGATGGAAACCCTGTAAATTCAATATCTGACTTTCCCCTTTATAAGTAATAACGGTATCATAAGCAAAACCAACATCCAGAAAACCATCACCTTTGACACCGAATAATTTTTCCAAATCAGAAAGGTATACCCGACCATCGCCTTCAATTTTATTATCTCCTACGCTTCGAATTTCAAACTCGGAATTCCCAATGCGAAGACTCCTGACATCCATACTTGAAAATTTATCCGATATAGACAAATCAATTTCCTGAACACTAAAAGGAACATTGTCTATTTTTCCCCAGAGTTTAGGTAAATCAAGAACAATTTCCCCTCTACCTGTCGAAAAAATCTCTCCACTACCATTTATTTGAAAATTATGCCCTTTCCATTCCACAGAACCATTAAGAACTTCAATTTCTTCAATATAAAAAAGCGCCGAAATACTACCTCTTTCTTCGCCTTCCTTTCCCTCACTTATTGAAAACGAAGGAGAATCAAAAGACACTTTTTTCATCCTTCGACGCAAAATACCAACGGGAGAATACGTCACCTCTATTCCCGGCAAAAAACAAAGATCTTTAATGTATATTGAATCGGCCGACACCCCTGTCAACCCTTTAAGCTTTATACTCTCGATATAACTACCCTCGGGCAGCGCAGATAGTATTCGACGTTCTAAGAGGTTCTGAATTTTTTCAATCATGACATTCGAGAGAAAACCAAATAGAATAATTAAACCCAAAAGAAATAAAATTATAAGAAGTCTCTTTTTCATCATTTAAATAAATTTTCCATAAGTTTTTTACCGTCCATCAACCCAATAGAAGGTATTTTTTCCTGTTTGTTTTTAATTAACTCTTCTTTCAACTTGGATGCGAGTTTCTCCGATAATACTCTCACAGAACCTAACAATGTTTCCTCATTAAAAATAACAACTAATAAAAACTTAGAACTTATATTTTGGTAAAATAAATTACAGGCTTGGCCTTTAAGAAACAATTGTTTAAACTGATGTTCGTCTACGAGTTTAGCCAGTTCTTCCGTGGCGTTAAAAACACCTGTCAGAAGAGCAGTTATCGAGGAGATTTCCTTTTCTTTTCTAAAACCCGAATAAACAAGTACTTCTCCACTTTTTGCAGCAAAAAAAACGTGCTGCGCTCCAGTTTGGACGAGAAAGTTTTCGAGGAAACGCTCGATTTTCTTTTGAATCTCATATAAGAGTACAATAGTCGACACTTATAATTCTTCGGAAATAGTTTTTACACACCTGCGAAGTTCAAACCGAATTTTTCCCGTATCAATATCAGGATTGGTAAAAACAGCCAAAATAAAATTTTTCTGAGTAACAACGAAAAGGGTTTTTTTCTTTGCCATAACTGTTATTGAAAAATTGTCCGCTATCTCCATCTGGGTTGATAGCTCTTTAGTTATTGCAGCAATTACGGCGGAAACCAAAGATTTATCCAATTTATCATTCCCTACCTGCCCAACAATCTCTCCTTCTTTATCCACCAAATAACACGATAGTACACCATCAATTGAGACGATTTTCCCCATTATCTCTTCCATTACTCAACCCCCAAAAGCTCAATTGTCTTACGAAAAGCTCTCGTCAAGACACCTTCCAACTCACCAATCAAGACATTTCTAGTAGTAAGAACAATGAATCTCAAAGTTTCTGAACCTAATACTATAATGTTCCCTCCGGGCAATTCAAAAAAAACTTTACTTATCATCCCCAATTCGAGATCATCCGATGAAAATCTAATTTTATCATAAATTGAAGAAATTATTGCTCCTGTCGATTCTCGCTCCATAGGCAATTCAATATTTGCTTCTATCAAGGCTCCTATATCGTCGACAACTAAAACCCCTACTATTCCCTTTATTTTGAGTAAATTTGCCAGAACTTCGTTAAGCGAATCGCCTAATTCATGCTTGGTTGTCTTCTTTTTTTCTTTTGTAACGACTTCTTCTTCCAATTTTAAGGATTCAAGCAGCTTCTTAATTTCTTTGTTTTCAGGACTTATTTCCATAGCACTTTTTAAAATCTCAAATGCTTCCTTTTCTTCTCCCTGATTTATATAGACTTTAGCCAGTATGGAATAAGGTTTAATTTGATCTTTATTTTCCTTAATAGCTGTTTTCAAAAGTTCTTTCGCCTCATCCATTAAACCATTTTCAACGTAAAGATCAGCAAGAGAAATTAATACGTCTAAAGAATTAACATCAGGCCTGAGCCCTTTTTCACTCAATTAAAACCTCCCAATTCACAATTTTTTTATGGATTCCTTTTACCAAATCAAGAATTTCTCTGATTTCCTTTTTTTTGTTTTCGTCAGTTGACAAAACTAAATAAGAATTCCATTCCGAGATTGCTTCTTTAAACCTCCCTTCGGCAAGATAAAAATAAGCCATGTTATAAGGAATTCTTGGATCCTCAGGGTACATTTCTTTCAGTTTAAATAATTCTTTAAGTCCTTCAGTATACCTACCTTTGTTCCATAACCGGTTTATTTCTTTAATCCTGCCTACATCTCCTCCAACTGATGTTTTATTATCTTTGATCATATCATCTACAGAAATTTTTCTTTCGGTTATTATACCGGTCATGGTCATCCCATAAAGAGATTTCATTACAGCAAATTTATCCCCACCGATTTTATTTATAAGGTCAGTTATGGTTAGATTACCATCTATAAGAGAGAGCAACTTCCAATCCATAGGAGATAAGTCTATCTGTTCTTTTTCTATTAAGTCACTTGAAACCTCAAGAACAATATCAGTATTAGGTAAAACTTCTTCCATCTTGGAAATCTCGTCAATCCTTCTAGCTGCTTCCAGTATGATATTCTCGATTTTTATATCTAAGTTAAGGTAATCCGGAATTTCAAAGTCGGTTTCACGGAAACTAAAATGGCCGTTTTTTATGAGAAAGAGAGAATAAATCACATCGATTGCCGTTTGTTTAAATACTGCTCTAAATGTACTAAGAGGAATCACTTTATTTTCAATTAAATAATCGACAAACTTATTATCTGCTATTTCTATTATTGCTTCCTTTGTTAAAAACCCTCTTTTTAAAATCTCTTTTTTCAATCTTCCAGGAAAATCAATTGAAGCAAGATTTCCTCTATTAAAATAAAGAACATAGGATTTAAGAATTTCTTCTCCACTTATTGTTAAAACCCCTTGTTTTTCAGCCAGAGAAATCAATTGAAAAAGCTCAAAAAGTCCTAACTCTTTTATGGGACCCTCAATAGGCATTATATTTCTCCCGTAATATTCTTAAGTCTTAGTAAACTTTCAATTGCATCCCTCGCTCTCTTCAAAATCTGTTCATCTTCCGCTTCATTTACAATATTGTTCCACAAATTCTCTGCTTCTTTGTATCTTCCCTGCCTAAAATACAAAGAAGCTAGGAGATGATAAGCTTCAAAATTCTTACTATCAAAACCAACCGCTTGTTTTAAACTTTTTATAGCACCATCAATATTATCCTTATTATATAAAGCCTTTCCTTCCCATAAAGCTAAATCACTATCAGCTTTTATCACCTCTTTTGCTTCCCTTGAACTTTTTATTACACCATCATAATCTTTGGCAATCAGGCGCGTTTTAACTAAGGTTTTCAAAACCCTTTTGTCTCTTGGAGCTATTTTTTTTGCCTTTAACAAAGCCTCAATTGCTCCCCGCAAATCACCCTCTTTAACCCTCTGATTGGAAAGTTGATAATAACCTTCTGATGAGGGAGAAATAGAAAGACTCCTTTCGATTAAAGAAAGAGCTGGTTTCTTTTCTCCTAATTTAAAATTAATGGAAGCAAGCTCCAACAGAATCTTAGTATCTTTTTGCCAGTCAGGAAATTTTTTGAGAAGTCCAATTGCCTTCTTATATTTCTTTTTTCTTTTTAAATACTGCGCAGAAGCAATATATGGAAAAGATTCTTCGGGATATTTCTGGTTAAGTTCTTTGGCAAGTGTTAATGCTTTTTCCCATTCTCCGTTTTTCTGATATATATTTGTTAATAACTTCGAAGCATCAAGATTTTCCGGAACAAGGTCACGGAGAACATCTTTTGCCTCTCCAAGTAATTCTTTCTTTTCATATACTTTACCCAAAAGAAGCAGCAATTCTTCGTTTTCCGGTTCTACATTTCTTGCTTCGGACAATAATTCTAGGGCTTTATTTAATTTATTACCTTTAATTAAAATAGTCGCTTCACTTATTTTCTTCTTAACGTCTATTTCGGGTTTAAGTTCTTCTTCTGGCGCCTCAAAAAGATCTCCAAAGAAATCTTCAGCAGTTTCTTCTCCTGCAACTCTTCCAACTTCCATATCTTTTGTTAGTTCCCTTGCGACAAGAATTCCCAGACGTTCTGAGAAAATATCCACTCCCAATTTAAATCTATTACTAGAATAATACGGATCTATTTCCATAGCCTTTTTCGTTGCCTCTAATGCCTCATCATATTTTCCTATTCTGGAGAGAGCGAAACCTAGATTATAAAGAGCTTCAGCAAAACTATCATCTCTCTCAACAGCCATTCTGAAAAAATATATTGCATCTTCAAATCGTTCGAGATTCAAGTAAACCGATCCGAGATAATTAAAAGGAAGTGGATTTTCACCCTTCATTTCGATAACTTTTTTAAAAAATCTTTCCGCTGTTTGGTAATTGCCTCTTGTCATGTAAACAAGACCGATATTCAAATACGGGTCAGGATATTCCTGGTTTATCTCTTTAGCTCTTTTCAAACAATTAAACGCTTCTTTTGGAGCTCCTGAATGGTAATAAGCCACTCCGAGATTGTTCCAGGAGACAGCATAATTTAGCTCTTTAGAAATTGCTCTTTTATACCAGGAAATAGAATCCTCGAGCTTACCCAATCGGTGATACGCAATTCCAATATTATTTGCCAATTTAGGTAAATCGGGATCCTGTTTAAGAGCTTCAAGGTAGGCCTTTATTGCCTCTTCGTTGTTACCCATAAACAGGTAAACTTCTCCTATCTGTTCTCTTACAAGAGAATTGCTCGGATCAGCCTTCACGGCTTTTTCAAGTTCTACAAGTGATTCTTTAAATAATCCTTTGTTTTTATAGGCAAGCCCCATAGCATAGAAACCAAATGAAGGATTTGCCTCAATCTTCTCCTTTGAAACAGAAAGAAAGTCTTCATAACCTTTCCTTTTATAAAGACCCAGACTCAAATTGGCCTCTGTTTTGGCAAAACGGGGGTTTAAATTTATTGCCTTTTTTGCTGCTTTAGTCGCTTCATCAAACTTTCCTTCCTCTCCATAAGTAAAAGACAATAAATAATAAGACTCGGCATCTTTGGGATCAAGCCGGATAGCCGTTTTCAACTCTTCGATGGCCGAGGAAAACATTCCTAAATTATAATAGACCTCTCCCAAATACTTATGCGCAGAAGCATTGTTCTTATCCAAACGTATAGCTTTTTTGAACTGTTCGACTGAAGGTTCATAAAAGCCACTGGCTTTACAAGCCACACCTAACTCCAAAAGAGCCTGAATGTCAGAGGGTTTCTGTCTTAAATATTTACTATACTGGTTTATAGCTTCGTAATAATTACCTATACTCTTATAAGCTTTTGCCAGTTCAAGCCTCGATTCATAATCATCCGGCTCTCGCTCCATTTTGCTTTTTAACCGTTCAATTTGTTCATCATAATATCCGGTACTTCTATAGATATGATCAAGGTTATTCTTTGCCAAAGTGAAATGTGGATCTATCCCAAGGGCTTTTTTTAGCTCTTCCACAGCCTCTTTTACCAAACCTTTATTATAGTAGACAACAGCAAGATTATTATGAGAACCTGAATCGGTAGATTCAATTTTTTTAGAAAATAATTTTAAGAGCTTTTTTTCTTGCTTAGATATTTCCATTTTAAAGATTTATAACAAATGCATCGCCTTCAAAATATTGCTTAAACTTTCAGAATCCGGTATCAATAAAAGAAAAGCTTCTAGACGACTATCCGTATTTTTGAAATGAAAAATACTTTTAACGCAGAAGACAAATTCTTCCCCGGCAGTAAATTCAAGATAAGCGCTTGAAATTATAGAGCGAAAATCATCCCAAACAATTATCGGCACGGAAGGCAAAAGCATTAGCCCGAGAAATTCAGAGATCGCACTAAGGTAAGAACTACATAGGATATTAGCTACTTCTTTAATCGAAGAAATACCCATTTCGTCGATTTCCGAATAATCCTTTATCTCTTTATCAAGTAAAATACCTACAAGAAGCTTTGCGTCTTTATCGTCCAACACTACAAGATTCCTACCGGTAGCATCGCCGAAAAACTTAGTAAGAGCTGCAACAGCTATACTTCCTTTCAAGTTTAATATCTCGGACGTCTTTTCAATAGGGAAAATTTCTATTTCCGGCACTTTCACTTCAACTTGCTTATTTAACATTTGGCTCAAAGCCGTAGCCGCATGTCCTCCGCCAATATTGGCAGCTTCTTTAATACCATCTAATTGTAAATCTTTAAGATCCTGTATTTTCATAACTCCTCCTATATCTTAAAGCAGGCAAGTCCAAAATCAAACAAGGTTTTCCATCTCCAATCATCGTAATACCTATATAGCCTTTAAGTCTATCGATTGGTGAAGGTAAAGGCTTGACAACTGCTTCCATACTTCCTCTAAAAGTTCCCCCTACAATTGCAAAACGGTCATTCTCGACTTCTACAATTACGCACGGCGCATTTTTGTTTCCATTAATTGAAGAATGTTGCTTTAAAATATTGGAAAGACGGTAAACCGGCAGAATTTCTTTCCGTAGCAACATTACTTCTTTTCCCATAAGATGCGACAAAGAGTCTTTCGAAATCGTTAGTGTTTCATCAACAAAGGTCATTGGTAACGCGAACAACTGGTTCTCTAAACCAAGAAGATAAACTTTAATTATTGACATGGAAAGAGGCATTTTCATAGATATGGTTGTTCCCCTATTTTTCTCAGTAGTTATGTTAACACTTCCACCTGCCGAGCGTACCAGTTTTCTTACTACATCCAATCCAACCCCACGTCCAGAAACTTTATCGGCCTTTTCTTTAGTTGTAAATCCTGGTGTAAATAAGAACCTCAAAACCTCTGCCTTGGAAAGAGATTCTAGTTCTTCTTCCTCTACTAATCCCCTCTTGAACGCAGCCAGTACAACCTCCTTTTCATCTATCCCTTTCCCATCATCACTTATCTGTATTAATATATCTCCCTTCACGCTTTTTGCCGAAACAGTCACTTTACCAACTCTGTGTTTATTTAATTTTTGTCTCTCTTCAGGAGATTCAATACCATGAGAAATAGAGTTCCTAATAATATGAATAAGCGGATCTCCGATCCCCTCAAGAAGAGAACGATCGACCTCTATATCCGACCCAAAAATTTCAATATTTACATCTTTACCTAACTTTCTACTTAAATCTCTAACGTATCTTGGGAACTTATCGAAAATCAAAGAAAGGGGGACTAATCTGATTTTGGTAATAATTTCCTGTAATTCCTTGACACTTCTGCTATGAAGGTCCAAAACCCCTTGAAATTTTTCTTCACCAAAACTTCTAATAATCTCAGATACTTGAGTTGTAGTAACAACTAACTCACCCACGAGATTTTGCATTTTATCCAACATATTTACGTTAACTCTTATACCCTCAATCCCGCTGGCGGATGTTCTTCTTGCAATTTTTTGATCTTCAAATTTAACTGCTTCGACTTCATCAATAGAACCTACCATATCTATAATTTTTTCAGGTTCGGCACAACGAACTTTTAATATTCTTCCAATATTACCGGATTTAATTTCCTCGTAAGAGGGTTCTATACCTTCTATTTTCGTTTTTTCCTCTATCCTCTGGATAATTACTGCTGCCCTAGCACCTGGGAGAGATACATCCTCTTTGAGCAAAATTTCAACATATGGAAGGTCACCAATTCTAGAGCTCTCCTCTTCTACGGTTTTAACCGGGGTATCTAAAGTTTTCAAAAGACCTTCTATTTTGTCTATACCCTTAAATACTTCGTCTATCACTTCCGCATCAACCTCTACTTTTTCTCCTTCTTTAAAAATTTCCATTTTCTCTTCGAGATCATGCGAAATGGTTTCTATTTCAGTATAACCAAGAGAAGCAGCCATTCCTTTCAGTGTATGGAAAATCCTGTAAACCTCAGCAGTTATTTTTTTATTATCGGGTTCTTTCTCGAGCTCAACTATTATTTTGTTCAGCTTATCTAAATATTCGCTGCTCTCTTCTTTAAATAGTTTTATATACTCTTTTCTCTGTTCGTCCATACTATAATCGCTTACAGTTTTAAAACCCTCTGAACTGCTTCTATAACTCTTGAAGGTTGAAATGGTTTAACCACATAGTCCTTTGCTCCGGCTTGGATAGCTTCGACAACCAGACTCTGGTGACCCATTGCGCTCACTACCACAATTTTAGCCTCGGAATCTTTTTCTTTGATTTTCTTAATCGCCTCTATTCCGCTCATATCCGGCATTATTATATCCATTGTAACAAGATCCGGTTTGTGCTTCTCATATTTCTGGACGGCTTCGCTCCCGTTTCCGGCTTCGTCACAAACTTCATAACCGCCTTTTTGAAGTATATCAGCCAACATCTTCCGCATAAATATTGCATCGTCTACTACTAAAATCTTTGCGCTCATTTTTTCCTCCTTACATCATATTAATTCTTTTATGTCAATAATTATATACTTTTCTTTCAATTTCACAATTCCTTTCATATACTTTGACTCTATTTCTCCTTTTAAACTGGCAGGCACATTTTTTACTGCCGAATCCGGAACCTCATGAATATCAAGCACTTCATCTGGTCGTAGGCCCACTACCATATCATCAATATTACAGAGTATAATCTCTCGCGATATAGATGTGCCTCCTATTCCTATCTTTTTCCTTAAATCGATCACAGTGATAGGTTCTCCTCGTAAATTCATAACCCCCTCAAGATATTCACCCGATAAAGGCACCGGGGTTATTTCTTTTTCTTCGACAATTTCCTTTACATTCTCTAAAG
The DNA here is from genome assembly GCA_964534175.1 of uncultured bacterium. Classification (GTDB taxonomy): domain Bacteria; phylum Hydrothermota; class UBA3072; order UBA3072; family UBA3072; genus JAFGHJ01. Next base: position 22,871 of record CAZHNS010000019.1, on the reverse strand, counting down.
GCATACCAAAAAACTTACCCTCTAAAGCAAAGCTCAAAAACTCCATTATTCAATTCCAACCCATTCATAATGTAAAAAATTCAATAAATTCGCTTTCAAACCAAAAACTTTTTCGCTAACCAACAAGAAATCAATGTCTGAAGCAAGAAAAATTAAGGGAACATCTTCTACTATCATTTTTTCCGTTTCCTGATATATCTTTTTTCTTCTTGCTGGGTTTATTTCACTCACTCCTTCTTTTATTTTATTATCCAATTCCTTATTTGAATAAAAAGTTAAATTTCCTCTACCAGCTTGGGCAGAATGGAAAAGAGTGAATAATAAATCGCTGCGGCTTAAGCTTTCAGGGAACCACGTAGTCAGGAATAATTGTGCTTTGCCTTCTCGAACTTTCTTAATAAATTTTCTCCAGGGACTTTTTTCGATTTTTAAAGAAACTCCAATACGAGAAAAAGCTTCCTTTATAAATTCGGCTCTTTTAACCAAAATTGGGGAATTGCAAACCAAAAGAGTATACTTTTCAGGCAGCCCTCCGTCGAAACCAGCCTCGGAAAGCAGTTTCTTTGCTTTATCTTCATTATATTCATATCCTTCTATTTTAGGTCTATAGGTATCAAACCCTAAAGGAAACATACCTTTTGGAATTTCGCCAAAGCCTGAAGTGTTTTCTTTAATAATAGCTTCATTATCTAAGGCATAGTTTAACGCTTGACGAACTTTTTTGTCTATAAAAGGAAGATTTTTCATGTTAAAGTTAAACCCAAAATAACTAATGTTTAAACCAACGGACGAAAGCAAATTTTCGCTTAAGTCTTTGTCAGATCTAACAATGGAAAGATTCTCGGGAGGAATCCTTGCTATATCAACTAAACCACTCTTAAATTCTTCAATAGGATTATCCACATCCTTAAAAATAACTTTAGACAAATAAGGTTTCCCTACGAAATAGTCAGGATAAGACTCCAAAATTATGTTTTTTTCTTTTTCCAAACTACGCAATTTAAATGGACCTATACCAACGCGACCATCGTCAGCGGAATCCTTTGCAAATATAGATGAACTAACTTTGGCTAAATCAGAAAGAAAAGACATATTAATTTCGCTTAATCTGATTGAGAATGAATATTTGCCCTTAACCTCTATTTCATCAATTGATAATAAATCTTTCATTTTATCACTTTCTTTTAACCTCTCAAGAACAAATTTGACATCTTCGGAATAAATCTTTCTACCTTTATGATCTTTAATATCCTCCCGTATTATAAAATCCCATCTTCTAACATCCTCTGATAATTCCCATCTTTCAACCATTAAAGGATAAACCTTACCTGAAAAACCTATATCAAACAAACCTCTATGTATAAGGTAAATAATTTCGTTTGCATTAGGATCATCAAACTGTTGAGGATGTAAAGAGACCGGAACCTCCTGGAGATGAATCTTCAGAACCGATTCGTTATCCTTATCCATAACCTCAATAGAACTTAAATCCTTCCAGTTATGATCTTGAGTAAGATTCTCGGTTAAACTTTTCCCTTTTTCAAGATTGTTTTCAATATCTTCAGATGCTTTTGTGTACTCTTTCAATGCTTCGGTTACCGAGTTAAAAGAATTACCTATCTCTCCAACCACATCTTCCTGTTTATCAATAAAAGGACGAATACTGGAAGAAACTTCTGTCAAAGTTTCAATTTGGTTCTTATTTTCTTTAAATGCAATCTCGCTTTCGATAACGATATCCTTCAGTCTACTTATTGTATTATCAATAGTCAGAGTTGTTCTTCTTAAATCTTCTATTTTCTCGTTTACTGGATTAAAAAAACGCCATAACTTATCGCCTAATCTCGAATAATCATTAGAAAGCTTCTGCATTTCATCTACAATTTCCGGAAGCCCTTTAATATTATACTGCACTCTTGATGCTTCTATTTTTCCATAAAGAGAAATCACCCTTAACTGTTCCGCAAAATCTCCTGTATTTTCAACCAATCTTCCCAAGTTTGAAGAAATCCTGGACAAATTTACTTGCATATTTGTCACTTCATCTATACCTTTCGCTTCTTTTTCTATAAAGGATTGAACATTCTTAATATTATCTAAACATAAATCTGCTTGATACTGAGTTTCCTTAATAATTTCCTTGACTCCTTCGATTTCCCTTCCAATCATTCCCAGCATTTTTTTCATACCATCTAACTCAGATAAGTCAAGATTGCTACGAATTGGAGTCGAACCTAACGCTATAACACTTAGCTGGCTATAGCGATCTAGGTTACTTACATTTTTTAAGGCAAAATCAATTTGAGAAATGTTTTCAGGTAGAAAGTTTGAACCTTTTTCAACCAGGTATATGAAAACATCTATGTGATTCCTTAAAATTTCTATTACCGTTTCCCTCTGTGAAAGTAAAAGGTCTATTTCCCCTAATTTCATAAGAGTATCTCGGGATAAAGAAAGTAAGAAGTTAGCAGTTTCTTCGATATCACGTCTTTTTATGTCTATATCTTCTAGCAAATTTAACAATTTATCTGAGGTATCCATAACAAGAGAGATTTTATCTCTGACTTTATCAGAACTTTGCTTCAAATCATCGGCATTCCCAATGAAATTAGCTAGACTTTCTCTTATAGTTCCAAATTTATCTGTGGCTTCCTTAGACCTTTCCTTAAGCGACTCAAGTCTACCTACCATTTCACTTACAATTTCTAATGATTTTCCTGTTAAACGTCCCAATTCTTCTGCCACTACTCCAAATCCTTTACCCGAAGTTCCAGCCTGATAGGCTTTTATTTCAGCATTTCTGGCTGTATTACCCGATGTTTGGTTAAGTTCCTGGAGGCTTGACACAATCGCATTGATCTCTTCTCTCTTACTTATTAGATCTTCCAATTTTCGGCTCAAATTAACAGTATTATCATTGAACAAATGAATTCTCTTCATCACTTCATTTATTAGACTGAGACCAAAAGATAACAATTCTTCACTCTTTCTGACAGTAATTCTGAAAGAATCAGAACCTTCGGAGATAACATACATAGAAGCGTATAAGTTTCTTAACTTTTGCCTTATCTCTGTTAACTCCATTGATGATTCCATCTGTTTCGTTGCAAGTTGACCCCAATAGAATGCCGTCTCTTTAGATAAATCTTCTAATTTATCTATATATTCTTTAACAGTATCATTTGCTTCCATATATTTATGTGTTAATAAATTATCAATAAATACCTTAATTGTCAAGAGTTTAATATTGTTTACGCTATCAGATACAAAAAACAAAGAAAACCAAAAAAAACAAAGAAATCTGCCTCACACAAAATCACTGAGACACAAAGCCGCATTAAACCCATATAATTACATACAGAGCTCTATATATTGCAGTTCTTCGTAAGCAAACAGTTAAAATCCAAAAGGGAAGAGCCATTTTTAGCTTGACATTTCATTTTAGAATAATATCTTAAAAAGATGAAAAAAACAGGTATAGAAATTCTGAAAATCTTAATAACATTTGGGCTCTTTTATTACCTTTTTAAAACAAAAGTCCCTCTAAATGAAGTAATAAAAAATGTAAAAGACTTAAATATTGTTTACATCGTAATAATCATTCTTTTTTTTCTCCTTTATTACTTAATTTTTTCATTACGCTGGAATTTTCTCCTTCAAGCTCAAAAAATAGATGTTCCTTTTTCAAGGAGCTATTTGTACATAATGGTTTCTTTTTTCTTTAACAATTTTCTTCCAAGCGGATTGGGAATGGATATGATACGATCAGCTTACGCCGGAGGTAGGAAAAACTTTGAAAAAGCATTGGGCACATCCATAATGGAAAGAATTCTTGGAATGATAGGAATGATGTCAATAGGTTCTCTTGCTGTATTTTCAGGAAAAGCAGAATTTGCAAAACTTTCTATTATTTATATAGGGCTGATTATATTCATCGTTCTTGTTTATTACTTCTTAACCTCATTAAAAGTTAAATGGATAAAAGAAAAACTCCTCTCAATTAAATTTTTGAATTTAGGGGAATCCCTTAGAAAATTCTACAGAGCTTTTAAAATATACAAAAATCAGAAAAAAACAATAATTATTGGAATAGGATACTCCCTTTTAGTTCAAATGGTTATTATTGCTATCAATTACTTTATTGCCAAAGGATTATCTATCCCTGTACCTGTATTCGGATTACTCGCGTATATACCTATTATAACAGTGATAAGTTTAATTCCTATAACAATTAACGGATTGGGATTAAGAGAAGCAGCCTATGTTTATTTCTTTTGTTTGCTCAACATAACTGAAGGACAAGCCATGTCCTTATCACTTGTTTTCTTCGTAACTTCAGTTATAGCAAGCTGCGTGGGTGGAATTGTATTTGTTTTCTTAAAGAAACCTGAAAAAAGATGAATGTTTTGGTAATTGCCGGATTCGACCCATCCGGGGGAGCCGGTATTTTAAGAGATATTTCTATATTTGCTTCTCTTGGAATATCCTCTGTCGCCGTTCCAACAGCTCTAACGGTCCAGACACATGAAAAAGTATTAAGTACCTCAGAAATACCTATTAAATATATAAAAGAATCATTTAAAGCTTTAAAAAAAGTTCGGAGTGTTAAAATCGGGATGCTTTATAACGAAAAAGTGGTAAAAGTCGTTTCAGAATTTTTAAAAGAAAGAAATCCTGAAGTCACAGTCCTTGACCCTATCATTAATTCTTCTTCCGGATATCCTTTAATTTCTAAAAAAGGACTTGAAGAAATAAAAAAGTCTTTAATCCCGATATCTGATTTCATAACTCCGAATTTAGAAGAAGGAAAATTACTCACCCAGGAAAAAAATCCGGAAAAAATAGCTAAAAAACTATACTCAATGGGCGTAAAACACGTTATAATAACAGGTATAGATACTGCGGACGATCTTTTTTATGATGGCAAAAGATTCAAGCTAATAAAAGGCACTAAAATAGATTTCTCCTTTCACGGGTCAGGATGTTTTTATTCGTCTTATTTTTTAGGTAAACTTCTTTTAGGCACAAGTCCGCTTGAGGCAGCAAAAAAAGCTAAAAAAGCAATCGAGGAACATATGAAAACCCTAAAATCCGGGGAGAAGAATAGTTAAATTGTTGAATAGTTAAATCGTCCACCCCACCCTTTTTATTTTTCCCTATTTGACCATTTTTCCATTTAACCATTTAACGGATTCGTAGAATCCTAAATCATCCAAGATATTCAAGTACTATCTTCAGCATTCGCCAGATAGGTTCTGCAGCTCCCCAGAGCAGCTGATCACCCACGCTAAAACAGGTGAGGTACTCAGGACCGAAATTCATTTTCCTGATGCGACCTACCGGAACGACTAAATTGCCCGAAACAGCAGCGGGGGTAAGTTCTGCAATAGTCTCTTCATAAGTATTGGGAATTACCTTTACCCATTCGTGCGCTTCGGCCAACATACTTTCTATTTCATCAAGAGGAATATCTTTTTTTAATTTAATGGTAAAGCCCTGACTGTGACATCTCATAGCACCAATACGAACGCAGATGCCATCCACAGGAATTTTTTCTTTGGTCTGCAAGATTTTATTGGTCTCAGCTATACATTTCCATTCCTCTCTGGTCTGTCCGTTACTCCTGGCAGAATCAATCCAGGGAATAAGACTAGCGGCAAGAGGAACTTTAAAAGCTTCAACAGGCAGAGACCCTTCCCTTAATTCACTCGTTATAACAGAATCCAGCTCAAGAGCTGCAGTTGCAGGGTTATCAATTAAACTCTTTACGGAATCGCTAAGCGCAGACATTTGCTTTACAAGTTCTATCATATTCTTAGCTCCGGCGCCAGAAGCAGCCTGATAGGTCATAGAGGAAATCCACTCTATACAATCATGAGCAAACAGCCCGGAAAGAGCCATAAGCATAAGAGTCACGGTACAATTTCCTCCGATATATGAACGAATACCCGAAGCAAGGGATTCATCAATAACATTTCTGTTCACAGGGTCGAGCACAATAATTGCATCTTCCTCCATCCGGAGTTTCGAGGATGAATCTATCCAGTATCCCTGCCAGCTGTTCTTCCGTAATTCCGGATAGACTTTCTCTGTATATCCGCTTCCCTGACAGCTCACAATAATATCCAATTCAGAAAGAATGCTTAAATCATAAGCGTCCTGAAGTTCAGGTATTTCAACACCTATATCCGGACCAATTTGTCCCACCTGAGAAGTGGAAAACATTAAAGGCTCAAAACCTTTAAAAGCATCCTCTTCTTTCATTCTTTGCATTAACACAGACCCAACCATTCCTCGCCACCCAACAAAACCAACTCTAAACATTTAATTTGCCTCCTTTTAGCAAGAAGTATAATAGTAAGCTTATCGGTTTTGTCAAGGCTGTTCTTAAACTAAGAACAGCGTCTTGAGTCATGAGTCAAAAACTAAGATTTGGATATAGACTTTGGTTAGAACATTGACCCTTGGACATTGGACTCCCATAGGGTTGACTTTTATCTCATCTCCACTATTATCCCGGATAAAAAAAGGAGCCAAAAATAAATGATAACTCACAGTTTAGGATTTCCACGAATCGGGGTTAAAAGAGAATTAAAAAAAGCAATCGAAAGTTACTGGAAAGGCGTAATTTCCGAAGAAGAACTTCGGGGTATTTCAACAGATTTAAGAAAACGCCACTGGCAATTGCAGAAAGAAAATGGTATTGATCTTGTTCCTGCAGGAGATTTTTCTTATTATGATCAGATACTGGATACGAGCGCGACCTTGGGAGCGGTTCCGGAACGTTTCGAACTCAAGGACGAAAAAGTCGACATGGAAACCTACTTCAATATGGCAAGAGGAAAAGGTAATGCGGTAGCCATGGAAATGACAAAATGGTTTGATACAAACTATCATTACATTGTTCCGGAATTTTCATCAGATCAAACTTTCAAACTTTCGAGCGAAAAGATATTCGATGAAGTAAAAGAAGCGACCGGCGAAGGATTTAATGTGAAACCCGTGTTAGTGGGTCCTCTTAGCTATATATTCCTGGGAAAAGAAACCGAAGAAGGGTTTAACCGCTTTGAACATTTAGATTCGATATTAGCAATTTACGAAAAAATATTATCTCAGCTTTCGAATATCTGTGAGTGGATACAACTGGATGAACCAATTCTCGTCCTTGATCTGGATGCAAAAATTAAAGAATATTTCAAAGGCACTTATGAAAGATTAACAAAAGCAGCAGGTGAAATGAAAATATTACTTGCGACTTACTTCGGAGGGCTCGGCTCTAACGAAGACCTTGCGATCTCCCTACCTGTATCAGCTATTCACCTCGATTTAGTAAGAGCTCCCAACCAGTTAGACTCCGTATTAGAAAACATCGATTCAGAGAAAGTCCTTTCTCTGGGGATAGTAAACGGAAGAAATATCTGGAAAACAAATTTTGATACAGCAGTGAGTACCGTCAGAAAAGCTACCGAAGCTATCGGCAATGAACGTGTAATGTTAGCCCCTTCCTGCTCCCTTCTGCACGTGCCTGTAGATCTCGATGAAGAAACCACTCTTCCGGATGAAATAAAAAATTGGATGGCTTTCGCAAAGCAAAAATGCAGAGAATTAGAAATCATCTGTGACGCGGCTACAGGTAAGAATGTCTCGAATGAATTAAAACGAAATAAAGAAGCTCTACAGTCGAGAAAAGAAAGTCCTTTAGTTACAAATAAAAATGTACAGGATAAACTAAAAAGCATATCGGAAGAAATGCTTGAAAGAAATTCATCATTTGATTCCCGGATAAAAAAACAAAAAGATGGATTGGATTTACCTCTACTGCCAACAACAACTATCGGTTCTTTTCCGCAAACAAAAGAAATTCGAAAAGTCCGTTCAGAATTCAAGAAAGTAAAAACGACTGAAGAACATTACAAGAATAGCATGAAAGACTTTATAAGAGAAGTAGTACACAAACAGAGCGAACTTGCACTTGACGTTGTGGTTCATGGGGAACCGGAAAGAAACGACATGGTCGAATACTTCGGCGAACAGTTAAAAGGTTACTGTTTCACTAAGAATGGATGGGTCCAGAGCTACGGAACGCGCTGCGTTAAACCCCCTGTTCTATTCGGGGATATTATAAGACCTGAACCTATGACTGTCGAATGGATTAAATACGCTCAATCTCTTACCACAAAACCAATGAAAGGTATGCTAACCGGACCAGTTACAATACTCTGCTGGAGTTTTGTCCGCGACGACCAACCGCGGAGCGTTACTTGTAAACAGATAGCTCTTGCGTTAAGAGAAGAGGTAAAAGACCTCGAGGAAGCCGGAATTGGAATCATACAGGTGGACGAACCTGCAATAAGAGAAGGACTTCCGTTAAGAAAAAGTGCCTGGGAAGACTACCTCAAGTGGGCAATCGATTGTTTCCGTCTGGCAACATCCTGCGTTAAAGACGAAACGCAAATACATACTCATATGTGTTACAGTGAATTTAATGACATTATAGAATGGATTGCAAAAATGGACGCCGATGTAATTAGCATCGAGGCAAGCCGTTCGAAAATGGAATTATTAAAAGCTTTCAAGGATTTCGAATATCCAAACGAAATCGGACCCGGAGTTTATGACATTCACAGCCCACGCATACCCTCTAAGGAAGAAATAAAAAGCTTAATCAGAAAAGCAATAGAGGTTATACCCCTCGAGAATCTCTGGATAAACCCCGATTGTGGACTAAAAACCAGAAACTGGGAGGAGGTTATCCCCTCACTCAGGAATATGGTTGAAGCAGCAAAAGAGCTACGCGAAGAAGTTACGCGACAAGACAGCTAAAGTATAAAATTAACCACAGAGCGCAAAGCTCACAAAGCCAACTACAGAAGAATTTAGAAAAGTGCTAAACATTTAAAAAAATAGAGGGAAAAACTTCCCTCTATTTTTTAGTCCAGTTACAGAAATTTAGGTCTTAATTAAAACCCGACAATTTAATTTTCAAATGGCATTACTTAAGAATCAAAAGTCTGCTAGTCTCTCTAACCTTACCTGCAACAATTTTAACTACATACATACCATTCGGCAAGTTTACGGGAATCTCATGGGGACCGGCATTCATTCCTCCAGGAGCAATTTCGGATACTTTTGCACCCATAAGATTGTATACGCTTAACAATACCGGTGTAGGCTCTTCTAATGAAAACTTTATAGTATTTATTGAAGCTTCAAGAATAACCTTATCTGGATCTGTTACCAATTCGATTCCGGATCCTCCTTCTCTAGACACACTGGATACTAAATCTATGTAAACCGTACAAGCGGGATCATAATTGGTTGCTCCAAACTCAACACCTGCCCGATTAAGTGGGAGTTCTCTCTTAGTTGAACCGTCCCACATCAAAGTATCAATATGAACAGGATAACAAGCCCACTGGTCGAGACTGGCACTCGAATATGCTTGATAAGCCCCATGCCATCTCCATTCTACATCCTGTGTGAAAGGTTGAACCCAGTTCATCACGCCTGCACCTACATCAGGCAGGTACATCCAGAAAAATATAGTATCAACCATGAATTCAAGGTCAGCAAGCAAAGCTGCATCAGATGTACGTATTTCCCACTTTTCACCGCCGGTTCCCGCAGCTGAAGTATCGTCGAGTACATACATCATAGAATATTCGCCCTCGTACTCCATAGCATCTACCCTTTCGTATATGGTAAAATAACCTACATCCGGATTAGGAATAAGTATAGAATCTTCATCCTCAGTTTCAAAACTATATGTCGCTTTTGCAAAACCAGGTAACGAACACAATAAAATCAACATAATTAAGAATGCGAGATACTTTTTCATACTTACCTCCTTTATGCTCAACTTAAATATATCTCAAACAGCAATTGACTTCCTGTCAACACCTATTTTCTAAAAAGAAAATCCAGCAGAGGCTCTATTGACCATTTCATACAATTCATTCTGGCTGTATGAATAATCAATTCTCACGCCTGCTAAACTAATACCTATTCCAGCATTTAAACCTTCTGCGTAAGCGTTGAACTTATATCCGGCTCGGAGGAAAAGCATATTCATAAACGAAAATTCTGCTCCCACGTTATACTGTTCTCCCCAATCACGAGGATGTAACATATCCGCTCCAACGCTAAGAGAATAATCAGGATATTCTCCGAAAAGATCCATAACATCCATACTTACACCAAGAGTAAAGGTCAAAGGCAATTCAAACCCAATTAGCTCGTAAGTTACCCTCGGAGAGAAATTTCTAACGGACATACCAAACGCAAAACTTTTAAAACCGGGGTAAAAAATCAACCCGAAGTCGTAAGCCATAGTCGAAGTCTTGTTGTCTTCCATATAATATCCCCCCGCACTATCTCCTTTTTCATTCTCTCCTAGAAGCTGGGAAACATATTTGACCTGAATACCGACTGTAAACTTATCGGTAAATTCTCTGGCATAAGCAACGCCCGCACAAAATGCCGAAACATCAAAAAGACCGGTATTCTCATAACCCGCTCCGCCTTCAGTAACTATGGTGCCGTAAAAATCACCATAATCGGGAGCTATAAGGCTAAAACCGAAACTTCCCCATACATCAGCGTTATAAACCGCGGCCAGATAAAGATAATTAATATCGGCTATCCACTGTGTTCCACCAGCAGATAAATCAAAATTACCCTCTATTTCTCCTATACCTGAAGGATTATAAAAGAGAGCGGTGGCATCCTGCCCTAATACAGTAAATGCTTCTCCCATACCAGAAGCACGAGCTCCCGCACCCACATCTAAAAATCCACATCCTGTCTGGGCTACCTTATCATCCGCATATGCATTAAAAGAAAGAACAAATATTAATAGAGATATAAAAACAATAAATTTCTTCATCTTTCCTCCCCCTTATCTTACTATTACGAACTTGCGAGAAATGTATTCGCCGTCAGGAGTCTGTATATGCGCTATGTAGATACCACTCGCAGGATGCTGATCGGAATCCGTAAGAAGAAATTGATCACGAATTCCCCATATTTCCGTTCCACTTCCGTTAGTATGTTCGATGGTTTTCACCAGTTTCCCCGATTCTGTCAATATAGTAATTGTGCATTCGGGAGGTAACTCGACAAATGATATTTTTAGTCCATATCCTTCACTGTACCTCGAACGTGCAGAAGAATTAACATTTAAAGGGTTTGGAACTACTCTTACCATTTCTAGACTATCACCCGGATAACTTTGTAAATTTGCCGCTAATTTGGTCATTGTCAAAAACATTCCGCTTTCAACTCCCGCGGAGCTAACAGCTGTAACCGCGTAATAATAATCAACAGTTGGAGTAACCCCCGTATCTTCATATAGTCTTAAATCCCCATCAACAGAATCGACTAATTGCCAGTCACCTGTAATTATCTCTCCTTGCTTCCTATACACATTTCCGCCTAAAGCTCTGTAGATTTTAAACATTGCGACATCCGAAGGCTCATAGGCAGGGTCGTAACTCCATGCCAGCCTTATCATATCGGGGCCGGAAGTAACCTCAAAAATAGAAGGAGGTGCAGGAGATTCGGGTATCTCATAATTCATATTAAAGTTTCTCTGTGCGTTCATTCCGTTTTCGAAAAGAGAATCTCTACCGCTAGCCACCAAAAGGTCTTTAGCAATATCATTAAGAGAAAGTGCAGAATTAAAACCTCCGATATCATAATAAACATTGAATATAGGGTCTCTTTGCCTCAATTCTTCTACCATTTGAGCCGAATCCATACCTGGCAGCCAAGAAGTCGCTGTCCCAGCATCCCACGCTTCACCGAGAAGGAATGAAGTCTTCCTGCTTATGGCACCACCCACATAGGCATAGACATATCTCAGAGTATCCCCGAAACCCATCTGGTAAGGACCTATAGACCAATGCGTCTGCTGGTCAAATCTGATCCACGAGATATCTGAAGCATAGGCATATCCCCTAGCCGGATCTAGCTCTCCCCATCTATCTATCGGTTGTTCATAATAAGTAGGTGCACCGCTGGCGGTTGTATCGTAAACATCATAAAGAACATCCATAGAATAAGTCTCTTGATAATTCTCAAGTGCTGTATCGATACCAAATATTCCCTTCTCCATAACTTCATAAGCATCAACGAATTCCGAGGCTGTCATTCCGGGAAAATCACTCAATACATTATTGTGCAACGTTATCCAGCTGGGCTCAGCCAGCATACTTGTATGCATTGACGGCTGAGCCGGGTCATTACTCGCGGCAATATCGGAAATGGGATAATTCTGCGGAACATCAACACTTTTAGGGGCAAACAAAACCGCCGAACCCCCAAAACGGGCTCCGGTCAGGATATTCCACACATTAGATGAAACATTAAAACCATAACTATCTCTCGTTGAACTACCTGCTCTAAGAGGAGTCATATAATCAATACGAAGAGAATCGTCATCCTGAGGATAGGAAAGACTCGCGTCCTGGTTTTCTGTTGTTCCTGCAAAAGTAGCCAGTGCTTTATTGTCCCCCGTACCGTTTAACATAACCTCATTAACCTTCGCAATATAAACATCATTTAATGTTTGGTCCGGAAGTTCAATTTCATCATCTTCATCTACATTACCCGTATTTACAAATGTCCAATCCCATACAACATAATCATCATGGTCGGGCTGACTCCAGGCTAACACTCTCTGTTTAACATCCACACCCATGCTCAACCTGACATCAGATTCGACCATTATATCGGCAGTCCCCCACATTTTCTCGGGTGCCACTTCATCTCCAAACGTAGGAAATGGATCTTCACAATGTACTTCATCAACAATTATCTGCGGAAGAGGATATCTCATATACCTGTGTATTGAAATACCTTCTTCGTCCGGAACATCAAATTGATAAATCTCAGTTTCACGTAAACGAGTATTGTGTCCTGTAATCATAGCATCCCATACTTGTCCGGTTGTATCCGTCCAGTTCCGAGCACCAAAAAGCATTCCGCCACTCTTAAGAAGACCTCCCGGCCAGCTATTATTTCCATACGCATCGGTCACGGTAATGTAACTGCCTCTAAAGTAAACAACCATACCATGATCATAAACTTCAGCGCTTTGACATCCGTGGTCATATATTCTGGCTTCAGCTTTTCCGACTTTGACCATTTTAAGAATCTGGGCATTAACATCGCCCACCAGGAAAAAAGCCAGCAGAAAAATCAATATTAATAAATTCCTCTGTTTCATTTTCAATAACCTCCTTTCCTTCTAAAAAGAGAACCTTATTCCAAACTGCACATATCTGGGGTCAAGGTAATATAGATATTCTCTGTTTGGATTATTTATATATGGCTTATCAGCACTTCGCAAATCTCCAATGTGATCCGGTTCAACTCCGAGTTGTTCAGGACCCTGTACCGATTCATCCGTAAGGAAAGGTTCACTATCATAGATCTCGAGATGAAGCGATTTTAAATATGCATTTCGGTCACCACTGTTAGGTATCGTAGGATCGAAGCCCTGAGAATTTAGCGTCTTCCAGTCAAAAAGATTGTGCACTTCCATAAACAGACTAGCTGTAATACCGCCGACCGAAATATTCTTGTTTATACTCATATCTATATAGCGGTCAGCCGGCCATTGTATATTGTTCTGCAATATATCACCCCAGATAAGCTCATCATTACCAGCAAGAAACGTTTCATAATATCCCGTTCTCCAGCTGTACAAGAATGAAAGATTATAACCCCCTAAAAGTGCTCCCCAATCCTGAGGCGCTTTTAATGTAATTAGAGCTCTGAAAACTGGTCGCGGAATGGGACTATCCTCCTCGGGGTCTACCTCTGTTTCATTTGACTCTCGCAGCGGCTCCTCATAATGTTGCGTTATCCCCATTCTTCCTGATGTACGCACCATGTAATCATAATTTACCCACCCGGTCAAATACCTTCCTTGGTCTTTCCTTAACTCAAACTCAAAACCCCTTGTATCACCATAGCCGGTATTTTCGAACGTAGTATAATTAACATATCCGTCCATATTTTCATACCCAACGTCACCAATCTCATTATCTATATCCTTATAGTAGCCCGAAATCCTTGCCATATAAGTGCTGGCTATACTGCTTTCAAGACCCACCTCATAGGAAATTGTCCTCTCCATCTTAAGACGCGGATTCCCCACTATATGGATCATTTCACTCTCTGAGCCCCAGTCAATCTTATACCTGTCCTCGTTTTTCGGCAAGGAGTAAAAATGTCCGTAATTGAAAAACAACTTGCTTTTTTCTAATACCGGGAAGGAAATCCCAAGTCGAGGACTTATCTGATATGTAGCAGACACGTCTTCCACAGGACCCTGCGTTAATAAAGATTCTTTCAAAAAAGAGGAATAAAACATCGAATATAAATCATCATTGGTCTCCCTTCTTGGCCACGCGGTATTCGGGTCTGAGTAATCGAACCTCAAACCAAAATTAGCAAACATTCCTTCGAATTCGATCTTATCCTGAATATAAGCGCCTCCAAGGATAGGATATGCATCATAGCTAACATAATAACCTATACTATGATCCTCGGTTGGGTCTACGCCTTCCGCCGGCCAGAACCATCCTTCATTGGTAATATAATATTCATGCAGTTTATCATATTGAAATGAAAGACCGAATTTTACCAGATTGAACTTATTTAACTGTGAGTTCATACTGAAACTCGTACTGTAGGTCTCTGACCAGGAAGTATTATAGGTCCCACATTGATGGGAAAAACCGAATCCCACCTCACCACTAACATCAGTTCCATAGTTGTCTTCATATAGAGGGTGAGCGTATCCAAACGGGATATTGTCCACGGCCCATTCATTTTCTCCTACACTGTCTGCAAACCATAGCACCACTGTATCTCCTATCATACGAGTTGGTACATCATAATTGAACATGGCATCATTGTCCCTGCGTATATAAGTCAAATGTACATCATAAAAAGTATTCTCACTCAATGCATGCTGCAGCGTGAGACCGTACATCTTGGAATTAATATCGAACGGGGTCAACGCATTTGCTTTGTACAGTTGATCGAGATTCAATTTATTACTGCCGTGCCATACTCCATCATAATCCGCAATGCCGAATAGCATATCCGACCCGCCTCGGAGGTAAACCTGTCCGATTTCCCCCTGGGGATAATCCCCTTGCCACATGTGACCTTCGCCGTACGGAGAAAGGGAATTAATAATTGAGTAGGCACCCTTCAAATTAACCTTAATATTACCAAAACGAGAAGTCAGCTTTAAACTAGTCATTCGCTCCTTATAATAATCCCTGCTATCAGGAATGGCAAACGTTTCATTGTGATCTCTGTGCGAAACGTAAAAAGTCATATCGCCAAGATAAGAACCAATAACGGGAACGGGACCACCAAAGCCAGCGTCCAAGGTCCAATCCGGCTTATTACCGTATTCACCGGTCCTATCTTGATCACTAAAATCATAAGCAACCTTTCTATATCCTGTTAATATAGAATCTTCATCATAAATCGGAGCATAAATGGAATCACCACCGTTATAGATTAATAAGAGAGAATCTGTTCTGGGTATATTAATACGGCGCATCCACAGAAGTCTATCACGCTGCATTTCAGGAGAAGTAATATTCGTATCTCTTCCCACCTCTCTTATCCATCCCCTAAACGACGGATAATTGTTATATTTAACTGTATCGTAAAACGGGCTTTCTTCATCCCCCCATACGTACCTACTGCCTTTCCAGCAAACGCTGTCATATTTAACAACCGTATCTTGATATGAAATAATATTACCTGACGTATCATACAAAGGATTCAAATAGCCCGTATCCAGCTTATTCCAGAAATACACTGCATTATTATAATTTTCAGGGTCAAAGATAGATCTACCGCTGTGCTTTTGATAACCCGGAGTATATCTGAATTCAAAGGAACCCTCGTATTTTCCGGGAGAACCTTCTCTAGTCACAACATTTATAACTCCAGAACGAACATTCGCGTATTCTGCTGGGAATCCCCCTTTCTCCACCCTAACCTCTTTTATCTCACTCAGGTTTGGCATCATTATAGGCTCATTTGCTCTCTGGTCGACAAGAAGTAAACCATCAGCCAGCAATTTGGTCTCACCACTACTACCACCCCTAACACTCCAGCCTGCTATCCCGGACTGCAAGTTGAAATATTCTCTCACGTCTGAGATAAGAGGAACGGCTTCTATTTCACTTTTATCGGCAGCGAAAGAACTCCCGGAAAGGTCCATCTTGACAACTTCCCTCTCAGCTATAACGGTTATTCCGGAATCTGTCACAACCCCACTCTTCAGCTCAAAATTAAGCGGAGTAGTATGACCGGAGATAACTCTAACACCTGTCTTAGTAACAGTTATATAACCCATCATTCTAGCTTGAATATCATAAGTACCCGGCTCTAATCTTATTATAAAATAATAACCATCCGCATCGCAGGCAGCCCCCATATTAGTTCCCTGAACAATAACATTAGCTCCCGGTAAAGGCTCTCCTGTTTCGGCATCCGTCACAACACCCGCAATTTTTCCGGTAACTGCCGCTTTAAGATTTGGACTAAAGGCAAACAAAGATAGAATGAACAACAAAATGCCAACAATCCATCTGGGTATCATTTCTCTTCTCCTTCCTACTCTTCTCATTAAAACCTCCTTCCCATATTAGGATTTTCAAAACAATAAGTTAAAAAAGTTGACCGAAGTTCAAAATTACAGTTAATAACTTTCTTAGAATACCCCAAATTAAATTTAATAAAAAGATTCACTCGAATTAAAACCCCCAAATCCAAATTTGAAAATACAAAAAAACAGAATAGACGATACCATAGACATCAACGATATCCTATACATTGTTATTTTTATTGCCCCTCCTTATTTAAGCGAGTTTGACAAAAAAATTCTATATATTTAATATGAGTCACTCTCCGATGCGAATCTCTTTTTTTACTTCTATAATATATGGGAAATCCACAATATCGTCAAGGGCTTTTTTCCTTATATACTAATCAGTTTAAGGATGATATAATAATATTACTTCAATATGAAGCTATTTTTCAGGCGTTGTAATTCTAATTCTGAAATTAAGATTCCTTCCTTCACCTCCAATATAAATTTAATTCTAAAAAGAGGAAACTGTTCCCTTTATAGAAGTATATTTATTCAAAATAATGAACCATCTTCTTCTAAAACCCAAGCCCCACAGAAACTCTATGTATCATGTCAAATAGCTCAAAATGACTATAGGAATAATCAATCCTAGCGCCCCCGGCATTAACGCCAAGCCCAGCATTTAAACCTTCTTGAGCATATCTGAATTTATACCCTGCTCGGATGAAAAGCATATCTTTTATTCCGAATTCACAGCCTACATGAAATTCCTCTTGCCAGTCACGAGGATGCAACATCTCTGCTCCTATATTTAACGAATAATCAGGGTACTCACCTAAAAAATCCATTAAATCGAGCCCAACACCGAGCGCGAAAGTAAGAGGCATTTCGAATCCGATCCGTTCATAGGTAACCCTGGGAGAAAAATTCCGCACAGACATACCAAAAGCAAAACTTTCAAAACCAGGATAAAAGAGAAGGCCAAAGTCGTAAGACAGAGTGGAAATTTCGTTAGCTACAGGATCTTCTCCTTCCTCAACTATATTCTCTGAAAGATGCTGAGAAACGTATTTAATCTGTCCGCCCACTGTAAACTTATCAGTAAATTCTCTGGCATAAGCAACACCTGCGCAGAACGCAGATACATCTAACGGACCTGTCACTACAAAACCATCTACACTCTCCTCATCCACTGCTGCCCCTATGATTTCTCCATAATCAGGAGCTATTAGGCTGAAACCAAAATTCCCCCACACACCAACATCATAGACAAAAGCTAAAGAAACATACTGGATATCGGAAATCCACTGCGTTACACCCACAGACAGATCAAAATGATCATCAATCTCTCCTATACAGGAAGGATTATAAAAAAGAGCTGTGGCATCCTGCCCCAATACCGTAAATGCTTCTCCCATGCCACAAGCACGAGCTCCCGCTCCTACATCTAAAAATTTGCAACCTGTCTGGGCAACTTTATCTTGAGCGTAAGCATTAATCGAAAGAACCAACATTAATAAAAATACAAAAAGAATATATTTTCTCATCTCTCTCCTCCCCTACCTGATTATGATGAATTTACGAGAAACCCAATTACCCTCGGGATCCTGTATATGAGCAATATAAATACCACTAGCTGGTCTCTGGTTGCTAACAGTAGTCGTATACCAACCACCGGTTTCAGTAGTTTGCCAGAATGCGGTTCCTGAGCCATCGGTATGCTCTATAGTCTTTATCAATTCACCTGACTCGGTGAAGATACGAATGGTACATTCGCCTGGAAGCTTACGAAATGTTATTTTATTATCATCTTCTCCGTAGCGTCCTCCTGAAGATTCTGCAGCATTAATGTTTAAAGGGTTAGGAACAATTACTGCCGAGTCAAGGCTTTCTTCCGGATAATCTATTAATCTCGCAGCAAATGGCTCCTGGGTCATTGTTAACCACCTCCCACTCTCCCTTCCAGAAGTTCCTACAGCTGTTATGCAGTAATAATAATCATAACCCCTTACAAGGCCCTCCGTATCAGCAAAACTCCTTTCATCAGGACCTACAGAATCAACCACTTGCCAATCACCAGTAACTGTACCTCCCGATAACTCATACTCGGTTCCGCCATAAGCCCTGTAGATTTTAAACCCAGCAAGATCAGATGGAGATGGTTCATAAGCAGGATCTTCATATCTCCAGGTCAGCTCTATCATTTCGGGCGTCGAACGAATGTCAAAATGCGAAGGAGGATTAGGAGAAGCCGGAACATCATAATTCATATTAAGAGCCCGTTGAAATGCCATTCCGTTGTTGAAAAGAGAATCTTTACCGGTTGATATCACATAATCCGTGGCAATTTCGTTCAATCCCCCACTCATATATACTTCGTCTCCAAATAGTTCAGCCGGAGGGTCTCTTCTCTCAAATTCCTCTCGAATTGTAGCTGAATCCATCTCTGCAACCCATTCGTAATTACGGGCGTTTCCATTCTCCCTCATTTCACTAAGTATGTAGCTTGTTTTCCTGTGTATACCACCGGCTATAATCGCATAGACAAATCTCAATGTATCTCCGAACTCCATGTTATAAGGCCCTATAGAAAATTTCGGCTCGGTACTGAAAGTGTAATAGCTCCAGTTCCTGGGGAAATACTGTCCACGAGAGAGATCCCACTCTCCCATCCTATCTTGAGGCTGGTCATAATAAGTGGGTGCACCCATCGCAGTTGTATCATACACGTCATACTCTCTCTTCATATCGTAAACGTTCTGGCATTCTGCAATCGTAGTATCATCATAACCATGGATTCCCATCCTCATAATCCTATAAGGAGCTCTAAAGTCTGCAGTATCCTCCAAATCCTCCACATCATATACAGCAAGACCACCTTCTATTGTGCTGTACATACTTGGCTGGGCAGGATCGTCGTTTGCGGAAATGTCCTGCGTAGGATGATAAGCCTGCGGAACTTGCGTATTTACCGGAGCAAATAAAATCGCATGGCCTGTCCAACCGCAACCGTCTTCCAGGCTCTGATTTCCCCCCCAATCTACCTCACATTTGTCACCGTAAGAATCATGAGTATGCCCCGCTTTTCTTGCAAGAGCAACATAACTCATCCTGAGAGAATCATGACCCAAAGGACTGAGTCTTGCATTATCATCTTCGGTTACTCCAGACCAACTACCAAAAGGATAAAGTCCTGCGTTTGGCATTGACTGATAATGCTTCAGAATGACAACCGAATCCAACGTTTGTCCGGGAAGTTCAATCTCATCATCGTGATCCGTATTACCGGTATTTACAAATGTCAAATCCCAGATTACACCATCATCGAGGGCAGCTTGACTCCATGCGAGATTTTTCTGATATACATCCATTCCATTCGAAAGACGATAATGCATTTCAATCATTAGATCGGCACTCCCCCATATTCTATCCGGATCCACCTGGTCTCCCAGCGAACCAAATGGTGGTTCGCAATGCTGCCCATCAACTGTTATCTCAGGAGGAGGAAATCTAAAAACTCTCCTTATATTATATCCCTCTTCATCCGGAACATTAAACTGATAAATATTATTGCTTGGACTTGATGAATGAGCGCAATGTCCGGTAACATGATAAGGCCATAAATTGCCGAGCGTATCTACCCAGTTCCGGCAACCGACCTGAGTTCCGGCTTGCCTGACATATCCTCCAGGCCAAGTATTTGTAGAGCCTAAATTATCGTAGGTATTATTATATACACCTCTACGGTAAAAAGCGTGACACATTGGTAAATTGGTAGGACTCTGGATACCGTCATCAAAAACTCTTGCTTCAAGCTTACCCACCTCAATGCTTTTCATTTGCTGGGCATAGATTATATATGGGAGAAAAAATACAAGTAATAATATTAATAATTTTCTACGTTTCATTTTCAGTAACCTCCTTTTCCCCTAAAAAGAGAACCTTATTCCAAACTGTACGTATCTGGGATCAAGGTACATGAGAAATTCTCTATTCGGATCGTTAATCCATGGTTTTTCATCGCTACTCAAATCCCCAACTTCATCCGGCTCTTCACCTTCCGCAGGAGCAGTAAAACCTGGCCTGCTCGCGTACGGTTCTTCATTATACATCTCAAGGTGCAGGGATTTAAGATATTTATTTCTATCCCCATGGAATCCCTGACTGTTGATCTCTTGCCATTCAAACACATTATGGACATCCATAAACAAAGTGAGGGCGGTTCCCGCGACTGAAATATTCTTGCTTAGACTAAGATCCATGTTTCTCGAATCTTCCCATTGAATATTGTTCTGCAATATATAGAAAAGCCCCGGATCATTAAAAGGATTCCAGGTTTCATAATAGCCCGCTCTCCAGCTATACAAAAAAGAAAGATTATAACCACCCAAAAACATTCCCCAATCCAGAGGAGCTTTAAAAGTAACTTGCGCCCTCAAAACGGGTTGAGGAACTGCTTCTGTCTGCTCAGGGTCAAAAAGCCCAGATAAAGCTTCATCTACCGGGTAATCATAGTGCTGCTGTCTTCCTATACTACCTTGACTTCTAACTCTATAATCGTAAATAACCCACCCGGCAAAAAATCTTCCCTGCTGTTTTCGTAACTCGAACTCAAAACCCCGGGTATCGCTATATTCTAAATTTTCGTAGGTTTTATAGTCTACAAGTCCTTCATTACGACTATCCCTATAACCCACCATAGTGTACTCGTTATCATTATCCTTATAGTAACCGGTAACTCTAGCCAAGAACATATCGGCTATGTTGCTTTCAAAACCTAACTCGTAGGAAATTGTCCTAGACATATCAAGCCACGGATTACCTATAAATCCAAGTGGGTCATTACCTCTGGCCCAACCAATCTTAAATCTATTTTCACTTGGCGCGAGGGAATAAAAATGCCCGTAATTAAAGAATAATTTACTTTTTTCCATTATCGGGAAGGAAATCCCAACACGAGGGCTTAACTTCAATAGGGCAGAGACATCTTCAAGGATAGAATCTTGTTCAAATAATTGATCCTTCAAGTTGGCAGAAAAAAAGGGAGAGTAAAGATACTCTTCATCTCTACTAGGCCATTCGGTATTTGGATCCGAGTAATCTAACCTTAGACCAATATTAGCAAACATTCCTTCAAATTCGATTTTGTCCTGAATATAAGCGCCGCCCAATATCGGGAAAGCATCATAAGTAACAAAATAGGCCGCACTTAATTCATATTCTTCTCCCGGCTCCGGCCATTCAAAATTATCATTTATTATATAATCTTCATATATTTTATCATAGTTAACCTCAAAACCCAATTTTATCTCATTGAACTTATTCACCTGAGAGGTAAAATCAAATCTGGCTCCATAACTTTGCGACCACGACTTATTATAATGCCCGAGTGTTTGAGCAGGCCCCCATACCGAAATATCTTCATCTCCAACTAAACGGCTAATATAAAAAGCCGGGTCGGGGGTCCCGTAAGGTATGTTATTAGCCGCATACCTGGCAATATGATCTCGGTCTGTAATATACTCACCTTCCGTATTGAAAGCTTCCCCGAACCATATTAACACAGTATCCCTCATGCTAACAGGTACATCATACCAGAAATTAGCATCATTGTTGGACTGAAGATAATTCAACCTCACATCATAAAAAGTATTCTCACTTAATGCGTGCTGCAGAGAAAAACCAAACATTTTGGAACGGACATCGAAAGGAGTTAAAGCATCCGTATTGTATAAAGCAACCGGATTGGTTTCGATTTTATCGCTGCCATGAAAAAGGCCGTTCCATGTCCCCGAGGTTGATATCATATCATAAGCACCCCTCAGATAAACCTGCCCAATAAATCCTGGGATGGAATAACCAACCACTTCTCCCGATTCCCAAGGAGAAAGAGAATTTATAGTCGAGTAAGCACCCCTTAAATTCACCTTCATATTCCCTAAACGTGAAGTAAGTTTCAAACTGGTCTGACGTTCCCGGTAAAAATCCCTGCTGTCAGGGAACGGAAACGCTTCATTAAAATCTCTATACGAAACATAAAAGGTCATATCACCAAGATACTGACCCAATATGGGAACTGGTCCTCCAAAACCCGCGTCCATGGTCCAATCCGGCTTATCGGCATAAGTACCTATTCGCGGCTGATCCTCTGGTATTTCATAAGGTTCTCGTGTATAACCCATTAAATCATAAGTGGTATCACCATCTTCCACTGTTATATCCCATATTGGGACATACA
>CAZHNS010000018.1:0-50350 GCA_964534175.1 uncultured bacterium | reverse complement strand
AAAGCCGGAGGTAACTATCTAAATTCTCAGTTGATAAAAATGGAATCTTTAATGAACGGCTTTGACGAGGGGATAGCGCTGGATTCTTACGGATATGTTTCCGAAGGATCTGGGGAGAATATTTTTGTTGTCAGAAACAATGTTATATATACTCCGCCTTCTAGCACCGCGATACTTCCCGGTATTACCCGCCACAGTGTTTTTACTCTCGCGAGGGACCTTAATCTACGTATCGAAAAACATCTTATACCGCGGGAAGCTTTATATATCGCTGATGAGGTATTCTTCACAGGTACAGCAGCAGAAATAACGCCGGTTACGAAAGTCGATAATATCGAAGTCGGTGATGGGAAGAGGGGACCGATTACGAAAAAGCTCCAGGATGAATTTTTCGGCATCATAAAGGGCGAAAAAGAAGACCGTCACAAATGGTTAACTTTCGTTTACGATTGAAAAACTTAATGTTTCAAATTTCGTGTTTCGAATCAATGTAGTGTGTGGGTGTTTTGGTCGGCTTGTAAGCGGACCGACGCACCAACACACTAACAAACCAAACATTTATAAAAAAAGGAGACAAAAATGAAGAAAATTCTCTCATGTTTATTTTTATTTTTTATTTTTTCCTTTATTTCCTGCTGTAATCCCGAAGAATCAGTAACTGATACCCAAACAGAAATAGCAAACGAAGAAGAATTGATGGAAAAATACGGACCGAAAGATTTAACGGAAGAACAGGTTGATAGTATTATCAAATCCATTAAATGGGAAACAAACGAAAACCCTAATATTCTTGGCAGCAAAAAGGCAAAGAAAGGAGGGACGTTTGTTTACGGCGACCCTGGGTACCCCGCAACTCTAAGAACAGAAGGAGAAAACGCCAATTACGTAATAAATTACATGTTGCAAATGCTTATTTATGAAACTCTTCTTACCTTAGACCCTGTAACTCTTGAATATGTATCTTCTCTTGCTGATAATTGGAGTATATCCACCGATAAAAAAACATTTTTTTATCATATAGATCCTAAAGCCCATTGGCAGAACGGGAAACCTGTAACAGCTTTCGACGTTGTTGCCACTTATGATTTATTGATAGATGAAGGAATGCGCGACCCATTTGGAAGCGACTTCTGGAGTAGTAAATATGAGCGCCCTGTGGCTTTAACTCCATATATCGTTATGGTTAAAGCTAAAATATTGCAATGGAGTTTGTTTTTATACTTCAGCCAAGCTTTTTTTATATTGCCTGAACACATTATAGGGAAAATTAGCGCTTCCGAGTATATGGAAGAATACAACAATAAAATGATGATTGGATCCGGACCGTATATGTTTGAGAACGCAAGCGTCAATCAATCTATTGTATTGAAAAGAGATACCAATTGGTGGGCTGCAGGATTGAAAAAAAACCAAGGGCTTTATAACTTTGACAAGTTTAAATACGTATTTTTTACAGATGAAACATTATTAGAGGAAAATTTTAAAAAGGGCTTAGTTGACGCTTTTTTCATACCTGGCAGAAAACTACAGAAATGGGTTAAAGATTTTACTCCGGAAAAAATGAATTCAATCAAATATAATCATATTATTAAACAGAAAATTCATAATGACTCTCCAAAAGGAACAGCTGGATATCATTTTAATATGAGAGAAGAACCCTTCAACGATAAAAGAGTTAGAAGAGCTTTTTGTATGCTTTTAGATAGAAGTAAAATCATAAACAAACTGTTCTTTGGGGAAGCAAAACACATGGATTCTTATTATTCGAACCTTCCTTACCAAAATAAGAACAATCCAAGAATCAGATATAACCCTGTGGAAGCGATCAAACTACTCGAAGAAGCAGGATACTCACAGAAGAACTTAAATGAGGAAGGTTATATTGTAAAAGATGGAAAGGTTTTTGAGCTAAATTTAAATGTCTATATTACCGATGACACTAGAGTAGAAACACTTTTCCAAGAAGAATTGCGAAAAGCTGGGATAAGGATAAATCTGAAAAATGTTACCTGGGCACAACATACTAAAGAAATAGCCGAAAGAAATTTCAAAATAGCGAGAATGGGATTCACTGGGTTATTATTTCCTAACCCGGAAAGCGGATACCATTCTAAGTATGCGGATAAGAAAAATAATAACAATATCTGGGGATTAAGAAATAAAAGAGTGGACGAAATCTGCGAAGCTAACAATCTTGAATTTGACCTAAAAAAGAGAATAAAACTTATTCAGGAACTTGATTCAATATTGATTAACGAATGCCTCGCGGCCTTATTCTGGTACCAAGACAATATTAAAATTTTATACTGGAATAAATTCGGAACACCTGAGTTTGTACTCGCTAGATATGAATCGGCTTCATTTTTTGAATATCAAATTGTTACATACTGGTGGTATGACGAAGAAGAAAATAAGGCATTACAGAAAGCAAAAGGAAAAGACATTATGCTTCCGGGAAGACCTTATGAAATCCGGTATTGGGATAAGTATCGTTAGGAGTTAGGTTTTAGTCAACAGTGTTTAGAAACAGAGAAACAATAAGAATACAAGGCGGTTAAAATGAAAAGGTTTCTTTTAGGCTTATTTATTATTTCTCTTATCTCAATCATTTCATGCTGCAATCAAGAAGAGTCAGTTGATAATAAGCAAATAGAAATAACAAACGAAGAAGAATTGATGGAAAAACACGGGCCAAAAGATTTAACGGAAGAGCAAATCGACAGTGTCATAAAATCTATTAAATGGGAAACAAACGAAAACCCTAATATTCTTGGCAGCAAAAAAGCAAAGAAAGGCGGGACTGCTGTTTTTGGAGATATTGGATATCCAGCTACCTTGAGAACCTACGGAGAGAATTCCACGAACCTCTTAAACCGGATACTAGCAAGAATAGTATATGAAACTCTTTTAAAAATAGACCCTGTGACCTATGAATACATTCCCGGACTCGCGGATAAATGGTCGATTTCTGAAGATAAAACAACCTACTTTTTTCATATAAACGAAAAGGCAAAATGGCAGGATGGAACGCCTGTTACTTCATTCGATGTTGTTGCCACTTATGATTTGTTAATAGATGAAGGAATTAGAGACCCTTTTTATAACGATTTCTACAGGAGTAAATACGAGCGTCCCGTAGCTTTAACCCCACACATTCTTATGGCTAAAGCGAAGATACTTCAGTGGAGCGCTTTTTTTTACTTCTGTGGGACGTATATACTTCCGGAACATATTATAGGAAGAATCACCGCTTCTGATTTCTTAAAGGAATACAACAATAAGATGATGATCGGGAGTGGCCCCTATCGTTTTGACAGGGCAAGTCCAAATCAGTTTATAGTTCTTAAGCGTGATACCTCCTGGTGGGCCGCCGATTTTCCTCTAAATGAAAATTTATTTAATCTCGACGAAATAAGAATTGATTTTTACACAGATGAGACTGTATTATTTGAAAACTTTAAAAAGGGCAACGCCGACATCGCGCCCCTTATATCTTCACGTACAATCAATAGATGGGTAAACGAATTTGTTCCGGAAAAAATGGATGAAATAAAATACAACTATATAATAAAACAAAAAGTTTATTGTGGGCAACCGGCAGGGCATGGAGGTTTTGCTTTTAATATGCGAGAAGAACCTTTTGACGATATCAGAGTAAGAAAAGCCGTTAGCCTTCTTTTAAACAGAAGCGAGATTATTAGGAAGCTTTTTTATAATGAGTATAAACATATGGATTCATATTATGCAAATTCTATTTATGAAAATAAAAACAATCCTAAAATCAGATATAATCCAGAGGAAGCAGTCAGACTCCTGGAAGAATCCGGCTATTCTCAAAAAAACTTAAACGAAGAAGGATATATAGTTAAAAACGGAAAACCCTTTGAACTTAATTTGAATGTTTACAGGACTGATGATACAAGGGTAGAAACTTTACTTCAGGAAGAATTAAAGAAAGTTGGTATCAAAATTAATCTTAAGAAGGTAACATGGGCAACTCACACCAAAGACCTTGACGAGAGGAACTTTAAAATGATATGGATAAATTATACAACGTTGCTTTTTCCTAATCCGGAGAGTTCGGTACATTCAAAATACGCAGACGAACTGAATACAAATAATATATATGGATTTAAAAACAAGAGAATAGATGAAATTTGTGAAGCATATAATCTGGAATTTGATTTTAATAAGAGAAAAGAGCTTATACGGGAACTCGATTCAATTCTGGTAAGCAATTATCTTATGGCGCTAAACTGGTATTCGGACAATATAAAAATACTGTACTGGAATAAGTTTGGAACTCCTGATTTCGTGTTAAGCGGTGTTTCATATGTTGGGGAAATAACGTTCAGGCTTTTAGAAATAATCGCTACTTTCTGGTGGTATGATGAGGATGCGGATAAAACATTAAAAAACGCAAGAGAAAAAGAGCTTCCCCTTCCCGCAAAACCCTTTGAGGTCAGGGAGTGGGAAAAATATCGTTAGGTTTTAGTTTTTCCCAATTGACCAATAAACTAATTCACTAATATACTATTTTGTTGCCCCATGGGTAACAAAATGACGGGTTGACGTTTCATTCAAATCACATAATATTGCGTGATGAAAGAATTCGCAGTTTTAAGATTCTTTGAAGGGGGATATACTTCGCGATGACTTTTAAAGTATGGTCAGTGGTGAAGTCTTTCTTTTTTTTATTGTTTTTCTTTTCTTTGTTCTTTATTCCATCCTGCGATAAAAAAACTTCTTCGACTGGTTCGAAAACTATCATAACGGAAGCAGAATTAATTAAAAAATACGGCGCAGAAGATTTAACTAATGCGGAGATTGACAGTATTGTAGAGTCTATTAACTGGACAACGAGTACTAATGCTATTATCCTTGGCGATGAAAATGCAAAAAAGGGTGGTACGTTAAATCTCGGATGTTTCGGATATCCGGCGACACTCCGAAGTTACGGTCAAAGCGCGTCCTATCTTCTGAATGCGACCTTGCGTTCGCTCGTATATGAACCTCTTCTCAAATTAGATCCTGTAACTCTCGAATACCTGCCCTGCCTCGCGGATAAATGGAGTATTTCTGCCGATAAAAAAACTTATTTTTATCATATTGATACCAACGCCCGTTGGCAGGATGGCAAACCTGTTACAGCTTTTGATGTTGTTGCCACATGGGATCTTATCGCGCATGATGATTTAAAAGAACCAGTCTGGCAGGGAATGTTTTTAAAATTCGAACGCCCGGTCGCTCTCACTAAAAATATTGCTATGATACAGCCAAAAGAACCTTCCTGGAGAGCTTTTTTTAATATCAGCACAGAGGAGCTTTTTGTTATGCCCGAGCACATAATAGGAAGAATTGCCCCTTCTGACTATATGTCGGATTACAATAATAAGATGATGGTTGGTTCGGGACCATATATTTTTGAAAAAGCTAATCAGAATGAGTTTATAGTTTTGAGAAGAGATTCCTCCTGGTGGGCAGCGAAAAAACCTTTAAATAAAAATCTTTTTAATTTCGACTGCGTCCGCTTTCTTTTTTATACAGAGGAAACCCTGATGGGAGAAAAATTTAAAACAGGAGATATTGACTTAATCCTTATTGAAAGGCCGCTCTTAAAGAAATGGGGGGAAGAATATACTCCCGATAAGATGGTAGAGATAAAGTATAATCATATTATAAAGCAGAGAGTTTATATCAACATGCCTTATGTAAACGGTTTTTATTTTAATATGAGAGAAGAGCCTTTTAACGATATAAGAGTGAGAAAAGCAGTTTTCATGCTTTTTAACAGAAAACTCATGCTCGAAAAATTTTACTATAATGAGTTCAAGTATATGGATTCGTATTTTGCTGGACTTCCTTATGAAAACAAGAATAATCCGAAAATCAGATATAATCAGGAAGAGGCAATAAAATTGCTGGAAGAAGCGGGTTATTCTCAGAAAAATCTAAACGATGACGGGTATATCGTTAAAGACGGAAAAGCCTTTGAAATAACATTAAATGTTTATAGGATTGATGATACAAGAGTAGAAACTTTACTTCAGGAAGATTTAAAAAAAGTCGGTATCAAGCTGAATCTAAAAAGAGTTACATGGGCGACAAACATGAAAGACCTCGATGAATGGAATTTTAAAATGATAGCTCTGCGATTTACAATTGAAATATTCCCAAATTCCGAGCTTGCTTACCACTCAAAATTCGCTGATAAGAAAGCTTCTTTTAATATCTGGGGTCTCAAGGATGAAAAAGTCGACGAACTCCTGGACTACTATTATCAGGAATATGATTTAAAGAAAAGAATAAAGACTCTACAAAAACTCGATTCCATACTTACCCGCAAGCACATGACCGCTCTTCTCTGGTATGAAGATAACATGAAAATATTATACTGGAATAAATTCGGAATGCCCCAGTTTGGACTCTCACAGACCGATTACAACGGACTTATAAATTACGAACCGTACTGGCCAGCAATTGCTTTCTGGTGGAAAGATAAAGACCTTGAGGAGAAATTACAGAAAGCAAAAGGTACGGAAACAAAACTCCCGGGAAGACCTTATGAACTTAAGGCTTGGGAAAAGTTAAGAGAGAGATATCAATAATGCTTAACTATTTTATCCGTCGTCTTTTGATGATAATCCCGACATTTTTGGGTGTTACTTTTATCGTTTTCACAATTACGAGATTTGCTCCCGGAGGACCTGTGGAGATGGCGATCCTCAGGTATAAACAGATGCAGATGGAAGGGGGAGGTGGGGCAATGGGAGCTCACGGCACAGCAATATCTGAAGAAATGGTAGAGAAACTGAAGAAAATATACGGTTTTGATAAACCTTTTTATGTCTCGTATTTAATCTGGCTCGGCAATGTCGTCCGGTTTGATTTAGGAGAATCGTATACATATTCAAAACCAGTCTGGGAGGTGATAAAGGCGCGCTTCCCAATTTCGCTTCGCTTCGGGATCGCAGGATTTTTGCTGGCGTATCTTGTTTGTATACCTTTAGGAGTTTTAAAAGCTATCAAACATGGTTCTACTTTTGACTTTACGAGTTCTGCTTTGGTCTTTATCGGCTATGCTATTCCGGGGTGGGTCGCCGGAATTGTTCTTCTCGTACTCTTAGGAGGTGGGTCATTCCTGGATATATTCCCTCTGGGAGGGATCCATTCTATGGGCTACGAAAGCCTATCTTTATTGGGCAAATTCTGGGATAATATTTATCATATGATTTTACCCGTCTTTTGTTACACTCTCGGCTCTTTCGCCGCGCTAACTATTTTAATGAAAAATTCACTTATTGAAAACCTCGGAAAAGATTATGTCAGGACTGCTTTCGCAAAAGGCTTATCCGAAAGAGCAGTCATTTTTAAACACACTTTACGCAATTCTTTGATTCCAATAGCTACAGGGCTTGGAGGTGTTTTTTCTATTGTTATATCGGGTTCTTTATTAATCGAAAAAGTTTTTAATATACATGGCTTTGGGCTTCTCGGATATAACTCAATTTTAGATAGAGATTATCCGGTTATGCTGGGAATACTTGTATTTTCTTCCATTCTCTATATGCTCGGGAATATATTTTCGGATTTTCTGTACTGCGTAATCGATCCACGGATAAGGCTGGAATGAATTTCACATGAATAAAATACGAAAATCCTTTTTTTCTCCATTATTTCTAAAAAGAATAAAGAAATTCAAGAGTTTTAAAAGAGGATATTATTCGCTTTTGATTATAGGTATAGCATATTTATTATCTTTCTTCGCGGAGTTCATAATAAACGACAAAGCGCTTCTCGTTAAATTTGACGGAAAGAAATTCGTAACCCTTTACAGTGATGTTTCTTTTAAAAAATATATATTTTCAAAAGCGATTAAGACTAAAGATGACTATCATGAATACAGAGCTTCTCTAGGTGGCGATACTATGAACTTAAACGACGGGAAACTCGTTTCTCTAAAAGCCAAATACGAGCTGTACGATAGAATAAAGAGAGACTTCGACAATCACCGTATTTTAAGAAATATATTTGAGGAACAAAAACGCGGAGATTGGGTGTTGCTTGCCCCTTATCCCTATGGGCCAACCGAAAATCTACTTGATGAACTAGGAGATAGAAACCCACCGACGGGGCCTGACAGAAAAAACTTTCTTGGAACTGATGATAGGGGGAGAGATGTTCTTGCGAGACTAGTATACGGCTTTCGTATTTATATGACGTTTTCTTTGCTTTTGACTCTAACCAGCTACATAATTGGTATCTTTTTCGGAGCAATTCTCGGGTTTTACGGAGGGAAAGTGGATTTTCTGGGCCTCCGATTTATAGAAATATGGGCATCGATTCCATTTCTTTTCACGGTAATGGTTATCTCCTCCATAATGATTCCCAATTTTACGATTTTAATTGTCATTCTCTCTTTGTTTTACTGGATATCCATGGCAAGATATATAAGAGCGGAGTTCTTGCGCGAGAAATCGAACGATTACGTTCAGGCCGCTATAGCTGTTGGCGTAAGTGACAGAAAAATAATTCTCTCCCATATACTGCCAAATTCCTTGACGCCGGTAATTTCTTTCCTTCCATTTACTATTATTTCCGGAATTGCAGTACTCGCAGCGCTTGACTTTTTAGGTTTTGGATTGCCTGAACCAACCCCAAGCTGGGGTCAACTCCTATCGCAGGGGATTTCCAATCTAAGCTCCTGGTGGCTTACTTTATCTCCAATGGCCGCTATGTTTTTGACTCTTATTTTAATCGCGTTTATAGGTGAAGCAGTTAGAGAAGCTCTCGACCCGAAAATTTATTCAAGGATGAGATAATTAAAGTATGGTGAAGAAAAAAAGAAAAACGTTGTTAAAAGTGGAAAATCTAAAGACTTACTTTATGATTGAGGAACAAAAAGCAAAAGCGGTCGACGGGTTGGATTTCTGCGTTTTTGAAGGTGAGTTTTTCGGAATTGTAGGAGAATCAGGTTCCGGTAAGTCGGTTACGGCTTTATCTATTTTGCGTCTCATTCCGGACCCTCCCGGAAAAATATCGAGTGGTAAAATCTTTTTCGGTGAGCGGGACTTGTTGGGTCTTTCATGGGAAGAGATGGGGAAAAAACGCGGTAACGAAATATCGATGATTTTTCAGGAACCTATGACATCTCTTAATCCGGTTTTTACAGTGGGAGTTCAAATAATGGAACCTCTGATGATACACAGAAATATGGATAAAAGAGAAGCAAGAGAAAATGCGATAAAGATGCTTAAAAGAGTAGGCATCTCTTCCCCCGAGCGGAGAGTGAATGATTATCCGCACCAATTCTCCGGGGGGATGAGACAAAGAGCAATGATAGCAATGGCTCTCTGCTGCGACCCGAGTCTTTTGATAGCCGACGAGCCCACAACAGCCCTCGACGTAACCGTGCAGGCTCAAATTCTTAAGCTTATGACGGAAATAAAAAACAAAAGAAAAGAATCTGCCATTATTCTAATAACTCATGATTTAGCCGTTATAGCAGAAACCTGTGATAGAGTTATGGTTATGTACTGCGGTAAAATACAGGAAGTGGCAAGTACGACTACTTTGTTCGAAAATCCTCTCCATCCATATACAAAAGGCCTTATGGGGTCTATTCCCTCGCTAGGAAAAAAGAAAAAAAGATTAACTACGATTCCGGGCAACGTTCCCGGTATCCTACATTTTCCGGAGGGCTGTCCTTTTCATCCTCGCTGCAAGTACAAAATGCCTGTTTGTGAAAAAACGGTTCCAGAATTCTTAGAAGTCGAGAAAAATCATTCTGTACGGTGTCATCTTTATAAAAAAGAAGGAAAAATCAGATGAATCATTTCAAGAAGAGAAAATTAAATCTGCTGGAAGAAAAACAAAAACTCTTTAGGGTAAACGGAAAAGATAAAAAAGTTATGCTTGAGGTTAATAATTTAAAAACGTATTTCCCTGTTTTAGGCGGTGTTTTCAGAAAAGTTATAGGATACGTTAAAGCTGTCGATGGAGTGAGCTTTTCTATTCGTAAAGGAGAAGTCTTCGGCCTTGTCGGTGAAACCGGATGCGGTAAGTCGACAATAGGAAAAACTCTCGTTAGGATTCTTAATCCCACTTCAGGAGATATTTTCTATTACGATGAGGAAATTTTAGAAAATTCCCAAAAACAGAGAGTAAAGATAGCTCTTCCGAAGTTAAACAGAAGGGAACTTATGCCTTACCGTTCTAAAATTCAAATGATATTTCAGGATCCATACTCGTCGCTCAATCCGCGATTCACAGTTGGGGATATAATAGAAGAGCCTTTGATTGTCCACCGAGGGAAGAAAAAAGAGAATAAGGAAATAGTAAAAGACCTTCTAGAAAAAGTCGGAATGAGCGAGGAACACATTTACAGATATCCTCATGAGTTTTCAGGAGGGCAGCGCCAGAGAGTAGGAATAGCTAGGGCTTTATCTACAAATCCGGAACTTATAATTGCGGATGAACCTGTTTCCGCACTGGACGTTTCTGTTCAAGCGCAGGTTATAAATTTAATGCAGGACTTACAGGATGAATTCAAAGTAACTTATATTTTTATCTCTCACGACTTATCGGTTGTCAGACATATAGCACACAGAATTGCAGTGATGTATCTGGGTTTTATTATGGAAATGGGTCCTGCTGATAAAATATATAAAAACCCTCTAAACCCCTATACAAAAGTCCTGTTATCGGCAGTACCTGAGGCAGACCCAAGAAAGAAAACGAAAAAACAACCTCTTAAAGGAGAAGTCCCTTCTGCTCTAAACAAACCAAGCGGATGTTGTTTTCACCCCCGCTGCCCTATCGCTCGTGACATATGCAAGAAAGAAGACCCCCTTTTCGAAGAAAAAGAAAAGGGCGTTTTTGTCAAGTGCCATTTCCCGGGAGAATATTGACTTCCCCTATTCTAATGATTTCTATAGGTTTAAAAATTATCAAAATCAAATAAATTTTTTTTGAAGCTTTGGATATAAATTAAATATTAAAAATTAAAAAGCAAAATTACATATTAAATTGTAAAATTATCCCACCTCCCTTAAATACAAAAACTTTTTGTTTGTTCGTGGTTTTTAACTAATTTTTGAATTTTGATTTGTATTTTTCCATTTTGATATTTGATTTTTACATTTTTGTAGCTTTCTCACACTGCGTTTGATGCTTTCTCTACGATAAGAGTATTCTTTATACGGAACCGCTTCACTTATGAAACGTCTTTAATATTAAAGATTAAAATACACCGGAGGTGAAAATGGTAAAAAAATGGATTTTAATTATTTTGATTTTTTCTTTTGTTGTATCCTGCTCAAAAGCAGAGAAAGTAATCGATAATACCAAAGAAAAAGAGATTAATACAAGTAGTGAAAAAGAGGTAAATATGAAAAAAACGGATAAAATTGTGAAAACAGAAGAAGAATGGAGAAAGGAACTTCCTCCTGATGTATGCTTTATTATGTTGGATAAAGGCACGGAGAGGCCTTTTACGGGTAAATATTACAAAAATAAAGAAAAAGGAATATATGTATGTGCCGCCTGCGGGAATGAGCTTTTTAGCTCAGATTCAAAATTTGAATCGGGAACAGGCTGGCCAAGTTTTTACCAGGCGATAGAAGAGGGAAAAATAGAGGCAAAACCAGACTCGACAGGAGGGATGGTGAGGACAGAAGTTCTTTGTGGTAGATGTGGAGGGCATCTAGGACATGTTTTTGACGATGGCCCTCCTCCAACCGGTAAAAGATTCTGCATAAATTCAAAAGCACTGGATTTTAAGAAGAAATAAAAAAAAGGCAGGGTTAAACCCTGCCTTTTTAATAAAGCAATAAGATTTTTTCTATTTAATCAGAGTGATTTTCGTATTTGTATTTTCCTTTCCGTTTACTTTTAAGACACAGAAGTACATACCGTTCGAAACAGCATTACTTAAAGCGTCTTTTCCATCCCAGCTGGTGGAATGGTTGCCTGCCGGAACATCACCGCTCACAAGGTTTATAACATGATTTCCAAGAACATCATACACATCCAGTGATATATTCTGCTGTGTCGGTAGGATGTATTCTATGGATGTTCTGCCGCTGAATACGGATGGGGTGGCGTTAAGAATAAATACCTCTTCCCCTCTGGGAGCGTTCTCTTCGATACCGGGTGGCGGCCGATCACTTATATCAAACCAGGCTCCCATTGTAGGATAATCCACATATACCATTCCATAACATTCCGTTGATATGTTTTCAATTGAGGGTTTAATACGATATGCTGTCATACCTGGATTTGTAAAATGTACAGTGTCACTCCATTCCCCGGGAGCGTAATCTCTGTGTGTATAAAGACCAAAATTATAATCATTAATAACAACTCCAAACCCGGCTTCTCTCCTTGCTGTAATGTCGCCTGCACCCATTGTAAGGGAACTATTGAACACTGTTCCTTCGTACTCCCAGCTATCACCTCCGTTATAAGAAACACAACTTTTAACTGCGCAACCAAATTCTGAAAAAACATATGGATAGAGAACCATAACAATATCTCTGTATGCTCCTATAGAGGTTGAGGAGAATCCTGATATAGACCAAGCTACATCGGTGAGAGGCCCATAGGAGTTCCAGTCAGACCCCACCGATCCTATATAAACACTGTCATTGGTGCCAATATAAGAACACCATACATACTCACTTGAATATCCTTCATTACAGCACGCATCGAGTCCTCTATCTGCGTTTACGGAAACTACGCCAAGAGTGCTCCACGTTTCAACGTCTTCACTAGAATAGTGATATTCAAGTGAATTATCATCCCGGAGGACAAAACAGTATACTCGAGTTTGAGGGGAGAAGTCTTGTGTGGAAGCAAACGCAATTTCTCGTATATTGGATCCACTTGAAGTCACCGTGTCTGTGCCGTAAGTAAGGTCCCAGCTACCATTGCTAGCATGGAATCTTCTTATAAGTACCTTATTACCGATTGAGTATACAAGATAAAAATATGTTTTGAAAAAGGCCGCGTCGATATCGCCAATACCCGGACCCATAAAGCCAGTCTCCATCCATGTTTCGCCTAAATCGGTAGATATACTTACGGTCCAGTAATCAGTCCCGTTCTCAGTATTTTTAAACGCGGCGAACAAAGTTCCACCCGCAGAAGACACATCAAAAACTACGGTGCTAACAGAATCCTTGTCGCCAATCCGAATATCGCTCTCCCATCTTTCCGATGATAATTCGGGTTTGTTAGCTCTTGCATCTTCTAAAAATAAGGCAGAAGATATTAGTAAAAAACAAACTAAAAAAAAGATATACCCCTTCATAAGCACCTCCCTTTTCAAGAGGTTTAATAAATTCTTCTCTATATATTTTTTGAGAAGCTATATATTAAGCATAAGCCAATTTTTATTTTTTGTCAAGATACTTTTAGTAATAATTGTTAGTTTATGTAAAAAAAAGAGGAGACCATTAATAGTCTCCTCTTTTTAAGTTGTTTTTTACTGTTTTCTATTATTTTATTGCTTTTTCAATCTTGGCTGCAATCGACTCCGGGTCTAGTTCTAATGCTTTAAATAGATCTCCGCTTGCACCTGAAGGAGAAAAGCCCTTAACACCATAGCTGTGTAAGTTAACAGCTTTTCCGCTTCTTGCTAAAAGACTTCCCATTATACAGGCGAGCCCGCTGGAGAGTAGGTGCTCCTCGTAGGTGAAGACATTCTTGTATTCTGCAATAGAGGCTACGTCTCTTTCGCTGATTGCAAGGGGACAGGAAACGTTCATTACGGCGATTTCAAGTCCTTTACCTTTAAGAATATCTCTCGCTTGTGATGCAAAGGCAAAAGGATATCCGTAAGAAAGGAGAACTCCATCTTTTCCTTCTCTTACCTTGTCGATTTTACCGTATTCGAATTTATAATTTCCACCAAAGAAGGGTTTACCGTTTTCGTCTTCCACCACAGGGCTTTTAGCTCTTCCCACAACAACGGCAACGTTGCTGTTCATTGTTGTTATATATCGAGTAACCCTGTCTGTTTGGTTTGGGTCTGCCGGAATTATAATTTCAAAACCGGGAATGTTTTTTATTAACCCTATAAAGTCTACACACTGATGAGTTTTTCCATCCTCACCGACGTTAAGACCGTTATGAGTCGAAACAATACGAAGTTTTGTATTGTTTATCGCATTTAAACGATGCTGGTTATATGTTTCGTCGAAGGAAAAAACTCCAAAGTCAGAGAAAAATGTCTGAAATCCTCGAATTGAAAGGACTCCGGAAATGGTGGCGGTGTTGTGTTCGCTAACGCCATTCTGAATAAAATATTCGGGACGTTCCTTAGCGAACTTATGAGTCCTTACCGAGCTTGCAAGGTCGCAGTCCGTCACGACGATGGTTCCCGGGTCATTTCTTTTTGCCATATCTGCCAGGGCGGTACCGTAAACATCTCTGTTAGCGGCTTTCTCTCCAACTTTGTACTCTACAGGTTCACCCAAATCGAGCTTCGGCAGAGGATAAACGTTCTGGCTCGGTGTAACCGGTTTTGCCTTTTCTGTTTCTCTTCTTTTGATATACTCATCTATATCGTTTTCTATATTCAGTTCTTTTAACGCCTTATCGATTTCTTCTTTTGACAATGCCTTGCCATGATAACTTTCATCTCCTTCTATAAAAGAAGCTCCTTTACACATAACAGTTTTCGCAAGTATCGCGTAAGGTACAGAATCATCGTTATTTGCCACGTGTATTGCTTCGTATAATTCTTTAAAGTCGTGTCCGCACACTTCGAGAACTTTCCATCCATCGGCAAGATAGTCCTCTTTTATATTTATAGGCATTATATCCTCGACTTTTCCGGATATTTGCCTGTTGTTATCGTCAATAACGACCGTTATATTGCTGCATTTGAATTTAGAAGCAAATCTTCTTCCTTCTGCCACCTGACCCTTTGCCTGTTCAGCGTCACTCATAAGCGCGAAGACTCTCGAAGTATCTTTTTTAAGTTTTTTTGCCATAGCAAAACCGCAGGCTGCGGAAAGACCCTGTCCAAGGTTACCCGTAGACCAGACTATTCCGGGAAGATGAGACTCTACGTGTCCTTCATAAGGGCCGGAAATGTGCCTGAAGAAAGCTATAATCTCTTCTGTATCTAATATCCCAAGCCTGCCGAGTATTGAGTATACGCCGGGAGAAGTATGTCCATGACTTACAACTATTTCGTCCTTCGTAAGCTCGGCAAGACCATACACTGTTGTATAAATGTCGATAGAGGACATCGACCCACCCGGATGTCCCGAGCCGGCAACTGTTGTCATTTTAACAATATCTCCTCTACACAACCTTGCTGTTTCCTCTAATTTTGATAGTACTTCCTCTGAAATATTTTTACTCTTAAACCTGTATTCTTCTTTTGCTCTAAACCAGTTTTTTAAATTATCAGACATTTTTCATCTCCTTACATTTTAGCTTGATATTTTTGGAATATATCCCTTCAGTTTTGTTTGTCAAGGATTCCTACCCCCTACATAAAAATAAGCCACAAGATTGTACGCGATTAACATAAATTACACTAATTTTTTTTTGGCAAGAAAAACAACCCCAAAGTTTTAAATTCATACTAATCAGGTTGACAAAGAAGAAAATTTGATAAAAATATTAAAAAAGGAGAAAGCGTGGATGGAATCGTTTGGCGAAAACAAAAGCGAATCTTTAGGTATGAAATGCGAACTATGCAAAGTCAATGTTTTAAACACAAATGATTTCTATGCCTTGTGCGAAAAAGAAGGCTTAAAGGTTGATCTGGTCACAGGCCAGGTGAAAATATCAGGGACAACTTATCTGAGCTTTGGAGGTGCATCTTATGATAAAGATTATAGCAAAATAAGTCAGGAAAGGGATAGATTAAAAAAACTTCATAAAGAAATAGAAGAAAGGAGAGCTTTTAAAGAAAGGAGAGCTTTTAAATGTAAGGATTGTGGGAAGATATATTGCCTAAAATGCCTTGCCAAGAAGGCTCCAAACGATCCCTCCGGCGGAAAAGTATGTCCTCTGTGTGGGGGAAGTGTTGACCTCCTTTAATTTAATGAACAACTTCTGGGTTGAATTGATACATAAATAATGCCAAGTCTTATGCCGGGGATGCCGGGAACAAAGGAAGCTTTCGGCATATCCAAAATAAAAGAAAATTTAACTTTAAGTGTTCCGCCAAAAGCTATTTCTCATTATAAAATTTCTGAACAGGATTATGTTATTCTAATAACCGGGCACAGAGGAGAAAGCGGTTTCGGTATGATAAAAAAAGAGACTGCTTTAAAATCGGTATTTAAAAAATTCGTAAAAGAAATAAACAACTGTGAAGAAATACACTACTTTAACGGCAGAGCTTTTGTTATGCTTAAGATCGATAATAGTGTAACTCGTTTAACTAAGGATGTTTTAAAGGCGTTTTATTTAAAAGTTGGGGATAGGCTCATGGTTGGGAAAAGTACAACCGTTACTATGAGTTTTGTACCGGTAGAGATATGGGAAAACAAATTTAAGAAACAAGGGTTTTATGAAGCCATCGAGAACATGAAAAAACTTGAAGAGTATTAGAAGTATCATAATCTTGTGAAATCTGTGGTTAATTATTTGAAGACGGAATAACCAGTGCGGCAGTGGTTGAGTCTATCCAGCCACCTTCTCCGGAACGGAAGTGTACAAGCCACCAACCGCCATCTTCTCTTACGAGAGAACCTTCTTCCGCTTTATCCACTCTCATAAGTTCCTTAAATTCTTCATTCGGACCGCTATATGCCATAGTGGTTTCGATGGTAACCACCCATTTGGATTTTACTCTGCCGTACCAGATTGAAAAACCTGTTAGAGAGAAAACAAAAAACAAACCAGCTAAAATCAGAAAAAAATTAGTAGGGAAATTAATTAATTTTACCGTTTGAATAAGGCGTATTGCAACAATTATAACTAAAAGAGAAAAAGATAAAATTAGAAGGTAAGAAAAAACCCGCAGAGAAATTCTGTCAATTATTTTCGAGAGGAAAGAAATAAATGGGTTTGGATTTGAGACTTCTTTTTTAAACAGGGAAATGTTATTTAAGATATTTTCGTTAGAAGGATCGAGAAACCATCCTCTTCTGTAATACAGGAGACTCTTACCGAAATCTCCCATTCTATAGTAGCAGTTTCCAATATTTAAATATAACTCCTCATTTTGTATTCCTCTATCGAGGTATTTATTGTATTCTTCGAGAGCTTTCGCGTATTCTCCATTTTTATAACATTCTTCTCCCGCAGAAGGTGTTGTTTGGGAAAGAAGCATTAAAAGGCTAATGCAGAGCATTGATAACCTCCCTTAGCTTCTTTAAATCCTCTGACATTTCTTCCCGAGCAGGCTTTAAAGATGTAAAACGAACAGTTTCGCTTTTCACAAGTATTTCTTCAATTAAGTTAAGGGTTTTCTCCGGAGCTTTTTTACTCTGCAGGACCGAGAGTAGGTCTTTCTTTTTCATTCCGAAAACTTCTAAACTGAATTTTAATTTGAGAAATTTTAGAAGAACACGGGTTAAATCTTCATAAAATTGAGTAATATTGTTGCTGTTTATTTCTTTCTCTAATTTTCTGAAACCGCTCTTTAGTTGTCTTGGTATTACTTTTAAACTTGCGTATCGGCTATCTCCGAGGGTTTTTCGCATGTCTATCACGTAATAGAAGGCTACTATCAGTAATATAAGGGAAGGTAAGAAGAATAAGGGTAAAAACTTAGGCATTAGCGAAACCGCTTTGTTGCTTACAGGTAAAATGTAGGCTATGTCTTTATTTCTTTGTTCCTTTTCTTGCTCTGAAGAACCTATTTCGCTTGACGGTATTACCTGAATTTGCCATGGTCCTATCTTTTTGCTTACAAATGTTTTCTTTTGAATGTCGAAGTATGCCCATTTTATCTCGGGAATTTCGATTATTCCCGAAACCTTTGGAGTTATAAGATAAGTAAAAATCCGCTCTCCCTTTAGAGTCCCCCCCGATGTTTTAGTATTCGCTTTGGATTCCGGAGGGTAAGCGTTTAGTTTTCTTGATTCGGGGAATTTCGGAGGAGATAACAAATTCAAGTTCCCTTCTCCCTCGATAATTATTTTAAAAGAGAATGGAGAGTCGACTCGAAGGTTTAAAGTATCTAAATCTGTTGAAATATCTAGTTTGCCTACGGCGTCGATGAATTCTGAGGGACGCTCAGAAGGGAAAGGTTTTACTCTTATTGTTTTAGCTTCGGATGAAATTATTTTCCTTTGACCAAAAAACGAGAACATATCTCCTCTTGTTATAACCTGCAACGAAAATGGATTGATTAGGACGTTTTTTTCAGAGAGAGGGAATATAATATCCTGTTTTATAAGTGATCTCTCATATCTTATTCCGTTTTTTGTTGTCGTTTGGAAGTTCAATCTTGTTGGAGATTGTATGTTTTCAACCCATACGTTTTCGTAAGTTGGGGGCCCTGTTAGCTGGACATCACTTAGTGACGTTTTTACGTAAAGATAATGAGTAACAATTATAGGTTCCCCGGGATATACGGAACTTTTTGATACTTCTGTTTCAAGAAAAATAGCTCTAAAATCTCTTGATTCTGTTCTAAAATCTTGGTCCCTGACAGGCGGAGGCACGGTTCTTCGCGGGATTCCTTTCTGGACGCTTATTTTTATTGGATCTGTCGAGTATTTCTTTCCTTTATAGGTCAAGGTGAAAGCTGGTATTGTGAACGGCCCTTCTTTTCTTGCGATCATTTGATAGTCATAGATGTAACTTGTTGATTTAGTGAGTTTTCCGTTGATAAAATTGATCTGAGTAGATTGCGATCTCGAGGAGCCTAGAATCTCTACCCCGGATATATTAGGAGCAGAAGGAGTCCCTACTCCTCCGAGGTCTTCTCCCTCGATAGTTACAGTGACGTTAAACGACTCTCCCATGGGAACAATAGTTTGATCCACCGAAGCCGTGAAGGTAAGAGAAAGAATTATTAATATCACCATTTGCCAGCGTCTTCTGCCCCTCCGCCTTTCTGCTTCAGGGCTTTTTTCATTGTTTCTTTTTGTTCGTTTTTCAAAGCTTCATTTATTTTTTTCTGGGTGGAAGATTGTTGTTGTTGCTGTTGTTGTTGTTGCTGCTGTTGTTGTTGCTGTTGTTGTTCCTGTTGTTTATCTTTTTTATCCTCTTTTTGCTGTTGTTGCATCATTTTAGCTATTTCCAGATTTCTTTTCGCGCGCATATCTTTTGGGTTCAGCAGCAGAGCCTGTTTGTAAGAAGAAATCGCCTGGTCGAACTGCTTGGCTTCCATAAAAACGTTTCCCAAATTATAGAAACTTTTTTGCCTTAAATCTTTATTTTTAGATGTTGTTAATCGCGCAAACTCATCACCTGCTTCTCTGTATCTTTTTAGTTGGTATGCGCAGTCAGCCAGATTGAATTTTATTTTTTTGTTATCAGGATAGAGTATCGAAGCATCTTTGTATATCTCATAAGCTTCTTCATACTTTTCTTTTTGATAAAGTTTATTGGCTTTATTTACTAAAGGAGACATATCCAGAGCAATTAAAAGTAGTAGTATCATTCCTCCTCCGTTTTTAAGAGGTTCGCTAGGATAAGAAATAAAAGCGCCGGTATTAAAAAGAAAATATATTTTTCCTGATAGTGCTCAACTTTTTCCGCGGAAAACTTACCGGTTCGAAGACCTCTGAAAAGTTTTATTAGAATACCCAATTCCACTCCTTCTCCCTCTAAAAAAGCTCCATTTCCTGCTCTCGCAATCAGTTTTAACATATCCTGATTTACAATGGAAATATGCGGTTTCCCATTTTCGTCTTTTAAGTATTCAGAGAATTTGCCGGTCTCATCGAACTTTGGAATAGGCGCACCTTCTTTTGTTCCCGCAGATATTGTAAAGATTTTTACACCCTCTTTTCTTGCATTTAAAGCGTCCACCCTCGGATCTCCTC
Source organism: uncultured bacterium (assembly GCA_964534175.1). GTDB lineage: Bacteria > Hydrothermota > UBA3072 > UBA3072 > UBA3072 > JAFGHJ01. Next base: position 30,380 of record CAZHNS010000018.1, on the reverse strand, counting down.
TTGTATTTTCTCCGTCAGTTACTATTATAATAATCTTTGAACCGCTCATTTTCTCGGAGAATAATTCCATAGACTTTCTTATAGCCCCTCCTATATCTGTCCCTTCTGTTGGTATGAGAGAGGGTTCTACAAGATCGACAAAAAGTTTAAAAGAGTTTATATCCGTAGTTAAAGGGCATAGCTTATAAGCTTTTCCAGAAAAAGCCACAAGCCCGAAGCGGCTTCCCGGTAATTGTCCCAGTGCGGCTTTGATTGATTCTTTAGCTTTATTGATGCGCCCTCCTTTGACATCCTGGGCAAGCATGCTTGAAGATGCATCGAGAGCAAAAACTACGTTGTAACCTTCTGCTTGAGTGATAGATAATATTCTTCCCCATCTTGGTCTTGCTGCGCTTAAGATTAAGAAAGTTAATGATAATATAAGTAAGATTTCTTTCCACAGAGAAGTTTTTCTGTTTTCTTTCCAGATAGTTTCAACTAATGGAGTGTCAGCGATGCTTTTTATTAATTTTTTATTTCTGCCTCGTCTGTAGATTACTAATATTATTGCAATTGGTACGAGGTAGAGAAATTGCAGAAAAATCGGTTTTGCCCAGTTCATGGTATTCTCCTTGTTATTACGGGCTCAACGAAAATAATAATAAACAAAAGTAAAGCAGGTATTAAAGCAAGGTGCAGTCTCTCATTGTATTTTGCTATTTTTTCGACTTTAAAAATAGTTTTTTCCATTTTATCTATTCTTTCATATATCTCTTTTAGCGCTTCGCCGGAGGTGGCCCGGAAGTATTCTCCCCCTGTTTGGTCTGCGATTTTCGTTAGTACTTCATCGTTGATTTCGAAATTTGCATTGACATAGCGCTTGATTCCAAAAGCGTTTTGTGCAGGGAAAGGCACTTCCCCCCTTTTACCAATTCCGATAGCATAAATCTTAATTCCCGCATCGAGTGCGTTTTTTGCAGCGGTCTCCGGATCGATGTTACCGGCATTATTTCTTCCATCCGTAAGAAGCACCATAATTTTGTTTTTACTAGTCGAACCGGACAGTAGAAAAGTTCCGTAGGTTATTCCCATTCCTATGGCAGTGCCGTCCGGCAGAAGATCAAATTCGAGAGATTTTATCTGTTCTTTGACTAATTCATGGTCGAGAGTTAATGGGGCTTGTATTAATCCTTCTTTTGCATATACGACCAGCCCTATTCTGTCTCCGCTTCTCATGTCAATGAATTCACTTCCAAGCCTTTTTGCTGCTTCAAGGCGATTAGGTTCAAAATCGGCGGCTCTCATAGAACCGGAAATATCCATTACAAGAATAATATCGATACCCTTCTTATGTATTATTTCTGTCTCGTAGCCTCTTTGAGGGCGTGCAAGACCGATAAACATGAATGCTGTAATTGCTAATATCAAGTAATCCCTGAGTCTGGTGTAGAATTCACTTGCCGGTTTTATTCCTACGCACGAAGTGTCGGAGTAAAGTATAGAAGCCGGATTTCTTTTCTTATTAAGGAAATAGAAGAGTGGCACTAGTATAAGCCCAATTAGATAAAAGGGATTATTGAAGTGAATCATCTTCCTCGCCTTCTTTTTCCTTTTGTTCTATTATATTTCTTGCCAGTACAATATCTTTTTCGAATTTTTCCTTAGTTGATTGTTCGTCCGCGAATTTTATTAAGTCCCAATCCGGGAATTGTCTTGTTAGAGGGATGAACAAAGTAAGTCCTTCCTTTTTGATTAAAGGGATAAGTTCGGAAGTGGTAGCTTCAACAGCCGGAATGTTCGCCTTCCTTTCTATGTATCTTCTGGAAATATAAGATAAGGAGGTATAGAGTTTATTCCAATTCCACGAGTTCACTTTTTCTTCCAGTATTTTCAAGTTTATGAGCGCTTCTTCTGCCGGATCCATCTGTTCGGTTTCGACAAATGCGGTCTTTTCCTTTCTTAATTTTCTAAACAAAAGATAAGATACAAGAGCTATTGGAATAGCTAACAGGTACAGAAGATAATGCCAGTTAAAAAACCCAAAAGGTCCCCAAATTGGTGACAAGCCTTTATTTTCAGGTTCCAGTACAGAGTTTACAAGATAAGTCGCCTTCAAAGTATCTTTGTTTACTTTTATTTTAAAATCCTGACTCCCGGTTGAGAACGAAGCAAATTTTACCGTAGCTGTAGTATCCGTAATTCTCCTTAATGAATCCAGGATTATTATATCTGGAAAAGAATCCGGCATTATAACCGAGACGGTGTCAGGCAGCGCTCCTTTTAAGTTGGCGATTATCGTGTCTCCCACAGTTAAAGAATCGGGGGTTATCTTAAGTGTCAGTACCGAAAAAAGATATAACAATATCAAGGGAGCCTCTTCTGGAAGAGACGATGTATTGAGCCGACGTAATCTTCTCCGGTCGCAATTTCTATTCTATCGAGTCCATTGATGTTAAACAACCGGTTCAATTCTTCGTCTCTAGATTCCCGAATTTCTTTAAGTTTTTGAGTTAGTTCTTTCCCGTCGAACATTTTTATCTTTTCGGTTTCCGCGTCTAGAAAGGTTATTTTTCCCTTTATTCCAAACTCACTTTCGAGAGGATCACGAACTAAAATCGGGATAAGATCGAACTTCTTTGCCATAAGAGAAAGAGGCATCTTTATATGCTCAACATTGAAGTTTTCTCCTAAAAAGTCGGAAATAAAAATAACGATAGAACCATGGCGAAGTACCCCTTGAGAGAATTCCATAGCTGGTACCGGATTGGTTTTTTTGCTTTCTCCTTCGAATAACAAAATATCCCTAATTATATGAAGAGTGTGCCTTCTTCCTTTAGCGGGAGGCAAGTAATGTTCTACCTTATCCGAAAACATTAAAAGCCCTGCTTTGTCGTTGTTCTTTTCGGCTGAGAACGCAAAGAGAGCTGCTATTCTGGCTATCAGATCTTTTTTCTTTTCTTTTTTTGTCCCGAAATTTCCCGAACCGCTGCAGTCGGCTATTATAAAAATAGTTAACTCTCTTTCCTCTACGAAGCGTTTGACGAAAGGATGATTCATTCTTGCAGTAACATTCCAGTCAATATTTCTTATGTCGTCACCGATAAAGTAGTCACGAACTTCATGAAATTCCATTCCTTTACCTTTAAAAGAGCTTTTATATTCTCCTCCGAAAAGAGTATTAACGACCTTTTTAGACTCAATCTCTATTTGTCTTACTTCTTTTAGTATATCTTTAATGCGTTCTTCCATAGTTCCAGACCACAATATCTATCAATTCTTATATTTTTATAAAACATTTTTCGTTTAGTTTCGTTCCCATAACAAATTAAACATCAAAAATTAAAAAGCAAAATGACAAATAAAAATGAAAAATTATCCCACCTCCCCAAACAGCAAACATAAAAAGAGATTTATTCCTTTAGAAGTACCTGTTGTCTCTTTTTTTCTTAAATTTTTAAATTTTGATCTGTCATTTTCCATTTTGATATTTAAATTTTACATTTTAGTGGCTCTGCCACGTTATGGGATTTCAATTGCTTCTAAGATATCTCTTATTATATCTTCTTCTTTTACGCCTTCTGCTTCCGCTTCATAAGATAGTATTATCCTGTGCCGCAAGATGTCATACACAGCCGCTTTTACATCTTCGGGGATAACGAACCCACGCCTCTGCAAGAATGCGTGCGCTCTTGCGGCTTCAAAGAGATATATTGAAGCTCTCGGGGACGCGCCGTACCTAATATACACATCGAGGTCTTTAATCCCATAGTCGGAAGGTTTTCTGGTGGCAAATACTATATCGATTATATAATCCCTAATTTTTTCGTCGGCGTGAATCTTGTAAATGAAATCCCTGAGCGAGTTAAGCTTCTTTATATCTACCACAGGTTTGGTTACAGGAAGTTTCTCGGATGTTTGTTGTTTCATTATCCTCTTTTCCTCTTCCTTATTGGGATAAGTTATTACGAGTTTTTGTTTAAATCTATCGACCTGTGCTTCGGGAAGAGGATATGTTCCTTCCTGTTCTATTGGGTTCTGAGTCGCAAGGACCATAAACGGCTCAGGCAAAGGGTAGGTTTCCTCCCCTATGGTTACCTGTCTTTCCTGCATCGCTTCTAGCAAAGCGCTTTGAACTTTTGGGGGAGCTCTGTTTATCTCATCGGATAGTATAAAGTTCGCGAAGAGAGGACCTTTCTTTGGTGTAAAATCACCTGTTTTCTGATTGTATATCTGTGTTCCTGTGATGTCAGCCGGGAGGAGATCGGGTGTAAACTGAATTCTCCTGAAAGTAGCCTTTACTGCTGCTGCCAGTGTTTTTATTATATAAGTTTTAGCCAGCCCCGGAACTCCCTCGATGAGTATATGTCCTCTCGTAAGAAGACCTATTATAGTTTTTTCAACAATTTCTCTTTGCCCTATAATAGATTTACCGATTTCTGCAAAGAGGTTTTCTATTATAGCGCTTTTATCTTTTGCTTCAGCATTAAGATTCTGTAAATCTACACTCATTTTACCTCCTTCCATTTAATATGTTTTGTTATGGGGACTCCCAAATTTAATTATCATTAAATTCTTGTCAACCCCCACAGTAAGCCTGATAGTTTGCTTTCATTTAACTTCATTTCTTTTTTCAGTAAGTGCATCTCTTATGCCTTTGCCTCTATAATGGTATTTTATAATCCATTTAAGAAAAGGATAAGAGAAACCGTTTTTGTGACTTATCAAATAAGTTAGACCCTTTTTTTCTACCCAAAGTTCCGTTCCGAAGAGTTTTGTGATTAAATCGGCATAATTTTTCTTTAGATGCCGAGCTGCAACGCCTTTTCCGAATTTTTCTGAAAATCTTACCGCATTTTTTCCTCTCTCGTAGGATTTTTTTATAATAGACCTGATTTTATCTTCTGTTTCATAACCATCAAGATGCCAGGCAAGGCAGCTTCTAAAAGCGTAGATGGTTTTTAATCCGAGTTTGGTTTTTAATCTTCTTCCTATTTCTACATCCATGTAACCCATTGTATCTCCAAAAGATTCGTCAAATCCCCCTGACTCGACAAGATATTTTTTCTTTACCGAGACATTTTGAGTAATAAGACCGGCGAGACATAGTCCATCGATTTTCCAATTGGCTTTTCCGTAATCTTCGATTCGGCGTATGTGTCTCACCATACCCTGAACAATCAGTCTGTCTCTTCTTTTTTGCAGGTTTATGTGATCCCGAATAAAGTTTTTATCAACCAGGACATCAGAATCGATAAATATTATTATATCGCCTTTTGAGTGCTTTATCCCTTTATTTCTTGCCTGTGGCTGCCCTTTATTTTCTTTATTTCTAAAATAGCGAAAACGCTTATCTTTTATTTTTTTCATATCATCCTGGGTTGAATCGCTTGAGCCGTCATCGATTACTATAACTTCGTAATCATCTGCTGATTGAACAAGTAATTTTTCTATACAGCGATTTATGATAGACGCTCTATTGTATGTCACAACTATAGCTGAAGCTTTCATTTTTTTTATTTTCCCTCAGTAAACCTTGGTAAATATTTACCAAATCATCGTTTAGTTTGTTTGAATTAAATTTCTCTAAAACATTTTTTCTACCGTTTTCACCAAAATTTCTCCTAAGTTTCGGATTTTGTAGTAAAATATCTATTTTATCAGCCAGCGCTTCGGCATTTCTTTCATCAACTAAAAAACCGGAAACTTCATTCTGGACCAGCTCAGGTATGCCGCCGTGTAATGTGGATACAACAGGTATGCCACTTGCCATTGCTTCCATTAATACGACAGGAGTTCCTTCCTGGTCTCCATTTCTGGCTGTTACACTTGGAGCCAGAAAAATATCTGATTTCTTAATTATCTCTATTATTTCGTTTTGATTTCTGGGTCCAAGAAAATTAACTTTTTCTTTTATGCCAAGCCTATCAACCAATAACTTCAACTTGTTTTTCAGAGGGCCTTCACCTACAATTTTGTAAGTCACACCGGGGTTTTTTCTATTTACTTTAGCAAAAGCTCGTAAGCCGTATTCGATGCCCTTTTTTTCTACAAATCTTGCTATGCTCAATATTCTACTTGCAGAGCCGTTTTGCGTATTTCTCACTTTAAATTTTTCTGCTTTAATTCCTATTCTTTGGGTTGTAATCTTTTCAGGGTCACAACCTAAATCTATTAATTTTTTCTTCCAATGCTTAACTATTACCGTGATAAGATCCGCCTCTTTAAACAGAATATCGTAAATGTCTTTGCCGTTTTTTTTTATAAAACCGGTTATATCATAACCATAAAAAGTGCTAACCAATTTGCCCTTTATAATACCGGCATTTTTTAACTGAGGTCCCAGTATATTCTTTGTTGCGAAATGAGAATGTACAATATCATAGGGTCCATTTCCCAGAAGGTGAAGTGAATCAAAAAAAAGCCTAAAGCGAGAGGCGTTTGAGCCGTATTTTAAGAAGTTTAAAGTCCTTAAAAGTTTTCTAAAATTTCTTACAGAAATATCAAATCCTGAACGAAATGTTCCTTTTAGATTGTATCGATAGTGGGTTTTTAGCAGAAGATTATATTTGAGAACTTCTGATTGAACAATATCTTTATATTTGCCGGATGTTGCGAATATATCTACGTGCTGTCCTCTATCCAACAAACCTGTAATTTGGTTTAGAATAAAAGTCTCTGTTAAAGACGGGAAATTACCTACTAAAAATGCAATCTTCATTATTTTTTGTTTCTGCTTCTTTTATCCCTTTGCTTCTGTAATGATAACGGGCAATTCCTTTGAGTACGGCTGCTGCTAATCCGAGATTATTTTTACTTTGAACAATCATTTTTAGAACGCTTCTCTTTTCTATCCACTTATCAGTCTTTAGCAATCGGGAAAAGAAGAGAGCCTTTTTTGTTCGCGCGTATCTTTCTCCTCTTTTTCCCCATTTTTGCACAAAAAAGTATGCTGAGGTCCCCTGTTTTGTCCATTTGTTAAAAGTCTTTATAAGATTCTCTTCCGTTGTTTCCCCATCAACGTGAAAAGCCTTACACTTTCTTATACCATAGCACCATTTTAATCCAAGGTCCATTAATTTAAATCCCATATCTATATCTTTGTAGCCCAATTCAGGCCCAAAACGCTCAAAACCACCGGCGGCTATCAGGTATTTTCTTCGTACAGACGCGTTTTGTGTTATAAAAGTTCTAAGACAAAGAGCATTCGGAATAAAATATCCTTTCATATTAACGCCTTTGAGAGTTTTAATATGTTTTACCATTCCTTGAATGACAAGCTCTTCTCTTTTTTTATGTAATTTTATATGGTCTTCCACAAAATCGGGAAATACAATTACGTCGGAATCTACGAATACTATTATTTTACCTTTTGCCTGCCTTATAGCTAAATTTCTGGCGTAATAAGGGCCACGGCGTTCTTTCAATCTCACATATCTTAAATTAGGAAAATCGGAACTTTTTATGTATTCCCTTGTACCGTCCGAAGAACAGTCATCTATGAGAAGTATTTCAAAGTCATCAGTTGTTTGATTTGTAAGTTTTGATAGGCAGTTTTTGAGTACTGTAAGCCTATTATAGGTTGGTAGAATTACTGTAGCTTCAATTTTCTTTTTCATTCTTTTGATGTTTCGATTTTGTAGGGTGAGGGGGAATTCTGACTTCTCTGCCCGATTTTTTGATTTCTACTTCTTGGCAATATATGTAATTCGCTATTTTTCGACTCCCCCCGGATTCTCCAGCCCTCTCTTTTCCTTTTGCCTTGAGCTTTTCCAAAAGGTCTTTGTTCTCGAGTATTCCTAAAATCTTTCCAGCTGTTTTTTTAGGGGTGTACGGAATTGATATAAAAGCATCTCCGAGCAATTTTTTTTGTCCTTTGATTCTCCTTTTTGTGTTCTGGGCTCCACTTCCGGGGAATGATATAACGGGAGATTCCAGATGAAGCGCCTGCTCGCTAGCCGTTCCCGCAAGACTTATGACGAATTTAGCGTTCTTTACGATGTCAACGAAACGCCCATAAAGAAAATCAATTCTTTCCCGTAGTTCCGGTACAGATTTCATCATTTTATTTTTATCCACAGTGTCAGAAAGTGCAACGGCAAAATGTAAATTTGTTTTCCTCGTAAGAATTTCTTTGACCACCTTTCCGATTTTTCTCATATTTCTATATGATTCTCTTCTTGATCCGGGAAGTAAACCAATTAGAATCTTTCCCCGGGGAGGTAAATAATTTTTTTCTTCCGTTAAATCATCAATCATAGGATTGCCCAAAAATGTAGCATTAACGCCTTTGTTTTGTAAATCTTCTGCGGTAATTCTATCATGGGTAAGAACTTTATTTGTAAATTTACGCATGAAAAACCTTTCCACGGCAAAGTGTGGAGATATGTAGTTGGATTTACATTGTTCCAGGAAGTAAGCTTTTTTACGCAGGGAAATATTTCCGAGTATCAGTAAAGGAATATCTCCTACAACTATTAAAATATCTGTAGTTTTTCTAAACTTACGAAGCTGGTTTACATAAGAAAATGGCAGAAAAAAGGCGTTTGTAATATCCGCAAAAAACGTTTTCGGGCTTTTAAAAAAAAATCCACCTGAGGGAGGGGGTAAATGACCGCCGATTACTTTGATATTTCTTTTCTCGTATTCTTCTCCGAAGGAAATAAGCGGGAAAGCGTTGATTTTTATATTTTTATCTAAATTCTTTAATTGCTTTGCAATCAATGCCCCACTTCTGTCTTCACCGTAGGAATTACTTAATATTGCAATATTCATTATGATTTCATAATCGTAATTTTAAAGGAAAAGTCAAGGCGGCTTTAGTTTACCACAGAGTACACAGAGAAAAAACTAAACACACAGAGAAAAAAATTTTTTTGTTGTAACTTCCTAACTCCCCGACCACCTAACATTTTAACTAAAGTTCGATATAAACCAATCTATCAAATCTTTCGCGATGCTGGGTTTTTCGGGTGTATTTGGCAACTCGGTAGCCGTAAACCAACCAGCATCGAGGATTTCTTCCTCATCTATCGATATTTCACCTTTATCGTATTCGGCAGTGAACGCTATCATCAGGGAATTAGGGAATGGCCAGGGTTGACTTCCGAAATATTTAATATTTTTAACCTCGATTCCAACTTCCTCCTTTACTTCCCTGTGAATACAATTTTCTATGTTCTCGCCGGCTTCTACAAACCCCGCTAAGACGCTGTATAGATTTCTCGGGAAGCGCTTTGCTTTAGCAAGTAAAATCATATCCTCTTTAACAACTGCCACGATTATAGCCGGAGAAACAGTTGGATAATTGACCAACTTACATTTCGGACAAAATTTTGCTTGTTCTCCAACCATGTTTTCTGTTTTATTGCCGCACCGACCGCAGTATCGGGAGTTCTTATGCCAGTTGGTTATTTGGAAGGCATATCCCGCAATCTCAAAAAGCTCGAGGCCTATTAAACTGTAAATTTTTCTAAGTTCATAAAGGGCCATATTATTTTTAAGTTTTACATTCTCTTCCAGTTCACAGGAAAAGCAGTCTTGTCCCTTAAGTTTTCCTAAATATATTATTTCCTTGGAGTTTAAGTTTAACTCTTTAAGGTGCCTTGCTAAAGGTATACAGTATTCACCTCTCTTCTTTTTGTTTAGAAGGAGTTTATTGTTCTGAAAAACAAAATATAGTGAATCCTTGTTTGTTGTCTTAGGTATATTAATGCCTTTTGAAAATTTCTCAAAGGGCATATATAATTTATTTGATGATCAAGAACTTTTTGGACCTCTTGAAAGAATCGGCCCTAATTCGGAAGAAATAGATGCCAGAAGAAATGCCCTCAGATGTCCATTCTAAAGTATGCTTCCCGCGCCCAAATCTTTCTTGGATTATGGTGTCTACGGTTTGCCCCAAGATATTTAATACGTCTATCGTCACCTCTGAAGGTTTCGGAAGTTCAAATTCAACAATTGTTTTATCTGTAAAAGGATTTGGATAATTCGTAAAAGATATCTCAGGAATTATCAAATCATCAGAGATACCAGAACTTTCAGGAATAAGTTCGATAGTTCCATACCCGTCTGCGTTCATCCAGTGGTCATTGTACTCTTCCGCGGGAACCCAGACAGAACCAAAAAAATTATCACGTATTCCATCAGGGGCATCATTATCGCAGTATGCCAGAGAGAGTCCGATAATTTTGTCTTCGGTCAAGGTTACCCTGGATGCTTCGGGATCACCATGGTCATAGGTGTCGTCATATACTGCCAGTGAAAATTCCCATGTGTATTGATTGCCGTTTTTTCTCAATGCTAACTCCGGAAAATGACCGGCATAATTCATAGTACCTGCCGCCCCTATATCACAAACTACAAACTCACTGTTAACTTCTCCGTCTTCGGGAGCGTCGACCACAATGTGATAGGAAAAGGCGTTTTCAGCATTTATTTCTTCTGTTTCATAAGCATGAAGACCTCCAGATTTGTCTTCATCTATAAAAACCTCTACAATATCATAATTGTAATAACCGCCGCCAGGATACTCATAGCCATCAATGAAAATGTCGTCGGTAATTTCAACCACAAAGTATAGAACATTTTCTGTTTCTGACCAGGCTACCTTGTATCTGCCGGTATAGTCATCTGATTCCACGGGAATACCGTAGTCAATCCAAACTTGATCTATTGTTTGCCATTTTGCGCCTTCCCAGCATGCGTCATCACTTAAGCCATCGACTGTTGGTACATTTTCCAACTTTGGGGTTTTTACTGTATCGTCCTGAACTCTGAGACCGGAACCTCCAGCCGCAAAAGAGATAGCAAAGAACATAACAGTTAAAATAACATTTTCAAATTTAAAATATTGTCTAATATTCAACCTTAACCTCCTTTATTTGTTATGCTTAAAAGTAATCTCAATATTTTTTCAAAACTTGTTATTTCTTAAGTGCCTTTATTTGTTGCATTATATATAGATTATTTTAGAGTGGTGTCAAGTGGTAGAAAACATTGTAAATTAAATATCAAAAATTAAAAAGCAAAATTACATATTAAAATGTAAAAAAAATAATTGAATTCTTTTTTATATGCAGAATTTGTAACTGAGTAATTTGTATATTAATTTAGCGGCGAGGAAATCCGACGCCTTATTTTTGGTGGGACAGAGCTCCACAACGTCAAAACCAATTAAATTTCTGTTGTTACAAACTTCTTTCAGGAATTTTATTACGCTATACCAATCTAATCCACCTGGTTCTGGTGTTCCCGTGGAGGGTAGAAATGCGGGGTCGAAAACATCCAGATCTAATGTAATGTAAACATTTTTTTCGAGTTTGTCTATGGCTTTTTTGCCCCATTTTTCGGAATCGTAAATGTCTGCAGCAAAAAAGGTGTTGTCTTTTATTATATTGTCCAATTCTGATGAGTCCATACTTCTTATCCCTACTGATATTATGTTCTCTGTTATTTCTTTTATTCTTGCCATAACGCACGCGTGACTGTACTTGTTACCGAGATATGAATCTCTCATATCAGAATGTGCGTCGAGATGAAGAATTGAGATATCCTGATAAGTTTCATAGTGCGCTTTTATAACAGGTAAAGATATAGAATGTTCGCCTCCGAGACTCACTACAAATTTTCCGTCTTTTATCAATTCCGCGACTCGATTATAAACGGATTTTATCATTTCTTCCGAACTGTTCGATAAAATTTCACCAGAGGTGAATATCCCGTTTTTATATACTTCGGAATCTGTCTCAATATCGTATAGTTCCATATTCATAGATGCTTCGATTATTGCTTTTGGTCCTCTATTCGATCCTGTAATCCAAGAACTTGTTTCATCAAAAGGTATTGGTAAAACAGCTATCTTTGAATTTTCGTAATTCGAGAACTCATCTGTAAGCCCGCCGAAATTATAAGGGACAGATATTGACATTTAATTCAGGTTATAAAAACTGCTGCTGCCAGGACAGTTGTCCAGAGACCGTCTTTATTTCCTCTTGCGGATTGACAAATGTTACGCGTTTTAAATATGTGTTCGCTTGCTTTATATACCTGTTTTCTTTCATCCCATGCCTGGTCGGGATCAAAAGGTATTCCAAGAGTTGAGGCAAGCATGGTGGCTGCCAGATCTTCAGCGTATTCGCCGCTTTTTTTAGCGGTTTCTCCGAAAGCATGGTGTTCCGATAGATAACCGTAATTGTCTTTTTCTTTAGGAACAGCAACTCCAATAGCAGCAGAGACAAGCCTGTTTGGTTCGTTAGTGGCATTTCTTGCCATAACGACAAAAGTGATTGCTCCGGGTTTTAATCCCTCAACTCCTTTATCTCGTGTAATTTCTTTGCAATAGGGAGGTAAAATACTGGATACGTTAACAAGGTTACATTTTTCAATACCGGCGTTTCTTAATGCGAGCTCAAAAGAAGCAAGCTTATCTTTATGTACACCGACTCCTTTAGTCAAAAAAACTTTCTTAGGTATCATTTGTTAAATCTCCTTTTCGTCCAGTAATTTATTGAAATTTCTGCTTTTTCTTTTTTTCCAGTTTCCTTTGTGATAAACATAGCTTGCTAGGAGAGGTAAAGCTATCGTTGCTTCGGAAAAAACCATTTGTTCGGAACCTTCATCAACTTTTCCCCATGAGTGGGCTTCTTTTAGAGTTGAACCGGATAGACCTCCGTCTCTTTCGTCGGCAACCGTTATCTGCACAGCATATTTGTGCATGTTTACAGTTTTCTCAAGGATGTCAGCAGCTACAGTTACATCCTGGGCAAAGTTTTTCGGGACTCCTCCTCCAATCATTACAAGTCCCGTTTCCTTCGCATTTACTTTGATTTTTGTGAGTTCGAGAAAATCCTTTACAGAATCTATCGACACTTTTTCCTTATTTTTTCGGTTCCATTGATGATAAACCAATCCAAAACCGGCACTAGAATCTGAGAAAGCAGGCACGAATATCGGAAGATTCTTTTCGTAAGCCTTGCGTACCACCGACTCCTTACCCATATCTTTTTCCTTCAAATACTTTCCCATGAATTTAATAAATTCACGGGAAGAATAGGGGGCTGCTTCGAGATTGCTTGCAATTTCAGATACAGTCATATCGCAGATTCTTAAATGTTCTTCGTCGATATATGTATCGTATATTCTATCTATCATCATTTCCATTAATTCATTGTCATTGCTCTGGGGAGTTCCTTGAAAATGTTTGAACCCAAGTGCTTCAAAGAAATCCTGGTCTACTATAATTGCACCGGTGGAAACAATAACGTCTACCATATTATTCTCTACCATATCGTGTACAATTTTACGTAGACCTGCACTAAAAAGAGACCCTGCAAGGCATAATATTATAGAACAACTTTCATCCGACAGCATTTTATCATAAATCTTTGCGGCTCGGGCTAAGTTTCTTGCCTGAAAAGCGGTTTTATCAAACTGCTCAATAATTGGTATAGCATTGAAACTTTTTATGTCTATGTGTTCTACTTCTCGTTTTAAATAATCTTTCTTCTCCATTTTTACTCCCCCATGAAAAAACATGTTTTTTGCAAAATTAGTAATGTTGCAATATACAAAAAAAAGGGGCAACGTCAAGGCTTTAAGGAGAAAAAATTGTAAGTGAAAGTGATTAAAGTTTGGAGTGATTGAGCAGGCTTAATATTGACATTTTAAAGGTTTTTGGGTAAATATTACGAACATATGACAGGTAAAGAAAGGATTTTAGTCAGAGATTACAAGAAAAAAGACTTAGAACGGCTGAAATATATTGTGGATGAGACTATAAATAAGTCTTATTCCGGAATATACCCAGAGGAAGCGATAGAGTATTTTATAAATCTTCACTCAAAAGAAAATATGGAGAAAGACGTACCGAAGGGCTATACTTTTATGTTAGAATTAGAAGGTAAGATTATAGGGAGTGGTTCAATAGTTGGGAATGAAATAAAGAGGGTCTTTGTTTTACCTGGATACCAGGGTAGAGGTTATGGTAAGAAAATAATGGCCAAGATAGAGGAATCCGCCCTGAGTAAAGGGATTCAGCGGGTCAAATTGTGCGCTTCTCTTCCTTCGAAAGATTTCTATCTGGCATTAGGTTACCGGATAGTAAGGGCAACACATCTACCGGTGAATAATAATGAGAAATTAGAATACTATGATATGGAGAAATATTTAACCTGAAGATGAAAAAAAGAAAAAAACATGGCGAATTTAAAGAGTTTATTTTATTGATTCTTTTGAAAGAGGGGAAACTAAGCCTTGCGGCATTGGAAGAAAAAATATCTCTTTTTATTTCTTATTTTTCATTAAGTGCTTCCCATTTTGTTGTAGAAGTTTTTGAAAAGATTCCTATACCCTTTCGTAAAAAGGATTTATTTCAAAAAGAGGTTTTTGATAAACGGTATAAGGATTATAAAAAAATTGATTCGATAGAAAACCAGTGCGAAGAGTTGATAAAAGAGAATTATGTAAGAAAAAATGAAGAAAACGAATATGAACTGACCGAGAAGGGTAAATATAGAGCGGAGGATTTCAAAGGGGATTTAGAAAAAGGGGCTTCTATATTTGAATCTCAAATTCAGAGTCCTGAGGCAGCGAGTCGAAATACTTTTATAGTTAATGTTTTTCTTACGATAATAAAACTCACAACAGGCTTTTTGAGTGGTAGTATCGGGCTTCTTGCAGATGGTGCAGATGCTTGCATTGATACTATTTCTGCGGCTACTGTATGGCTGGGCATGAGGGTAAAAAAAGAATTACTTGGAGTGACGATTATCATTGTAATGATGTTTGTTACGGGAACAAGTGTAGGAGCTGAATCTATCTCCAAATTAGTTCAAATTTTTAGTGGAGCTATTAAACCGATCACACACCCATTGCTTGTAATTTTTGTAGAAATTGTAGCTATGATATTTGCCGCAGTATTGACTTTTTATCAGAGGTATGTAGGTAAAACTCATGGGAGCTTTGCCCTTATATCACAATCGGTGGATTCCAAAAATCACATTTTCGTTGCAGGCGCTGTTATTTTAGGAACTATACTTTCTGTTTCCGGATTACACTTCGTGGATGCTTTAATCGGTGCTTACATATCTTACAGGATATTAAAAGATGCCTTTGGGCTTACAAAAGAGGCTTTTGCTACTGTAAAAGGAGGGAAAGTGAATATTGATAAATATAAATACCTCTTTGAGGAGCAATGGCATCTATCAAAGCTTGAAACATTTAGACTGTGGATTTTGTATACGATTAGAGAAAACGGTCTAAAGACAGGAGAAAAAATTATTAAAAATCTAAAGGAAACTTTTGACCCTGAGTATATGCCGATAATTAGTGAGTTTAAGTTTAGCCTTGGTAAGGGTTTTGATTTTAGCAAAAAATTCAGCAGTTTAATTGAACCCCTTTTAGAAAAGGGTTTAATAGTTGAGAATCAGGGTAAATTTTCTCTCACGAAAGAAGGAGAAAGATACCTTGATAAAAAATTTCATCTCATAAGATACCATGAGCAGAAATGATAATTTGCCAAGCGTTTTCTTCAAACTTGACAATAAAATAGACTTTATTATTATGAGCTATGTGGAATTCAGATAAGTTAGCGAAAGAATTTCTTAATTTTTTCAAAGAAAAAGGGCATGAAGTAGTCGATTCGGCACCATTGGTCCCAAGCGACAAGACGATGCTCTTTACTTCTGCGGGGATGGTTCAATTTAAGCCGTTGTGGTCCGGAGAAATACCGGTTGAGTTTAAAAGGGCAACAACGGTTCAAAAGTGCCTCAGACTTTCCGATTTGACAGAAGTAGGTAAAACTTTCTGGCATGATACTTTTTTCGAAATGCTGGGGAATTTCTCTTTTGGGGATTATTTTAAAGAGGAAACTCTTAATTGGGGATGGGAATTCTTAACTGAAATTCTCGGAATTTCCGAAGAAAAACTTTTCATTTCCGTGTACACTGAGGACGATGAGGCTTATAATATATGGAAAGACAAAATCAAAGTCCCCGAAAAAAGAATAATCAGAAGAGATGACAATTTCTGGGGACCCGCAGGAGGGAAAGGTCCCTGCGGACCAGACAGCGAGATTTTTTATGATATGGGGAAAAAATTCGGAGACTGTGAGTTTGACGGAGAGTGCGATAGATATATTGAATTGTGGAATCATGTTTTTCCTCAATATGATCATAAAGAAGATGGCAGGTATCCGCTGAAAAATAAGGGTGTCGATACAGGTATGGGTTTGGAGCGGCTCGCAATGGTAACGCAAAAAAAACCTTCCATATTTGAGACTGATCTATTTTTTCCAATAATCGAGGCCGCGGAAGAATTAACAGGAGCAAAGTACAAAGATAATAAGCAAATTTTCAATATCATTGCAGATCATACCAGAGCATTAGTTTTTGCTATAAGTGAGGGAGCGTATCCGGGTAATACAGGTAGAGGATACGTCCTCCGGAGATTGGTGCGTAGGGCGTTAACTTCAGCAAGAAAAATTGGTGTGGATAAGCCTATGTCAAATGAGCTTGTTCCTGCTGTGATTTCTATAATGAAGAAACGTTATCCTTATCTCAAGGAAAAAACCGAACAGGTTACCCTTATTATAAAATCGGAAGAGGAAAGTTTCATAGAGACCCTGGCTTCAGGTATTGCGATTTTGACTGATATTATTGATGCAGCTAAAAGTAAGAAGAATTTACAAATATCCGGTAAAGATGCATTTAAATTGTACGATACTTATGGTTTTCCTGTTACCTTAACCAAGGAGATAGCCGAAGAAGAAGGTCTTTCTGTTGACGAAGAGGGTTTCCAAAAGGAAATGGGAAAACAAAAAGAGAGGGCACGGCAAAAGCATGAATTTGAAACGGAAAATAAAGCCAAGTGGGAAATTGTAAAAGAAGCAGAATCGGAATTTGTTGGCTACGATAGGGAAGAATCTTTATGCGAAGTTTTGGCATATAGAAAGATCGATGACAATTTTGAGATTGTCTTGAGTGAAACACCGTTTTATGCTGAACAGGGTGGACAGGTCGGCGATACGGGTATAATAGAGGGCGAAGGGTGGAAATTAGAAGTTAAAGATACATACCTTTCAGAGTTGGGTAATGTTCATAAAGGTAAACTAGAGGGAAAGTTTAAGCTTTCAAAAGTTAATGCGAAGATAGACGTCCAGAGGCGTAACGCGATAAGAAGAAATCATACAACCACTCATATCCTTCATAAAGTTTTAAGAAAAGTTCTAGGGGACTGGGTTAAACAGGAGGGATCTTTTGTAACTGACGACCACTTCCGCTTTGATTTTACTCACCCAAAGCCTCTGGAGGAAGAAGAAATAGAGCTAATAGAGCAAGAAGTAAATAAGGCTATTATTAAAGAAATGGAAGTTAAGACAGAGGTACTCGGGTTTGAAGAAGCAGTAAAGAAAGGAGCGGTAGCGCTTTTTACCGAAGAGTATGGGGATACCGTTCGTATGGTTTCTGTTGATGATTTTTCGAGAGAGTTGTGTGGTGGGACACATCTTAATAATACAATAGAAGCAGGTATTTTTAAAATTACTTCCGAGACAGGTATTGCATCGGGAGTAAGAAGAATTGAAGGTGTTACCGGGTTTTCTGCATATAAATGGATGAAAGAAACGGAGAATTTGCTTAGAGAAATAGAATTCCTTCTTGAGACAGACAGGAAAAGTCTTCCGAAAAGAATTGAAAAGACATTGGCTTTGGCAAAAGAGCAAAAAAGACAGATAGAAAAAATGGAAAGTCAAGCGGCCGAATCGAAAGTTGAAAATTTGTTAAAAAAGATTTCTAAAATCGGGGATTACGATTACCTTGCTGTAGAGGTGGGTGGCAGCAGAGAATCTTTAAGGAAACTTTCTGGAATACTTAGAAAAAGTATGTCTCGGGGAGTCGGTCTTCTTGTTGGTAACATTGAATCTTCGGTTTTTGTGATTTTGTTTGTGGGAGAAAAAATAAAAGATATATTTAATGCGGGCGAATTAATCAAGAAAGTTTGCAAAATAGTTAATGGCGGTGGAGGTGGTGACAGAGAAAGGGCGGAAGGCGGAGGTAGCGAAACAAAGAAAATTCCGGAAATGCTCAAAACCTTCCCCGAAATTTTAAAGAAAGAAATTAAATGACTATTTATCAAAGAATTTTATCGAAGAAGGAGAGAAAAGAAAAAATGCTAGCTGCTCTCCTTGATCCAGATTCAGAAGATTTTGAAAGCCTCAAGAGAAAGATTGAATTGATAGAAAAAAGCAAAATTGATTTCATCCTGGTAGGAGGCAGTACGGCATGGAACAACAAATTTGAGATGTTTACTGAAAAAGTTAAATCTCTGGCTTCTAAAGCTGTGATTCTTTTCCCGGGGTCGGCAGAGCAGATTTCTCCTTTTGCGGATGCCATACTTTTTCTCTCACTTGTAAGCGGAACAAACCCTAAATATCTTATAGGAGAACAAGTAAAAGCAGCGCCTATTTTGAAAAAGATGGACGTAGAGGTTATACCTACCGGTTATATTTTGATTGACGGAGGGAGGAAAACAACTGTTGAATTTGTATCGGGGACAAAACCTATATCCCAGGATAACATAGAACGGGTAAAGGAAACAGCGTATGCAGCGCAGCTTCTTGGTATGAAAATGGTTTATCTGGAGTGTGGTAGTGGGGCGAGATATCCGGTTAAAGATGAGCTAATAATTGCTGTTAAAGAATATGTGGAAATTCCCATTATAGTTGGGGGAGGAATTAAAGACAGACAAGAAGTTGAAAATAAGCATAGGGCAGGCGCAGATATTGTAGTAGTAGGGAATGCACTTGAAAAAGACCCGACAATCTTGCTCGAATAAAAGTAGATTATCCAGAGCTTCAATAATCAAAGGCTTAAAGATATTCCTTGCCCTTGTCATTATTACTTTTATTTTACTATTGGTTTTTACAGCGACGAGAAGAACCTGGAAGGCATTCAAAGAAATAGATATTGTTTATCTTCCAATAGTTCTTATTTTACTCTTTCTATACCTTACTTTTGAGTCATTTAGAATAAGGCTAATTGCCAAGTCAATTCATGGGGATTGGATTTCTTTTGGTCGTTGCTACCAGGTAATATTCTGCGGAGCTTTTCTTTCAGCAGTTACTCCCTTTCAGGCAGGTGGTGCACCCTTACAGGTTTATATTCTTAATAAGGCCGGATTGAAAATCAGCGATGCGTTGCTTCTGCTCTTATTCAGAGCTCTTTTCTATCTTTCGGGCATGATAGTTTTTCTCCCTTTCATATTACCGTTTTTTACAGCTGAGTACTCCGGCAGGTCAATGCAAATATTGTCTCGATATTTTATATTTGCCTACCTTTTTCTTTTTAGTTTACTTTTTTTGATTCTCTCTATGCCTAAATTCCTAAAAAAGCTAATTTATTCTCTCACTTTTAGAAAAGGGCAGAGGACCAGGGGGACAAGGATAACGTTCCTTTTTTTAAGAGAAATAAAAGCAAGCAGAAACAAATTATTCGAATTTGTTAAGAGAAAAAAATTTTATGCATTATGTATTCTTGTTACGACAATTATTGTTTATATACCAAATTACTCTATAGCTTATTTTATACTAAAAGGCCTTTCAATAGAAGTTTCTTATTTGGATACAATATTCCGTCAAGTCTTCGTACTCTTTGCTTCTTTCTTTTTCCCTACACCTGGTGGGGAAGGTATAATTGAGGGCGGTTTTGCGGTTTTGTTTTCTTCTTCTGTACCACAGTATCTTGTAGGAATGTTTGCAATTTTATGGCGGTTTGTTACCTATCATTTGGTTGTAATAATTGGAGGGATCTTAACGCTGAAAGTTATGAATCTTACGGAAATAGTTTCAGAAAAAAATTAAATATTAAGAATCAAAAAGCAAAATGACAAATAAAAATGTAAAATTATATCTTGTGCTCTAATGTCCTTTATAGTTTTTAAATTTATTTTTAAACTTTGATATTTGATGTTTGCATTATGAAGGGCTTATAATATTGCTTTTTCTTTGAATTTTATGTTTAATAATAGAGGAGTATTAGAAACTAATTAGAGGCCTCTTAGGACTCTTACGACTTTCCCCAAGACCTGAATTTCTGATTTATGATAAACTTGAATGTCGTACTCTACATTGGAAGGAATTAGAATAACAGTACTGCCTACCTTTTCGATTTTCTTCAGTGTGATGCTACCCTTTTTCCCTTTATCGTAAAAGATCGCCACAGCATAAATATTTTTTATTTTAAAATCGACAACAGAAGTGTCAATTACAACCCAATCGTTTTTTAAAATACCCGCATTCTTCATACTCTCGCTTTCTACTTTTAAAAGAGCAAAATCTGCGCCAGTTGGTAAGATTTCTTTTATGTTAATATTTTTGCTTATATTTTCAGGAGCCAAAACGGAAGTGTTTGGGAATAAACCTTCAAGGTAAGGGTAGAATATTTTGTCTGGCTTTTCTTCAAATAAAAGACTGGGTGAAATCTCTAGTATTTTGCAAACTCTATCGACTTTAGTAGAGGGGATACCGTATTTGCCTTTTTCCCAAGCCTGGACTGTGGTCCAGTGTAATCCTAATTTACCTGCCATTGTTTTAAGGGTCCATCCCCTATTTTTTCGGAATTTTCTTAATTTTTTTCCTATTTCTTCCGTTTGTCTCAATGTTTTTTCCTTCTTTTATTGTATTGTTAATTTCAATTTCGCTTTTTTCCCTATAATATAACAATAAGTTAAAATTTTGCAATGGTTGAAAGATGGGAACTCTGATATCAGGTTTTGTTAGATTGCAATTTGGGGGAAGTTTTTGCATTTGGATCCAATTTGAGTAAGAAAAAAACCCTTGACAAAACGTTAAAAAATTCTTAACATTACACACAGTAATAATATTTTTATAAAAATTTAATTAATTATTAAACGTTAAGAGGTGTATGAAATGCATGAGTTTGCGGAGTTCCGCGACAAAGTTGGTGATTGGGAAAAAGAGAATCCCGAACACAAAAATATTGCTGATGAATTGCACAAGCGGTTTGAATATCTGAAAGAAGCAATAACTAACTCTCTCCCAGCAGTTGAACAATACGTGGAAAGAGTAGAGAGTCATGTTGGTCAGCACCAGAAGAAAGTAGCTAAGATCAGTGAAGCTTTAGCGGAGTACCTCGGATTAAACCTCAAGGAAAAGTTAGGTTTAAGAGCTGCTAGTAAACTGCACGATTTGGGCAAAATATGCGTACCTACAGAAATTCTTAATAAACCCGGGAGCTTAACACAATTAGAGTATGGCATTGCGCAATTTCATTCGTATATTGGTTACAAAGTAATATCGAAAATTAGAGTAATGGAAGATGCTGCCAGGGTAGTCCTTCAGCACCATGAAAGAATTGACGGATCCGGTTATCCGGCGGGGATTAAAGGGAAAGAGATCGATATGGGCGCAAGGATCCTTGCAGTAGCAGATGTTTTAGAAGCTATGACCGCATCTCAGCCTTACAGGTTTTCTCACGATCTTGAAAAAACCCTTGAAGAAATTTCAAAAGGTCGAGGCATTCAATACGATTCTGATGTTGTCGACGCCTGTATAGAAATATTCAAAAAAAGAACCTGATTTTTTAAAAGCTTAAAATTTTTTCTTATTCGCCATCCCATCCGGCAAGACGCGCCCACATCCACCAGGCAGCATAAGCCTTTTGGTTTGCGTTCAGCGCTTCGCTGTGCGCCGAGCCGCAGGAATACCAATCCACTCCTTCTTCGTGTGTATTTTGCCATTCTACCGCCCAGTTACCAAGTACAGTACCACCCACAGTATTATAATAATTACAGTTGTCGTGGCAAAATTCATAGTGGGTTCCGTCTGGGTCATGTCTATCAAAATCGGCGAAATCGAAAAGCCATTTGTTATTATTCAGGCAGTATGATCTTATTGAATCGTTTGCCGCTTTGTTATTAGCGTCATTATTTATATCTACATGCCCCGTCATATATATGAATGTGACATCAGGATAATCTTCTTCTAACTGTGTCATTGGACCAAGATATTGGTCCCAGAGAACTCCTGAGGAATAAGTGCTGCTCACCTGTCCGCACCATGACCACATAATAACATTTACATCCGAATTAGAAGGGTTATTCAGATATTCTCTAGTTTCATTGACCCATTGAGGATAATATCCGACATCTCCAGCCATTGCATAATCATGCAGATCAAGAGCCTCCCCTGTACCTCCGTTATTAAATTCAAAAATATCCTCAGGCAAAGAGAGTCCCTTCCCGCCATTGTTGGCAAAATCTACGAGACCCTCCATACCGGATGTGATTTGGCTGCCATGAGAGGTATGACCGTAAGCTATATGAAGTGTACTTTTTGCTTCTTCAATCCAGTCTTGAGGTATTTGGGTTATATCAACACAGTGATGGTCGATTGTCTCCCCTGAGAAATTAAAAGTGTCTTCTTTGCAGGAAGTCCCAACCATTAAAATAGAAAGTAACACATAACCAGCTAAAAATGCTATTTTTTTCATTCGTTCCCCCTGAGTTTATAGTAAATTTGTATAATTGTTTTTTATAATTATAATGGTTATTGAGATAGGTGTCAAGGATGAAAAAAGAGCTCATAGCTGTTCGCTTTTAGCAGTTAGCTTAAAAAAACAAGAATATAAACTTTGTGGTCTTTGTGTCTTTTGTGGCTAAAATTTATAGATGTGTTCTCAAAGGGAAGGGTTGACAGATGTCTGATTCTATTTAACTTCTTCTCATTCTCACGATAAGGATAAAAGGAGGAAAAGAAAAATTTTATGCCAAGCGGGAAAAAAAGAAAAACAAAAAAAATAAAAAAACATAAAAGAAAAAAGAAAAGAAGAGCAGATCGTCATAAAAAGAAAAACAGGTAAATTTAAATTGGTTCCTTTAGGGATCTCTTTTCGTTTACTTCTTCCGACCTTTTTCTATCTGTACATTTAATCGCGTAATAACACGCGCTTTTTTACTATTATAATTAGAGTAACTTATCACTTTTTAAGGGTTGTTTTTTCTGTAAATCTGCGGTATAATTTAAATGGAATTTTTATGAGTAGGTTATTTGCAAGAAAAAAATTGAAGAAATAAATGTTTGGGAATAATATTGTAAAATGAAGCTTAAAACAATCGACAGGTTTTGCTTGTTATGCTCAATTCGTAAATTCCTTGACGTATTCGAGATAATTAAACTTTTCAGAAGAAGTAAAGGTAAAGGAGATACAGTCTTATGGTTGTTCTTATAATTCTTCAGTATTTCTTTGGTGGCGGGATTGGAGGTTACACTGGGCAAAATGACGCCTTGACTTTTTCTCTGGATTTCGGAAAGAGAGTTAGTCCTACTTTAGATTTTGGGACCAAGCTGGCGATGTCTCTTACAGGTAATGCACCGAGCCATTATGACATTCCTTTTTACTATTGGGGTGACCCTGGAGAGTATCCTGATGAGTACTTCGAAGATTATAGAGAGAGAAACGAAGTGTCGGCACAATTTGTTGCGAGAAAATATTTTAAAAATTTTATTTTAATAGGATCGACAGGATTTTCAATGCAAGAATATATAACTCTTCCTATCCAGGATAGCTTGGAAACGTTTCCGCTTTACCCTATTGGGGAAAGAGACGCGTATTATTTCGTTTTTGGTGCAGGGATGGGAATGCGAATCGGGAAATTTGATTTGTGTTTAACCTATTCGAATAGATTTGGAGCGCTATTTTACGTTACCCGGGGATTTGGTTTCCAGGCCAGAGGGGAACCAGACATAGAAGAGTCAAATTAACTGTTCAAAAAACTTGAAAATTTATAGAAAATAAGTATAATTATCTTATAGGAGGAAACAATAGAAAAAGAGATTTTAGTAGATCTGTTGAGGGATCTTGCCCTTGGAGTTAATCATAAAATTGCCTATCCCGGCGATCATCCTATTATAAAAGAACAGCAGAAGAAAATAGTTAATGAGATTAATTCTTTTGCAGATGAGGTTGAAGAAGTTTCATTTATTTTTTTAGGAGAAAGTATTATTGTGGAGGAATTTAATGTTGATCTTGCAGCTCATCCCAGCGTGCAATTATTTGTTAAGAGACTTAAAAGAATAAATATCGAAAGTATAACTTTTGACACGTCTTGCAATGAAATAGATGTTGGCGGGTTTTTAGATCTGGTATCGAATCCTCCCAGGGATGCTGGCGCTTATGATGACATAAATACTCTTTTAATAGAAAGGAAAGCGGATAAAATTTATTTCAATACTGTTGAGTTTAAGATAAAAACGAAAGGAGAAGAGGAGTATGAAGGGGGTGGAGGTGTCGGGATTGTTGCTGCTGTTGAGGATGAAGATTTTGATTTGGTTCACTTTCTTGAGAAGACCTGTAAAGTGCAAACTGAAGACCCCCCTTCTGTTGAGGCGGATAAGGTTACAGCGGGGCTTATTAGTCTTTATGAAGGCATGCCCGGGACTTCCACTGAAGAGGATCTAAGAGTACGTGAAGCTGTTTTCGAGAAAGTTATAGGCTCGATAAGCCCTGAGGCAAAAAGGTTCATACTGCAGGATAAATTAAAACTCAAACAGATTTCTTCGATAATAAAGTCAATCATAATGAGTTTCTCTGATGAAGAAATTGTGGAAATTTTTGTAAACAGGGTTCGACTTCTGGGAATATTTGATGCTGAGGAGATGCTTATGAATCTGACGCCGGAAAGACTGGATGGACTTTTACCGGAGATCAGGGAAAAGTTGAAGCTGATGAATATAGAAGAAAAACATATAAAGGGATTTGAGAAAAAGCTGAAAATAAAGATGGGGAAGAAGATAGAAGCAGGAGGAGTAGGAGAAGGAGAAGGAAAAGGAACAGTTGCAGGAGCAGAAGGAAAGGGAGGAGGAAATGGAGGAAGAAGAGGGAGAGGTGCTATTAAATCTTTTGTAAGTGAGTTTTCCGGACTCTCTGAAGAAGAATATGGTACGGATCAAATTTCCCACTTCTTTAGTTCGGTGTGTAAACTTGAAAAAGAAGATGATAATAAAGCAGAAAAAATAAGTGAAGGGTTCGATAACTTTGTAAAGGAATTTATAAACCAGTTCGGTAAAGATAATTTATTGCATGAAGCTGTTAAGATCAGGAAGACCTTTGAAAAAGTTCCAAATAAGATCAGGAAAGAGATCTTTAAACGCATAGTCAAGAGCAAAAGCCCTGTAAAGGTTACGATGGCCAAAATTTTGTTGCCTTTGATGGATGAGGAAAGTATTGTTTATTCGATTGTTACTTTAATTGAAGAAGGGCAGAAAGAATTACTGGAAGGATTTTTGTCTTCTTTAGATAAGGAGAAAGTGTCTTCAGTTTATAAGTTTATAGAAGGACATTTAGAAGGGATGGGAATGACTAACGACGAATTTTCAAAATTATGGCATAAGTTGACAACAGCACCGAAAAGCTTAAAAAGAAGTGGTGGAGTCAGCAAAAAAGCATATGGCCGTTTGCAGGATAAGTTAAAAGCGAGCATTGATTTGACAGATATGAAATCTTTAATGGAATCTTTTTATGTAAGTCTTGAATCAGATTCAAAAGATGTTAGGGCTAACGCAATTTCAAATGTCTGGAATCTTATCGAGCAGCTATTCAAAGGCGAAAAGATCGCCGTTATCCGAAGGATTGCAGATAGGTTGATGGAGTATTCGAAAAAAGAAAGAAACAAAGATGTTTATATGAGGTATGTAGATGTTCTGACTCGGGTAGGACAAAGTAGTGCTGTTGTAGGATATGATTTTTTGGTTAGCTCTATTGTTTCCTTTTTTGCTGGTGAGGTGAGCAATACGGCGAAAGCAAAGGTTATTATTCCTCATCTAGCTGAATTCAAAACGAAGGAGTCTATAAATGTTTTGCTTTCTCTCTTGTGGGAAGAAGATCTCAGGGAAATTGTGGTAGAAAAAGTTGACGAGTTTGACGAGGAGTCTATTCCTTATCTTATGGATTTGCTTAAAGATTCAGAGGATAAATCGGTCCGATTTTCCCTTTTAAAAATAATTCAGAGTATTGGAAGTGCTTCTGTGGATGTGATTAAGAAATATCTTGGAGATAAGAGATGGTATGTAAGAAGAAACGCAGTTTTGATTCTTGGAAACATTGGCAATGAGGAAATTTTGGACGATATTTATGCATTAAAAGATGACCACGAGAAGGTCCAGATAGAGATAATAAGAGTGCTCCGGCATATTTTTAAAGATAAAGCAGAACCATATTTGCTGTATTTTTTAGATTCAAATTTCTCGGAAGTGCAAAAATACGCAATTCCTACTCTTGGCACGATTATTTCAGAAGAAGGTATAACCGCCTTGAATAGAAGGTTGCTTTTAAGCAAATTTTCTAAAGAAGAAGAAACTGAGATAAAAAAAATGATTTGTGAAATCCTGGTAGATAAGGGTAACAGCCAATCTGTAGAAGCATTAAACCAGATAATTGATGCGAAAAAAGTTTTTGGAATACCCGAATTTTCGGAAGATCTTAGATTTGAAGCGGTTAAAGCAATAGCTGAGATAGGAGGGGTGCAAGCAGAGAAGCTTCTCAAAAGTTTAGAGCGTGATCGTTCTAAAAAAATACGAAAATTTTTAACAGAAAAATTTCCTAAAGATTAAAGAAATCCGAGTATTAATTGCCCTATTAAATCAGAGGAATCAACTTGACAAAAACGTATTAACTAATATACTTTACCTAATTTATATAATATAAAAATTCACCTAAATCTATATTATGGGGGGTAGAATGAATAAATCCGATATTTTTTCTTTATTAAAATCAGGAGAAGTAAAAGCTATCCGTTTATGGTTTACCGATATCCTTGGTCGGGTTAAGGGTTTTTCAATAAGCCATAAAGAGGCAGAAAGAGCTATTACCGAGGGGATAAATTTTGACGGTTCTTCTATCGAAGGTCTTGTGAGGATAGAAGAGTCTGACCTTACCGCAAAGCCTGACCTATCTTCCACGTACATTTTTCCGGAAGAAAACGGAAAGAAAACAATTATCTTTATTTGTGATATATTTTATCCTGACGGGAAACCAGTCGAATCCTCTCCAAGATATGTTTTGCAAAATATTTTAAAACGAACGGAAAAGAACGGATGGGATTTCTTTGTCGGCTCGGAAATAGAGTTCTTCTATTTTTCCGGAAAGGATCTTAACATTCGTGATACCAAAGGATATTTTGACGTAGTTCCTTACGATAAATATGATGAAATTTCGGAAGATATTGTTAATCTTTTAAACGAAGTCGGAGTAGAAGTTGAAGTAGCTCACCATGAAGTCTCCGAAAATCAGCATGAGATTGACCTTAGATACGAAGAAGCTTTAAAGATGGCAGATCATATACAAGTTGCAAAATATGTAATTAAAGAAAAAGCACGGGCAAACGGTGTTTTTGCTACATTTATGCCGAAGCCCGTTTTTGGACTCAACGGCTCGGGCCTGCATCTTCACCAATCTTTCTTCAGTAAGGGGAAAAATATTTTCTATGATAAAAAAGACAATTATCATCTTTCCACAATAGCCAAACAATACTCTGCTGGTCTTCTTAAGTACTCAAAAGAAATAACTTCCATAACAAACCAATGGGTAAACTCATATAAAAGACTTGTTCCGGGTTATGAAGCTCCTGCTTATGTTTCGTGGGGAAGACAAAATCGGTCTGCTCTCTTGCGAGTCCCTTCTTTCAAAAGACCAACTTCTTGCAGGGTAGAATATCGATCTCCGGATCCAGCTACAAATCCTTATTTGTCTATCTCTGTCATGTTGGGAGCCGGCCTGGTGGGAATAAAAGATAAACTTGTGCTCGGGGATCCAACAGAAGAAGATATTTATACAATGTCTAAAGAAAGAAAAAAGAAATTAAATATAGAAACACTGCCCGATTCGCTCTATACAGCGATATTGGAAACAGAAAAGAGCAAAGTGGTTAAAAGTCTCTTTGGTGATGTGTTCTTTAATAAATATATTCAAAACAAGAAGACAGAGTGGGAAAATTACAAAATCTACGTAACCGATTACGAAATTGATAAGTATCTGTCTTTGTAAACTATCTTGACTTATTAACGTATACAATTAATATACTTTTAAAAAAGGAGAACAGGTCATGAAAATCGCGATAACCGGTTACGGTAAAATGGGTCAAATTACTGAACAACTGGCCAAAGAAAAAGGTCATGATGTTGTTTCAACAATTGACCCAGCAGTAAAATCGGCAAAATTCAAAGAATTAAATGAAGAGAGCCTTCGTGGCGCTGATGTATCAATCGATTTTACCGTTCCGGCTATTGTCCTTGAAAATATCGATAGTTATGTAAAGTATGGTATAAACGCAGTAATCGGAACTACCGGCTGGTATGAGTACTTAGAAGAAGTGAAGGAAAAAGTCGAAAAAAGCAAGATAGGACTTATCTGGTCGGGGAATTTTTCTATCGGTGTTAATTTATTCTTCAGGATAATAAAAGAGAGTTCCAATTTGATGAAGAAATTTACATCCTATGATGTGATGGGATATGAGATTCATCATAATAGAAAGAAAGACAGCCCTTCAGGAACAATGAATATGATTGGTGATATTCTTCTCGGAAGTTTGGAAAACAAGAAAAGAATAGTAACGGAAAAACTCGATAGGAAAATTTCAGATGAAGAGATACATCTTGCTTCAATAAGGGGAGGCAGTGTCCCCGGCACCCATGTGGTTGCTTTCGACAGCGAAGTTGACTCCATCGAACTGAAACACACTGCGAGAAGCCGGAAAGGATTGGCCGTAGGAGCGATAAAAGCTGCAGAATGGATAAATGGAAAGAAAGGGTTCTACAGTATTGAAGATATGATGAATGAAATCATAGGAGGGTAAGATGTTTCAAGGTGTTTTTACTGCAATAGTTACACCATTTAACAAAAATAAAACTATCAACGAAGAAAACCTTAAAAAATTGGTAGATTTTAATATCGAAAACGGAGTGTCTGGTATAGTGCCTATGGGAACGACGGGAGAATCTCCTACTTTAAGCCATGAAGAACATGTACATGTAATAGAAATAGTCTGTAAACATGTTGAGGGAAGGGTTCCTATTATAGCCGGAACCGGTTCGAATTCCACAAAAGAAGCCATATTTATGACTTCCAGAGCCAAAGATTTGAGAGCGGACGCGAGTCTTCAGGTTGCTCCTTATTACAACAAACCAACACAGGAAGGATTTTATCGTCATTTTAAAACAATAGCCGATGAGGTCGATCTTCCCATAATAATTTACAACATACCGGGCAGAACCGGCAAAAATATTGAAACCGATACAATAGTGAGATTGGCAGAACATCCCAACATTGTCGGAGTAAAAGAAGCGTCGGGAAGTCTCCCCCAGATGATGGACGTAATAGATAGAACCCCCGATGATTTTATTGTTCTTTCCGGGGACGACAATCTAACTCTCCCTTTAATGGCAGTAGGCGGAAAAGGGGTTATAAGTGTTGCAAGCAATATCGTTCCAGACAGGATGAGCGCAATGGTAAGCGCGGGATTAGAAGGAGACTTTGAAAAAATGAGAAAATTACATTATGAGCTTTTACCTTTATTCAAAGTCGAGTTTATAGAAACGAATCCAATTCCAATAAAGACGGCTCTTGCTATGAAGGGAATGATACAAGAAGTTTTCCGTCTTCCTATGTGCGAAATGAGCGGGGAAAACAAGAAAAAACTGAAAACCGTTCTTAAAGAACTGAAGATTATTTAAGTTTACTAACCACAGAGAGCACAGAGTAAAAAAACACACAGAGATTGTTTTGTTTTAACTAAATTCCACCCCCCCAAAATCCTAAAGAATGGAGGAGGAAAGAAATGTTTGAATTACCTGAAATTGTGAATTTTGCAAGACAATTTAATGAAACTTTGAAAGGTAAAGTAATAAAAGAAGGCTCATTAGGAAACAAACCTCATAAATTTGTCTGGTATAATAGAACTCACGAAGAATTCGAAAAATTAACGAAAGGCAAAAAAATAGGGCAAACAAAATCAAAAGGTAAATGGCTTTTTATTCCTCTTGACCCCGGCTATGTTTTGTTGTTTGGTGAATGTGGGGGCAAACTGTTATATAATCCTCCTGACGTAAAAATGCCGAAAACATACCACTTATACCTTATTTTTACAGACGATTCCTATCTCTCCTTTACCACACAGATGTGGGGAGCAATGGAATTATATAAAAAGGGTGAGGAACAAAACAGACAATATGTAAAAAGCATGAAAATAACACCAATAGAAAAAGAATTTACATTCGTTTACTTTTCTAATCTAATAGACTCACTTTTATCCGGTAAGAAAAGAAGCGTTAAAGGACTTTTAACGCAGGACCAGCTTATTCCTGGTTTAGGGAATTCAATTGCTCAAGACATTCTTTT
>CAZHNS010000017.1:0-52168 GCA_964534175.1 uncultured bacterium | reverse complement strand
CGGATATAAATACAAAACACATATATCCGACAAGCAGAGCGCTTTCTTTAATTACCGGAGTCCAGGTTCAACCAAATAAGGCTATTGTCGGAAAAAATGCTTTTGCTCATGAGGCAGGAATTCATCAGGATGGAGTAATGAAGGAAAAAACCACTTACGAAATAATGAAACCGGAGGATATAGGATTGCCTTCTAATGAGTTGATACTCGGGAAACATTCAGGAAGACACGCTTTAAGAAATAAACTGGAGACCCTTGGATATCAGTATTCAGATGATGAAATTGATAAACTTTTCAAGAAATTTAAGTCTCTGGCTGACAAAAAGAAAGAAATTTACGATGAGGACCTTGAAATGCTCGTTGCGGCAGAGCTTTTTACAATGGAACAGAAATACAAACTTCTTTCTACTAAATTTTCCGGTGGAACTGATGTTCTTCCTTCTGCTACCATTGAGATAGAAGTTGACGGAAAACATTTTAAAAAGCAAGGTTCAGGTGACGGTCCTGTAGATGCTATCTACGATGCAATTAGAAAAGTTGTACCGGATAAAGTTACGATTACTCGGTTCGGTATTAGTGCTATAACCGGGGGTTCGGATGCACAGGGAGAAGTTACTGTTTATATTGAGGAAGGTGGTCTTGATTCTGTTGGAAGGGCTGCTAAGACCGATATCGTTATTGCGAGTGCTGAAGCACTTGTAAACGCTTTGAATCGACTCTCGTTAAAGAAAAAAATGAAAGAAAGAAAGGATTATGGAGTCTAGTTATGGGACATACGATAACAGAGAAAATACTCGCAGCACACGCTGGTAAGGATGCGGTAAATCCAGGTGAACATATTGTTGCGGATGTTGACTTTATGGTAGCAAATGATATAACTGCACCGATAACGATTAATATTATTGAAGATATCAAGAATGCCGAAATAAAAAATGAAAAAATCGCCCTGGTGCCAGACCATTTTACACCAAATAAAGATATCAAGTCCGCTGAAAATGTAAAAAAACTCAGAGAATTTTCAAAAAAGCATGCAGTTAAATACTTTTTTGAGACCGGAAGATGTGGGGTAGAGCACTGTATGCTACCTGAAAAAGGACTTATCGGCCCAGGAGACCTTGTAATAGGAGCAGACAGTCATACCTGTACCTATGGAGCACTTGGGTGCGTTTCAAGCGGAGTCGGAAGCACCGACCTTGCCGGAGCCCTTATCACCGGAAAAATATGGCTCAGAGTTCCCGAAACTATCAAACTCGAATATACAGGGAAATTAAAGGAATGGGTTTTCGGCAAAGACTTGATACTGATGACCTTAAAGGAACTTGGTAATGTTGCGGCTATATATAAAGCTCTTGAATTTACTGGAATCACGATATCCGGGTTAAGTATTTATCAGAGGCTGACAATGAGCAATATGGCTGTTGAGGCCGGAGCCAAGAATGGGATTTTCCCTCCTGATAATATTACTGAAGAATATGTTAAAAATAGGGCGATAAGACAATATAAAATATATCAGAGTGATCCTGATGCCATATATTCTGATATTAGAAAATTCGATGTTTCTGATCTTGACCCCCAGGTATCCTTACCGCATCTTCCTTCTAATGCTGAAAGTATAAAAAACATAGGTAAGATAGAAATAGACCAGGCATTTATAGGTTCATGTACAAATGGTTGGTATGAAGATCTGGAAATAGCCGCTAAAGTGCTGAAGGGAAAGAAGGTAGCTCCAAGTACGAGGCTGATAATTGCTCCTCCGACACCTGCAATTTATATGAAAGCGCTTAAGAATGGCTTGCTTGAAATTTTCGGTGAAGCAGAAGCTGTAATAGGTCCTCCAACCTGTGGTCCATGTTTGGGTGGACATATGGGCATTCTTGCATCCGGAGAAAAGGCTGTTGCTACGACGAACCGTAATTTTGTGGGCAGAATGGGGCATTATGAGAGCGAAGTTTATCTCTCTAATCCCGCGGTCGCGGCAGCTTCCGCTATTGCCGGTAGAATTGTTCATCCCGAGGAGGTGCTATAATGGAGAAAATACACGGAAAAGTTTGGAAATTTGGCGATAATATAGATACGGATGTTATAATTCCTGCACGGTATCTAAATATGACAGACCCCGATGAACTGGCAGCCCATGTTTTTGAACCTCAGCGGGGAGAACATTTCAATGAAGTAATTGATAGGGGAGATGTTGTTGTTGGCGGAGATAATTTTGGATGCGGTTCATCGAGAGAGCACGCTCCTATTGCCTTAAAGGCTAGTGGGATATCATGCGTTATAGCTAAAACTTTCGCCAGAATTTTTTATCGAAATTCTTTCAACATTGGACTTCCTCTTGTAATACAGCCTGAAGTCGCAGAAGAGATCCAGGAGGGCGAAGTTTTAAGTATTGACCTTGAAAAAGGCAGGATAAAAAACGAATCCACCGGCAAGGAATATGTATTTCCGGCACTTGAAGGCATGATGATTAAACTGCTGGAAAACAAAGGCTTAATACCTTATATATTAAACAAGGGCTACGATACAGGTGAGTAGATATTTCTGTGTTTATCTGTGTTCTACTAAATTCTTTATCTTTGATGGTGGTCTGATTATATAGATAAACAGTGTAAAAGTTGCTACTAAAACCGTGCAAATGCGTAGCAGAGTTTGATTAACATCGGGGTATACCAATTTCTCAATATAGTGAACGATAAATGACCCCGGATAAGTGCTTTCGGGCTCATATCTTGCTCTTGATAAGTTTTCAAGTATAGTTAATGGACAGAATCTTCGCAGGAGCGTTAGTATTCCGACAAAAATAATACCTGAAAGGTGAAGGGTTCTAAATAACCACCAATCGAAGAATTTCTTTCTGAAAAATCCGTATATAGTTAAAAAGAAACCTAGCAGCATAAAAATTATCCAGGTAAAATGCAAAACTACGATTATGTCTGCGGTTATTTTATAAAACATAGTATACTTATAAATTAATATTTAAGTTTAAAATGACAAGACTTAAGGTGTAAATCAAAGAGTAGCAAATAGTCAGAAGTGTCCTTGACGGGTAGACTAAAATAGGTATCTTTATATTAAAGTGTTAAGGGGGTTTAAATGATATTTTTAATTTTACTTTTTGGTAGTACTTTAGAAGCCGCTCCTGTTTTCTTATTGATTTCTCCCGGTCCGGCGCAGACAGGTATGGGAAAAGGAGGGGTTGCATATTACGATAATATCGCAAGTGTATATTACAACCCGGCAAGTATTAATTTAGTAAATCCCGGTATTTACGTCCAAAATACACCAATAAAATCACCCTGGAATGTTTGTTTTACAGAATTTGGTAATGATATTATAAACGAAATTGCAAGCAGGTATTATCCTTCAGATAGCGTACCCTATTCTCCTGAATGGTTGCCGGGACTTTATCCCGGTATGAATTATATATACGGAGGTATTAAATTCCCTGAATTTAAAGATTTTAATTTTGGAATAAATTATACTTTTCTTAGTACGGGAGAAATATTCATGCCAGATGATACATTAACATATGTAGCATACGATTATGCGATTTCTGCTACGATTGGAAAATCTTTTTTTGACGAGATTATCTGCTCAGGCATCACTCTTAAATATATCCGTAGCTATTTAGCTTCTGAAGAAGTACTTGAATGGCTTTCGGATCTTACGGGGATGGAAATAAATGGAGGAACAGGTTCTTCTTTTACATTTGATGTAGGTATCTTATTAAAAGACCCGATTAACTTTTCAAGTTTCGGAGCTTCATATAGCAATATTATAGGATCCATGAAATATATAGAGGGTGGTACTTCGGATCCGTTGCCTAAAGTTGCAAGAGTTGGGATTTCGCTTTCTCCTGCGGACTTGCTTTCCTACGCTTTAAATAGATACTATTCCTTTCCTAATAATTTAACAGATTACTTCCAAGTTAAGTACTCTAAAGAAATATTAACAGATAGAGTGGGAAGTGAACACGATACCTGGAAATCTTCAGGATTTGAATTTAAGTTTTTTAATTCCGTTTATTTCCGGGAAGGTCATTTTGAAGATGAGGGAGGAGGTAGAGTCGGGAATACCCGCGGTTTTGGATTGAGTTTAGGAAATATAAAATTTGATTATGCCGATGATTCAAATATTTACGATTTCAATACTAAAAATCATCACATCAGTCTTTCGGTCGACTTAATGGAAGGAGGCAACAAGTATTACGCCTATCCTTTGGCATTAATGTTTCCCGGGGCCGGGCATATGTATAAGGGAGACAAGAAAAATAGTTTAATTTATGGGGGCAGCGCAACACTTATTTCTATGTTAGATGCTTTGGGCAACGAAGACAGGAAAGATTTGTACAATTATGCTTTCTATACGGTTTACATAGCATCAATAATAGATTTGGTAATATCAAATTTAATGGAATAATTTTTTAGTTAGTATGTTAGGGAGTTGTAAGGTTGGGAAGTTAAAGCAAGAAACAACAAATTGGGGTGTGGTTGGGTTTCGTGTTTTTCGTTTATTTCGTGGTTAAATAATTTTTTTCTCTGTGCCCTCTGTGGCTCTGTGTGAGATTATTTTTCCTCATCTAAAAGAACCGCCACATAAGGAAGTTCGCGAAAAAGATTATCGTAATCCATTCCGTATCCGACTACAAATTTATCAGGAATTTCAAAGCCCACATAATCAGCCTTAAATTTATTCACTCTTCT
Organism: uncultured bacterium; assembly: GCA_964534175.1. Classification (GTDB taxonomy): domain Bacteria; phylum Hydrothermota; class UBA3072; order UBA3072; family UBA3072; genus JAFGHJ01. Next base: position 47,465 of record CAZHNS010000017.1, on the reverse strand, counting down.
CTCTGGATTATCGAGAAAAACACAGGTTTTTATAGAAGCGGGATTTTTCTTTAGAAAATATTTTTTTGCAAAAGCTAACGTTCTGCCAGTATCGAGTATATCATCTACGATTAAAACCCACTTACTTTCAATATCTGTTGTAATATCTCTCAGCATTTTTAGTTCTCCGGAAGATACCTTTCCGGAACCGTATGATTCGACAGTAATAAAATCCAGAGAAGGGTGTATATTATGTATATTAAACAGTCTTAATAAATCCGATAAAAAAACAAAACTTCCTTTCAAAATACCTATTACAAAGAGTTCTTTACCTTGACTATCTTCTGCAATTTCCTTTACCAGTTCCTTTACCCGGGTGGCTATATCGTTTTCACTAATAAGGGTTTCGAATTTCATTCCTTTTATTGTTTTCATATTAGCAATTTAAAGAATGCGGAAATAAATGTCAAGAGTTGTCACTGAATACAAAAAGGGATTTTAACCACATAAAGCATTAAATAAACTAAATCTTTTAGCTTTTTTGACTTCCCAACTTCCTAACCTTCTAACGATAATTTTAATCCGTTACCTTCTTCCAGACTCTCTTCAAAAAAGATTCTCTTCCGGAACCTATTTTGTAGGCTTTATACCTTAAAGGGCAAGTTTTATAGTAATTCTGATGGTAATCTTCAGCTGGATAGAATTCCGTAGCTTCTTTTATTTCAGTCACTATAGGTTTATCGAATTTACCTGATTCCTCTAATTTCTTTTTCGATTCTTCGGCAATCTTTTTCTGTTTTTCGTTATGATAAAATATTGCAGTTTTGTATTGAGAACCCTTATCGGCAAATTGCCCTGTTGGGTCGGTTGGGTCTATTTGCTGCCAGAATATTTCAACAAGTTCTTTATATGTTATCTTATTTTTATCGAAGGTTACCTGCACAGCTTCATAATGCCCTGTTTTGCCGGAACAAACTTCCGCATAAGTTGGATCCTTTGTTTTTCCTCCCGTATAACCAGAAATAGCCTCTTTTACACCTTCGATTTCGTCGAAAGCTGATTCAATACACCAGAAACAACCACCTGCGAATGTGGCTTTATCTAAAACTTCATTTTTCATTTTTATTTCTCCTTTTTCACTCTCTCCGTTTGCGACTAAAGAAAAGATTAAGGTAATTAATATTAAAAAACTAATAAGATTTTTTTTATTTGAAAACATTATAACTCCTTTTTTATAACAGACCTTATTTTAATATAATAAGTTCCAATAAAAAAGCCCCTACCGATTTTTCGGTAGGGGCTAAAAAATTAAGAGATGTACGAACTAATTTAAGCTTTGCCTGCAGAATTTAATACGTTTTCGTTTTTATGTTTATACATGTTGATTAAAGCTTCACGTGCGGGGCCGAGATACTTTCTCGGGTCAAAATCCCCCGGATGTTCCACAAGATGTTTTCTTACAGCTGCGGTCATCCAGAGTCTGCCGTCTGAATCGATATTCACTTTGCAGACGTTATACTTTACTGCTTTTTGGAGTTGCTCTTCCGGGATACCTATAGAATCTTTCAAGGCTCCACCGTTTTTATTAATTATTTTTATTGCTTCTTGCGGTACAGAAGAAGAACCGTGAAGAACAATCTGGAATCCGGGTATTCTTTTTTCGACCTCTTCTAAGATGTCAAAACGTAGAGGAGGTGGTATTAATACTCCATCTTCATTTCTTGTGCACTGTTCCGGTTTAAATTTATTAGCGCCATGAGATGTTCCAATTGAAATTGCAAGAGAGTCAACACCTGTCCTTTTCACAAATTCTTCAACTTCTTCCGGTTTTGTATAATGTGTTTTTTCTGAGACAACATGCTCTTCAATTCCGGCAAGAACTCCAAGTTCTCCTTCGACTGTTATATCATGTTGATGAGCGTAATCAACTACCTTTTTTGTAAGATCTACATTCCCGTCGAAAGGCAGACTTGAAGCGTCTATCATTACAGAAGAAAAACCGGACTCGATACAGGATACACATAATTCATAAGAATCGCCGTGGTCGAGGTGTAGGGCTATAGGAATTTCTTTTAAACCTTTTTCCTTAGCCATATCTTTCATCATCTCTATTGCTCCCTGTCCAAGATATCTCAATAATGTCTGATTGGCATATTTTCTTGCACCTTTTGATATTTGTAATATTACCGGAGATTGTGTTTCCACACAGGCGGTAATTATTGACTGTAATTGTTCCATATTATTAAAATTATAAGCGGGAACCGCATAACCGCCGTCTAGGGCCTTACCCATCATTTCCTTGGTATTGACAAATCCTAATTCCTTATAAGATACCATAACTTTAGCCTCCTAATTTGAAGTTTGAATTCCTAGAATCTAAACAAATTTAATATAATAAAAAAACAACCTAACGCAAGATATTTTAAAAAAGAAATTAGAATCTAGAAGTTGGAAGTTAGAATAAATAAAATATAAACTTTGTGCTTAAATTAGGGTGGTGATGGGATTCTATATTCTTACTTCTAACTCCTGACTTCTTATTTATCTTACTATTATTATCTTACCTTTTACTATATTTTCCTGATTGTCATTCACATGCCAGAAATAGATACCGTTTTCCAAATTTTGGATATTATATCTATAAGTTGAGTTTATGATATTAGACGATTTATGTATTAAAGCCCCTTTAATATCAAATATTTTAATTGTTTGATTTGGCTTTAAACTTTCAAATACTACTTCGTTTTTTCTTATAACTATCTCACACGGGGTTTTCTCTGTTTCATCGGGAATATTAACTCCAGTAGGATTATATTCATACGCACCAATATCGTATTCATTCCCAAAAGGTCTAGACACCCCATCCAGGTCATAAGTAACGAAAACGGAAACAACAGAAGTGCCAGAATCGACTGCTTGTGAAGTGGGCAATAAGTGATAATCTCCGTTTTCCCAGTCAAAGAATATACTCTCCATCGACCCGGCAAGAATCGAGTGATTGTCATAACCCATAGCCTGCCATTCCGCAAGAGTTAAACGGGAATCACCCCCATCAACACTCATTCTGTCAAGAACTATATTATAATCACTGTAAAAATCGGGTAAGGATTCTTCAAGTACAGAAATGCTTCCGCGCCAGCCATGAAAAGTAATTAATATGTTGTTATATACTGTATCGGCTTCGGAACTGTGCCCTATATTAACACACCATCTTCCGGCTGTATCATTGATTATGGTGTTGTTATAAACTTTGGTATTGTATGAACCATCAGCACCATCAATTCTATAAAGACTGACACCGCTTGCGTAGTTATCGTATATCAGATTATTGAATATTCTCGAATCAGCCACCCCGTCACAGTTAATTCCTGAACCACCGCCGATTCCATTTCCATATATAATGTTACCTTCGATTGTTGCATTTGTTATTAATCCATCTCCTCCCATACTCTCATCACCATTCATATGTATTCCGCAACCATTATTATCATGACATACATTATATCTGATAATAGGATTATCTCCGCTATTTGAATGATATATCCCATGTTCGTCCCAGGAATAAGCGCATAAATTATTTTCAATCACAACATCTTCTACAAATCCTGTTAGTATTCCTCTTGAGTTATTCAAGCAGGTGTTATTTTTTATTACGATATGTTCCGCAGTTACTAATCTTATTCCGTTGCGGGGAACTCCTGTGACTGTAAATCCATCAATTACGACCCAATCAGGTCCTTCAAGGTTTATTCCGTCATCGGTACGAGGATTATTATCTGTTATCCTCACGCTGTCACCTAAAGCCTTAAATACAATCGGACTAGTTTGCGTTCCATCGACTCCCCTCAAATCAAAACCCGCATAATTACCCGGAAGAACAAGAACAGAATCACCTGCTAAAACATTATCCGCAGCATACTGCAGAGTTGCAAACGCAGAATCTATGGATTCTCCGTTATTGCTATTACTACCACCGTTGGAGACATAATAAGTCGTAGAAAATATTGGTAGTGAAATTAGTAAGGTCAATAGTAGCACAGAATATTTCTTCATAAACTTCCCCCTTTAGTCAAATTAAAATCCCTTATTTAAAAAAATAAGGGGGACCATGGTTTTGCTGAGTGCAGCGTCTGCCGCGAGTATCTCAGCCTGTATCTGTGGGTCATGATCCCCCGTTATATACAATATAATCAAAATATACTTTTTAGCAATAGTTTCAGGTATAAAAGTTTTCTTTAGCTAAGTATTAAAAAAATTTCCATAAATTGAGGTTGACAAATAAAAAATATAGTGTAATAATTTAATTAAGAGGAAAGAAGGATGGATAAAAAAGAAAAGTTCGATTGGGTTGGTGTAGATGGTCAACGTTACACTTACGATGTTCATAGTTTGCCAAAAGATTTTAAACCTGGTATATTAGGAAATTACATATTTACCAAAAAAAGTAATGATGGTAATTGGGTTCCTATTTATATAGGGCAGGGAGATCTTGGTGTTCAAATCGGCCATTACCACCCTCAATCAGACTGTATAAAAGATATGGGCGCAACTCATGTCCATATACATCCCAACGACAATGAATGGGTAAGAATTTCAGAAGAGCACGATCTGCTTGAAAGTAATTTAAAATCATTCGAACCTCACGGATGTAATTTTAAAGAAGAAGAAGAGAAAAAAGTTAAAGAGGAAGAAGAAGGATTATTTAAAATATAAGTATTTGTTTCTCTCCTTCACACTTGTGGTTCAAACAGGTCTTAGTTTCTAGATAAAAAAATTCGTTCTATTCGTGTAATTTATTGTTAATACTGTAGTTAGAATGTTAGGAGGTTAGGGAGTTGGGAGGCTAAAAAAAACTTTAGTGGTTTTCGTTTGTTTCGTGGTTAAATAAATTTTTTTTCTCTGTGCTCTCTGCGTTAAAATAATCTTAGAAGTAGGAGTGGTTTTAGTACTTGACAAAACCTATAAGAATAGATAAAATTTCAGTAGGTACAATTTACGGATTCAAAGGGGGAAATTTTGAAGAGGTTGCTTCTTTTAGTTTTTGGGTTTTTTATTGCTTGCAGTTCGGTACAAGAGAATATTAGCAGTGATGAATATACAATCGAGAACGACACTATATCAAATTATATACTATTTGAATACATAGACTTGTTAACTGAAGATGATTATTATTCAATTCTAGATAGTGTTAAAAATGGGTTGTCGAATGATTTTTTCACTTTAAGAATGGCCTATACAAAAACAAAAATTTATAATCCTTATGATGTTAAATTTGATAATTTGAGAAAGAAAATAAAATTAAATATCGAAGAAGAAAAATTTGAAAAGGCTCTTGAAATCTCAAAGTTAATTTTAGAAAAAAGATATATAGATATTAAGACCCATTTATACTGTAGCAATATTTACAAACATCTAAACGATTCAGTAAATGCGGATTATCATAACAATATTTATAACGGTTTAATGAACTCTATTTATTTTTCCGGTGATGGAAAGAGTGTGAAGACCGCTTTTATTGTTATGGAAATTTCTGAGGAGTATGATTTGTTAAATTGGTTAGAATTGAAACCTCCTTTTGGATTGTCTCCAGTAATAAAAGACGGGTACAGATTTGATATGATAAAAGTTATTGATGAAAATAGAGAAACGGAATTATTTTTCAATATTGAGCTGGCTTTAAGGCGTTTTTCAGAAGAATTTGATTAATTGGAAGCCAATTAGCATCGAGGATAAATTCCGTTAAAATTCTATAGTAAAATTTATAAGTAAGGGGGAAGGAGATTAGTATGTCGTTTGTTAAAAATCTTTATGCTAAGTACCTTTACAGTAAAGGGCTTAACGCACAAAAAATTGGTAAGTTACCCATAGCAATTGATTTAATGGAACAGAGTTCAGACGTTTTGTGGGAAATGATTTCTGAAGGCGAAGACAAGTACGAAGATGAATATGCGCGTACGAAGATGAATTTGGGCTTAATATACCACAAGATGGGAAAGATGGATGATGCGATCTGCTCATTCCAGATATCGATTCTTAAATATAAAGCTCTTGTTTCAAAGGGTAGAGAAGACCTTCTAGATGATTTAGCAAAAGTGGAAACAGTATTTAATCATCTATATGGAGGAGAAGCAGGAGAAACTTCTTAAAATTCAACTTTTTTCACACATCTTGAATTTTTAGAATTAATTGGAAAAAGTTTGTGAAGTCTAGTCCTAATCAATGGGTTGACAAAAATACCAACGGTAATAAGATATTTACCAGTTTTTTTATTGTAAATTTTGATGCAGGATTTCTTGAAATATAAAAATGATAAGTTGATGAAAAGGAGGATTAAACGGAAATGAAAAGCTACAGAGTAGCGGTAATACCCGGTGATGGTACGGGTCCCGAAGTGGTAAGAGAGGGATTAAAAGTGTTAAAAGCAGCAGAGTCTAAATTTGACTTTAAGTGTGAAACAGTTGAATATGATGTTGGAGGAGATAGATATTTAAAAACAGGAGAAGTCTTACCGGATTCAGTGCTTGAAGAGCTTAAAACTTTCGAGGCTATATATCTTGGCGCTATTGGACATCCCGATGTTAAACCTGGTATTTTGGAAAAAGGAATTTTACTCAGGTTACGTTTTGCTCTGGATCAATATATAAATTTGAGACCTGTAATACTCTACGATAAGAGATTCTGCCCTTTACAAGACAAAGAAGAAAAAGATATAGATTTTGTTGTGGTGAGAGAAAATACTGAAGGATTGTATTGTGGCGCAGGTGGATTCTTAAAAAAGGATACTCAGGATGAAGTTGCGGTACAAGAAAGTATAAATACTTTTAAAGGTGTAGAGCGCTGTATAAGATTTGCTTTTGAATATGCGAAAAGGAGAAATAAACGAAAACAGGTTACTTTGTGCGGAAAAACCAACGTTTTGACTTTTGCATTCGATTTGTGGGAAAGGACATTTTATAAAGTCGCCAAAAATTATCCCGATATAAAAACCGATTATGCTCACGTTGACGCGACATGCATGTGGATGGTCAAAAATCCCGAATGGTTCGATGTAATCGTTACGGATAATATGTTCGGAGATATTATAACTGATCTCGGAGCGATGGTTCAGGGGGGTATGGGTATTGCTGCCGGAGGTAATCTTAATCCGGAAGGAGTTTCCATGTTCGAACCAATAGGAGGAAGCGCTCCTAAATATACAGGCAAAAACGTTATAAACCCCTTAGCCGCGATATGCGCGCTTTCTTTGATGCTTGATACTCTCGGAGAAGAAGATGCGGCAAAAGCAGTCGAGGATTCTGTAAAAAAGGTTGTTAAGGAAAAATTAGAAAGTCTTTCCGCCGGTAAAATGGGATATTCTACTTCCAAAGTAGGAGATCTGGTAGTCGAGAATTTAGCTTAGTAAATTTTCCTAATCTAAAGGAGATTTTATGAAATCGTTTCCTGAATGGTACTTTGATGAAAGTTTGCATGCCGGAGTCGATTATTCAGATGAAAAGATTGTTTCTGATTATGATAAGCAACATACTAAATTCCGTAATTATGAGAATGAAGCTTCGCGTATAACACAAGCTCTTGGAATAAGCAAAAACGATATTGTTGTCGATATGGGTTGTGGTACCGGGGGAGTATCAATTTACCTGGCTAAAAGCTGTAAAAAGTTATACGCGATTGATATTTCTCCGAAAATGATAGAATTATGTAATAATAAAATTGCTAACGAAGATATTGATAATGTTTTTCCAATATGCAGCGGATTATTATCTTATAAACATAATGGGGAACCAGTAGATGTAGTTATATCTAATGCCGTTTTGCATCATTTACCTGATTTTTGGAAATTGGTCGCACTGAAGAAGATTAATGAGATTTTAAAACCGGGAGGTAAGTTTTTTCTTTTTGATGTTGTTTTTTCCTTTCCTGTTGAAAAACATGAAAAGTATATTTCAGATTGGATAGAAGAAACGAGAAAAGGAGTCGGAGAAAAGATGATGAAAGAAGCAATTATTCATGTTAAAGAAGAATACAGCACCTGGGATTGGATTTTAGAAAAAATGCTTGAATTAGCCGGATTTAAGATTGTAAATAAAACAGAAGAAATGGCAAATACTACCGCTTATATTTGTTTAAAGAAAAATAAATAATAGGCCATATTAGAAGGATTGTATCCACACTCAGAGTGCTGATATGAATGAGTTGTATGCAATTTGTAAACCACATCTAGGTTTGTAGAGCGCGTGTGAAGGATAATAAGAACATGGATTCAAGGGAAAATAGGAGAAGCAAAGCATTGAACCGAATGAGCAATATGAATAAAAATCTGGATAGCACGCATTCAGCTCTGTCGCTTCTTGAAATCGCGGTTGTCATTCTCGCAGGATTTGCTGTGAGTTATGCCATGAGATTCACTAATGTTAGAGTGTTCGCTTTACCGCATCTTATCTTTTGCTAATCTTTAGAAACAACATAAAGGATATTCTTTATCCAATCAAACAAACGTTTCTGACAGATTTGGTATGGCTTAAAAATCACAAAATTAAGGCCATATTATTATTGCTTGTATTGCCTATATGGCTTTACATCCTGCTTAATTTGGAAAAATATATTTAAGTTTCACCAAATAGAACTACAAGAGTGGCTTAATTTTATCAGCTCTGATAAGGATTTACGGCTAAGAAAAGAAAGCTATTCTATAAAGAATCCTAAAACTGGTGAAGTTATTTTAATGCCTGTTAAGCAGGGAGATTCTGAAATTCTACTTAATGGGCAATGGATATTTTTTCCCTATGAGGGGAATAGGAACTTTTCACACAGTCTGTCGTTAGTGTGTTGGTGCGTTTTTGACAGACTAACGGACTACCCAACTCACAGACCAACAGTCAAAATTTTTGTGCTCTCTGCGGTTAAAATTTTTTCTTTGTGCCTATTTTTGGTAACAGGGGTTGACTTTTTACTTTTTTGAATTATAGTTTTCAAACTAAACTAAGGAGTTATATATTATGTTGGGAGTAGAATCGGGGATTATAAGTTAACATATTGTTATTGCCAAATCTCTAAAAGAGATACTTCTTACCTTACTGTCAAAATTCCATTAGAACATAAAATAAAGAAAATAGAGTCTTTTAATTATTTAAAAGATGGTTTTCTGCTGTTAAAATTATTAAAATCAATGTATGTTTTTGACTTGAAATATTACGTACAAATGTTTATTATGAACAACATTAAGAATATCAAGATTTGCTTGGTATATGTTTCTAAGTTATAATGCTGATATAAATATAATTTTTAGGAGGTTTTTTTAAAAATGAAAAAGGATAAAGCAGAAAAAAAGAAATTAAGCGGGGCTGAGATATTTATTAAGTCCCTTAAAGAAAAGAAAATAGATGTTATTTTTGGATATCCTGGTGGAGCCGTTATCGATATTTTTGATGCTATGCACGATAGCGACATAGATTTCTACTTAACCCGACACGAACAGGGTGCAGCTCACGCAGCAGACGGATACGCCAGAGCTTCCGGAAAATGTGGTGTTTGTATTGCAACTTCCGGTCCCGGAGCTACAAATCTCGTTACAGGTATAGCAACTGCCCAGATGGATTCTATTCCTATGATAGCTATTACCGGACAGGTCTCAACAAACCTTATCGGTAATGAAGCTTTTCAGGAAGTTGATGCAACGGGTATAAGTAGAGCCATAACCAAACATAATTATCTGGTTAAAGATGTTGATAATCTTGCTCAGATAATTGACGAAGCATTTTATATTGCAACAACGGGTCGTCCTGGTCCGGTTTTAATTGATATTCCCAAAGATATTCAGCAGCAAAAAAGTTCAATAACAAAAAGCAAAGGGGTTAATATACCAGGATATAAGCCCACTTTAATGGGGAATTTAAAGCAGATAAAAAGTGCGGCTGAGTTAATTAATAAAGCAAAAAGGCCTGTTATATATGCAGGTGGAGGAGTCATTACCTCCGATGCTTCAGCTTTATTGAAAAAACTTGCAGAAAAAATAAATACACCTGTTACTACTACATTGTTAGGTTTGGGTTCTTTTCCTGAAACGCACGACCTTTCCCTTGGTATGTTAGGTATGCATGGTACTCAATATGCTAACCTTGCAATAATGGAATCGGACGTTATCATAGCCATAGGAGCACGTTTTGACGATAGAGTTACCGGAAAAATTTCCGAGTTTGCTCCGCATGCTAAGATAATACACATTGATATTGACCCATCTTCAGTCGGAAAAAACGTTAGAGTTGATATACCGATTGTCGGTGATGCAAAACAAATCTTAAAAGAACTCGATAAAGTTTTGAAACCGGAAAAACACGCGGATTGGAAAAAAGAAATCGATGCCTGGAAAGAAAAACTGCCTCTTGTTTATAAGAAAAAGAAAGGCGTTGTTTCCCCTCAGTATGTTATAGAATCTATTCGAGAAGTTACGAAAGGTAAGGCGATTATTTCCACAGAAGTGGGACAGAATCAGATGTGGGTTGCTCAATATTATAAGTTTGATAAACCCCGTACGCTCCTCACTTCAGGTGGTCTCGGAACGATGGGATATGGGTTCCCTGCCGCTATAGGTGCAAAAGTCGCCAGGCCTGATATGCCGGTTTTCGATATAGCAGGCGACGGCAGTATACAGATGAATATTCAAGAATTGGCAACTGCAGTTATAAAGAATGTTGGGGTGAAAATAATTATTCTTAATAATGGTTTTCTTGGCATGGTCAGGCAATGGCAGGAATTGTTTTACGGAAAAAGATATTCGGCAACCTGCCTTAGAACCGGAGCGTTAAATCCTGATAAAGTCAAAAAGCCTAAAGAGTGTTCTGAATACACACCTGATTTTGTTAAACTCGCAGAAGCTTACGGTGCTACTGGTATGAGAGTTGCCAAGAATGAGGATGTTAAGAATGCAATTAAGAAGGCATTAAAAATAGATGGCCCTGTTATTGTCGATTGTATAATTGATAGTGAAGAAAACGTTTTTCCGATGGTTCCTGCTGGTGCTTCACTACGTCAGATGATGGGAGGAATGGCATAATGAAAAGAATTATTTCTGTATTGGTTGAGAATAAGTTCGGTGTCCTTGCACGAGTTTCAGAGTTATTCAGCAGTAGAGGTTTTAATATTGAAAGTCTCTCAGTCGGAGAAACTCTTGATTCGAACCTTTCCAGGATAACAATGGTCGTCGACGGAGATGTTTCTATATTTGAAGAAATAAAGAAGCAATTGAATAAGCTTATAAATGTTATAAAAGTTCAAGATTTTACCAATGTTGAACATGTGGAAAGAGAAATGCTGTTAATCAAGGTTAACCTTTCAAGAAAAACTCGTGCTGAACTTATTGAAATAGTGGATATATTTAGAGCAAAAATAATCGATGTTGGCAGAAAAAGTATGACTGTTGAAATTACAGGTAAAGATAATAAGATTCAGGCCTTCATAGAATTAGTAAAACCGTTTGGCATTGTTGAAATTGTTAGAACAGGTAAGATAGCAATTGCCAGAAAAAAAGGAGGAGAATAATGGCTGAGATATATTATGATAAGGATGTAAGTATAGATGTTTTAAAAGACAAAACCATAGGAATTATTGGATATGGAAGTCAGGGACACGCACAGGCGCAGAATCTCAGAGACTCAGGACTAAATGTAATAGTAGCGGAGGTTGAAGGGACAGATAATTACAAATTAGCAGTGAAACATGGTTTCAAGCCTATGTCTGCCGATGAACTCGCTTCTAAGGCAGATATTATTTCTGTTTTAGTACCCGATGAGATCCAGGCTAAAATTTATAAAGGCTCAATAGAATCTAATCTAAAAGAAGGAAATGCATTACTTTTCTCACACGGATTTAACATTAGGTTTAAGCAAATTATTCCTCCAGAATATGTTGATGTTATAATGGTTGCTCCAAAAGGTCCAGGGCATCTCGTTAGAAGCGAATACGAAAAAGGTGGGGGAGTGCCTAATCTTGTGGCAGTGGAAAACGACGCTAGCGGTAACGCTCTTCAGTTAGCTCTGGCATATTCAAAAGGAATAGGAGGGACAAAAGGCGGAGCCTTAAAAACCACCTTTCCGGAAGAAACGGAAACCGACTTATTCGGAGAACAAGTTGTTCTTTGCGGAGGGGTTTCAGCTCTCGTAAAAAAGGGTTTTGAGGTTTTGATTGAAGCGGGATATCAACCAGAGATTGCTTATTTTGAATGCATGCATGAATTAAAATTAATTGTGGATCTTTTTTACCAGGGTGGTTTAAGCTATATGCGTTATTCCGTAAGTAATACAGCTGAATACGGTGATTTTACCCGTGGAGAACGCATTATTTCTGAGGAAACAAAAAAAGAGATGAAAAAGATCCTATCTGAGATTAAGGATGGTTCTTTTGCCAAAGAGTGGATAGAAGAATCCGCAAAAGGAAAGCCAAATTTGAAAAAGTTCGAGGAGAACGATAAAAATCATCCGCTCGAAAAGATTGGTAGAGAGCTAAGAAGTATGATGGATTGGATAGATGACAAGGTAATATGAGTTAGGTGTTAGATATTAGGTTAATTTTCGTTTTAATAGATATTTGGAGGATTTAATGAAGAAGTCCGGGAAGAATAAAAAAAAGAGAGAGAAAGAACCTCAAAAGAATGTGAAAATATATGATGCAACACTCCGTGAAGGAACTCAAGCAGAAGGAGTTTCTCTTTCGGTAACCGATAAATTGAAGATAACCAACCTGCTTGATGAGCTTGGTATTGATTACATCGAAGGCGGCTGGCCTGGTTCTAACCCAAAGGATGCGGAATACTTTAAAAAAGTTAAAGAATTAAAGTTGAAAGATGCTCGCATAGTTGCTTTTGGAAGTACCTGCCATAAAGATATTCCTCCGGAAAAGGATAAAAATATTAAGGCTCTATTGGACTCCGAGACTACTGTTGTAACGATTTTTGGAAAAGCCTGGACTCTTCATGTCGAAGATGCTCTACGTGCGACGTTAGATAAAAATCTGGAGATGATTCAAAAAAGCATAAAGTATCTTAAATCAAAAGGCAAAGAAGTGATTTTCGATGCGGAACACTTCTTTGATGGTTATAAAGCAGATTCTGAATATGCAATAAAGGCACTGAGTGCTGCAGCAGACGGGGGAGCAGAGACTCTTGTTTTATGCGATACAAACGGAGGAAGTCTACCTCATGAAGTTGAAGAGATAACCGAAAAAGTTGTACAAAAATTTCCAAATTTAGATATTGGGATACACACGCACAACGATTCAGGGACTGCTATGGGAAACACCCTTGCGGCGATACAGGCCGGTGTAACTCACGTACAGGGCACTACAAATGGATATGGCGAACGCTGTGGTAACGCTGACCTTAGCACGTTAATCCCAAACCTTCAGTTGAAGATGGGAATAGACGTTTTGCCAGCAGAAAATTTAGTTCATTTAACAAGGGTAGCAAATGCGGTAGCTTTTATAGCGAACCAACCGCCTCCGTATCGTTCGCCTTATATCGGTCGCAGTGCATTTGCTCATAAAGGAGGCATTCACGTATCTGCTATGCGAAGAAATCCTCTCACCTATCAGCATATCGACCCCGAGCTCGTTGGCAATGAATCGAGAGTCCTAATATCCGAACTTGCCGGTAAGTCAAATCTCCACATAAAACTCGAAAAAATGGGTATGACCGGCAAGATTGAAAACCTCAAGGAGATTCTAGAAAAAATAAAAACTCTAGAGCATGACGGATTCAGTTTTGAAGCAGCAGAGGCTTCAGTAGAACTGCTTTTACTCCGTTGTAAAAAAGATTATAATCCTCCTTTTAAAATGTTAGATTTCACTGTAGTAGTCGAGCACAGGGAAAAAAGAGGGATTTTTGCAGAGGCCACTGTAAAGCTTCTTGTTGGAAGAGAAATAATCCATGTGGCAGCAGAAGGTGATGGGCCTGTAGATGCTCTTTATACAGCATTAACTAAAGCCCTCCGTGAGGGACATCCCAACATTGAAAAATTCCACCTTGCGGATTACAAAGTTCATATTATAAATAGCAGTAAAGGTACAGGGGCTATAACCCGGGTCATGATCGATATGCAGCTAGATAACAAATATTGGAGTACGGTTGGGGCTTCCGCAAATATAATTGAGGCAAGCTGGACAGCTCTTTCCGATGCTATGGAATATGGAATATATCTGGAGGAAAATAGTTGAATATACAAAGGGATTTTTCGGTAATTTTCAAAGATAAAGAATGGTTTAAAAAAACTTTAATAGGTGGAAGTTTTTTAATGATACCCCCTTTATTCATCTTTTCTTTCGGTTTTATTGCCAGATTTATACATGATCGCCTGGAAACTGGTAATAAAAGGCTCCCTTCCTGGGATAATTGGGGTTTAATGTTTTTAAAAGGTTTTGAGTGGGGATTGATAATTGTAGTTTACTTTGCAATTCCTTTGTTTATTTTATCATTGCTGCCTGGACCACTGGTGGAATTTATGGTCAATCCAAAATTTGTAATATCAAATTTAAAAATCGGTGGGTTCTTTATACTTTTCCTTTTCTTCTTTTTGGGGTTTATAGTAATGTTTTTTATGCCAATGGCATTAATTCTTTTCTCCGATACAGGGTCCTTTGCTAACGCAGTGAAATTTAAGGAGATATACAAACATATTAAAAACAAGCTTGCTCCTTATCTTATTGCATATCTACTGACGGTTTTTCTTCTTATGGTTGATTTCTTTTTACTTCTTGTATTAAACACGTACACTATTCCTTTTGGTCTAATACTGCCTTATTTTCTTTTTATCTGGTTTGGATTTATAGTTTTACTGATATCCGCTTCTTTATTTATCGAGAGTTTTTAATTTATTAACGAGTTTTTTGAGAGAACGGGTACGAAATAGTTTTTCAGGGATTTTAAGTTCCCAGTTGTTTTCATTGTTTTTTCTTATAGTTAAATCTGCTTTCCTGATTAATGTGTCGTCTTTGAGAAAAATTTTCAAAATATAACCCTTTTTTTCTTTTGTGCACTTCAGCAATTTAGAAACAGAATCTTGTTTGCATATAGTTTCACCACAGAATTTTTTTAATTTTGACGGAGAAAAATTCGGCAACACAATTTTACCGGGTATTTTGTATTCCCGCATTCGAAAAGCTATTTCCGGATCGGCTTTCTTCTGGAACATCATATAGAAGATTTCTTTTCCTTCATCTCTCCATTTTTTTTCGTATTTAGTGGAGAAATGATCAGAAAGTTCGTTTGTCCAACCTTTTTGGAATAATGGTTCCCAGAGGTGTACAGCAGCTATTTCTTCAAGGATAAAATCCCTATAAAATGGATCGTCGGTCGCGACTATTATTTTTCCTTTATTTGTTGAGCATAAGGCCGCTATCTTCAAAAATTCTCTATCAAGTAACCTGTTTTTATAATGTTTTTTCTTTGGCCATGGGTCTGGAAAGTTAAGATAGATATGAGAAAGAGAGTTTTCTGGTATTAACACAATGAAAGCAGCTTTGGCTTCCAGGCATACCACTTTAATACTATCCTTCTTCGTTCTTTCGATCTGCTTAGTAGCTCTTCTATAAGATTCATTTGAATAATCTATACCGAAGAAATTTCTTTCGGGATGAAGATTGGATTTTTTTATAAGAAATTCTCCGTTACCGAATCCGATTTCACAATCCACGGGATTTTTGTTACTAAAAATTTTTCCCCAATCTACAGGTTTATCTAAATCTCTCCAGTTTAAACCAATATCCATATATTAAAATTAATTCAGGCTCTATATTTGTCAAGGGTCAGGGAAGGAACAACCAGTCGTGTGTCATGAGTCTTGAGTCATGAGTCAAAAAATCAATTTAAAAGATTGATTAACAACAAATCTCAAAAATAGTTTTTGCTTTTTTTACTACTAACTACTAACTTCTATCTTCTATCTACTATATTATTTCTTCTTTAGCCAGTTTATTATGACTAGTAATATCAGGGCTCCGATGAAAGCTGTTATTAAAGAAGTAATAAGTCCCTCATATTTAATACCCAAGGACAATGAAATACCTAGCAAATCGAATAAAAAACCGCCTATTAGAGACCCTATACATCCTACGATAATGTTACCCAGAATGCCATACCCTTTCTTTCCTTTCATTACTATGCCTGCGAGCCAGCCGGCTAAAGCTCCGATAATCAAAAACCAAATAATATTCATAATTAACTGCCTCCTTTTTTCTTATAAAAGGTAATTCAAAATAATTTTTATGTCAAGGAAAATGATAAGCTTCGTGGTTAACATAAAACTTCCATATCGGCTCTGGAAAAATGTTTAAATGCTTTTTTCCCGTATTTTGATGAAAGTTTTTTTGAGTATTCACCCAGAGCAGCCAGGCTTTTTCCCCCGCCGATATTTGGATCGAAAGATAAAGCCATAACCCATATTGGAGTTTCTTTTTTACCAATTTTTACTCTAAGGCCGCCGGTAGGAGTTATCCACCCGTCGTCGGTTAAGGGCGTAATAGCAAGGTGTACTCCGTAACCTTTAAGGATATCAAAATAGTTCATCAATCTGTCATAATAACACTGATTTTTTTCCTTTGCATAATCCAAACTATTTATGGTGAGAAATTTTTCATTACTATTTTTGAATTCTCCGTAAAGACCAAATGTCCACAATAGCGTTAGCATATTAGGTCTCTTCTTTTTTATAGCTTCTCGATGGGCAAAAGAAAGATTCTCAACTGAACCATTTATTTTCTCTATAAGATTGTATAACGATCTGTAAACGAGTCTATCTTTCTTTTTTATATCTTCTGGGAATGGGACAAGTTTTGATTGTACCTCGAATTTCTTAAATTTTACTATTTCGTTTTTGTCTAATTTTTTCCGAATATTATCTAAATAATTGAGACCTTCGTAACACTCAATAAAATCCAGGTAATCTTTGTGGGGTATTTTTTTACCTAATCTCTTTTCAACTTTTTCTTTAAAATGGGGGTCAAATGTTATGTGTAGGTTTTCTACCTCATCGCATGGATATAATGAGCAGTATGCGCAGTTTTCTATACCATTTTCCATTGCGCATTTCCTAACAATACAGTTTAGATAATATACGTTCCTCTTTTCGTCTGAAATCTGACATCCATCACATAATCTGAGTTTCTCCGGGCTTAAGCTTATTTTTAAATATCTTTTCCAGCCCCAGCTGCATCGGATTCTAGCTTCTTTGTTTTTAAGATTCTCTTTATAAATCGGACATCTGCTGCAGTTACAGCCGCATTTGGCAATTATTTCATTCACGGATTTTACCAGTAATGATGTACTAATTCGCGAATGTATTTATCGTAAATATCGTTTACCTTTTTCATAGTATTATCAGATAGGGGAGGGAGATCCGAAGCAGAAAAGTTCTCCTCTGCTTGTGATGGTCTTTTGGCTCCCGGAATCGTACATGTAACCGCATCGAACATTAAAATCCAGCGCAGGGCAAACTGTACCATACTCATCCCTTGTGGACATATTTTCTTTAATTCTTCAACAACTTTTAATCCGGTATTATAATCGACTCCTGAGAAAGTTTCACCACGGTCGAATGCTTCACCTTTACGGTTAAAACTTCTATGGTCGTCAGATGCAAAAGTTGAATCCTTATTGAACTTTCCGGTCAACATTCCCGAAGCAAGAGGTACTCTTGCCAGAATGCCTACCTTACGTTTTTTTGCCTGTTCGAAAAACAGCTCTGAAGGTCGATGGCGAAACATATTAAAGATAATTTGTACGGATTGTACGTTTGGATATTCTATTGCTTTTAATGCCTCTTCGACCTTTTCTACGCTTACACCATAGTAGCGAATCTTACCTTCCCCGACAAAGTCATCCATCATTTCGAAAACTTCAGGCATATAATAGACCTCGGTAGAGGGGCAGTGCAGTTGAAGCAAGTCGATGGTTTCTACATTAAGATTCTTTAAGCTGCGCTCAATGAAAGCCGCAAGATTTTCACGGTTATAACCCTCTGCAGTATGCGGATTTAGTCTTCTTCCGGCTTTTGTAGTAATATATATATCTTTATGCTCTTTTTTTAACTCTGAAAGCAGGCGTTCGCTGCGTCCGTCACCGTAAACATCGGCTGTATCGAAAAAATTTACTCCGAGTTCTACTGCTTTATGTAGTGCTGCTATTGATTCGTTATCTTTTACTGGTCCCCAGGTACCACCAATTGCCCATGAGCCAAAACTCACCGTCGAAACCTTAAATCCTGTACGTCCTAATTCTCTATATTGCATTTATTCGCCTCCCGGAAAGATTGTGGATATTTAATATTGAAGTGACAAACCAATTTTTGTCAATCTTTTTTAAACCACTCAATTGCTTTATCAATCTTTGTAAAGACTTTTAGATTGTATCCTCTGCGGACAGCTACGTTTTCCAAAAGTATTTCATCGACGTTTGTACTGGAGTAAACGAGAGCTACCTTATGTGGTGTAGATCTCATTCTTTTATCCGTATCAAACGGTATAGTTCCTATTGAAAATGTATTCGTCTTTTCACCAATAATTTGTACTTGTCGCATATCTATCAAAAATCGAGAATAACCTTTTTCATTATAATAGTCAAAAACAAACTTTTGCAGTTTTAGGGAATCGTCGGGGCGGCGAAGCTTACCCTTAACACGAATAATACAAATTCCATTTTCTTTATCAAACTCAGTCTTGTACTCCATTTTCTACCTTATTTGCTATATTTAAATTTTAATGAGAATCTAATTTTTGTCAACATAAAATTTTGATCCTGATTCGCATTAATATCTTTATTAGGCTAAATTTTTAGGATAAATAATTTATGAGCGACTTCTTTTATTCCTTTCCTCTTTAAAGAATTTGACCATTTTTTCTATATATTTATCTATGAAGACTCCATTACCATGACCACCACCAGGTACACTGATCATTTCACTTTTTACTCCTTTATTCATAAGGACTTTATGGAGCATTACACTTTGACAATGTGGAACTAGCGGATCTGCATCTCCATGAATAATAAGAAAGGGCGGATCGTTCTTATCGATATAAGTAATCGGATCAGCAAGAGCACAAAGTTCATCATTTTCTTGAATAGGCCCACCAATAAGTACTGATTCCGGGGAATCTGGTGCATCGTGTACCATTGTACTTCCACATGAGTCCATTATTTGAAATGTGGTAGGACCAAACCAATCAACCACTGCATCAACACGGCTGCTCATCTCAGAATTACCCCCAACATCGCCTTCAATGTTTATTGTTTTATCTCCAACCGTGTAATTCGTTACTCCTCCGCTGTTACCCATCATAGCGGAAAGATGACCACCGGAGGAAGTTCCGGTTATACCAACAAAATTGGTGTCTAAATTATATTTTTGTGCATTTGCCCTTAAAAACCTCACTACACCCTTTATATCATTAATTTGTGCAGGAAAAATGGCATCTCGGCTTGACCGATGATTGACGGCAACAATGGCAAAACCATGTTTTAATAAGGGCTTTCCGATGTCGAAAGCCCAGTGTTTAGAACTATCACTAAAAAAGGCGCTTCCGGCGATTGTAACAATGACGGGATAAGGCGGAGTGCCTTTGGCGGGCAGGTAAATATCCAACAGATGGCCCCTCAGAGTATCATCTGCATAATTTAGATTCAACCATTTTTGACTAATATTATCTTCATTTTTCCCAGTCGGATTCTGTGCGACGGATGATTTGGAAATCATAATTCCTAATATGATTAAAGTTTTAATCATCTTTTTCATAATTTTGATTTTCATAATTTCTTTCCATTTCGATCAATTTATTATATGCCTGTAAACCCACGTAAATTCCAAATAAAGCAAATAGATGAAAACCAATGCTCAAGAAATCCGGCAACAAAAGAAATATTGCTCCATCCAGTGCATATAATATCATTCCGACTAAGAAGCTCCATTTGTATCCCTTCCTGGCTAGAACGCCAAAGGAAATAAAGACACCTGCTACAACAAGATCTGCAGCGAAAGCTAATATCTTTACAATAGTTGCTGCATCAACGCCAACTTCTGCTGCGACTCCTGACGCGATGCCGTCTATTACTTGCGTTATCCCCAAGCCGATAAGGAAATTCCATTGTCCTCCTACCATTAGAATTATAGAGTTAACCAGAGACAAACCCGCAATCCAGAAAAACCAGCCTGCTCCGTTTTTAAATCGGTTTTCAAGCTTCAATTTTTCTTCTACTAAATTAACTTGTTGTTGATTTATGCCATTTTCTTGCATTATTATTGTAAACTTATTTAATTAAAATAAGCTTATTAGTTGCAGAGAAATCTCCGGCACGAAGTCGATAGAAGTAAGTACCACTGGCTAAATCCTTAGCGTCCCATTCGATAATATAATTACCCGCATTTAGCTGTTTATTGACAAGCGTTTCAATCTTTTGGCCGGTAAGATTGTAGATTCCTAATCGGACAAATTCAGTCGAGGGAATAGCAAAATGAATGATTGTACTTCTTCTAAAAGGATTAGGATAATTCTGATGAAGAATGAAGCCATTAACCTTCACCGGTGAATCATTATCTTCTTCTATACCGGAAGGGTCATAGTTGGATACTAATTCTATACCTTCATCTTCACCAAGATTTCGTGAATATTTCATTTCGATTGCATTATTCCAGTGCTCATGAACTCCAAGACTCCAATCTATAGGAGTTCCGTCTCCCTCCGGGTCATAATATGGAATGCTATCGGTCCAATTTGCCGAATCGGCAGCCTGGTGCAGGAAGTCATCAACACCGGCATATCTGGGAAAAGGACCTGTCTGTGTACCGGGGGGATTGCCCTCAGTTGGATGGTCTTCATCGAATTCGTTATATAAAAAATCAAAGCCAACAGACTCTATGGCAACCGGGTCCTGGGAAATGAATATCGAAGATGGCCAATCATTATTAAATGGCGCCATCCTCCATTTAATCGGCGGATGTGCCCAGTTAGTCGAACCCCATATTCCATCGAATATATATAGAATTGTTTTACCTCCAAGTTGCTCGTGTGCCATAAAATCCACATTACAGCGATACACTCCATATTCTCCGTTATTAACATTTCCATCTCCCTCTGTAGAGGGAAAAGCATAATGAAACTCCTGGGCACTTCCATGAAATTTTACGAACGTTCCTAAGTGGTTTTTAGTTGAAAGAGAGATACCCGCTCTATGATGTTTTTTGAATACCGCTGTGTTAATCATATAAGCTGCTTCCAGATAACATTGTGGCAGGTAGTCCTGTACTTCGCCATCGCTGGTAAAGAATTCGAAAGTATCTGATGCTACTATTGGCGTACGACCGGAATTATCTCCCCAGTAATGTACATTAGCGAAAACAGCATGGCATTTATCGTAGTATAAATTAGAAATATTCCTTCCCGGATCTCCAATACTAATATCCGCCTGTGAAACTCCTGCTTTATTAATTAATTGATCCAATATGGCATACACCATTTGAGGTGTTGCGTCGATTGTATTACTACCGTAAGTAACATTGCCATTTAAATTAATTTTGATAACGATTTTTTCCCCAGATACGTAACCAACATCTCCTTTCCCGTGGTTTTCATTATAATCATGGAATATCGCATCCCAGGCCGCAGAATCGGATGCTTCGTCTGTTAACATTTGTAATGCGTCGGATAACATGTTATCAACAACTACTTGATTCGTATTATCCTCCTGGTACCAATAATCACCAGAGCTGTTGGTACAAGTTTCATCTGTTGCATCAGGATTCCAAATCCAGGCCACACGACCGGGATTTATCCCTTTACCTTCGCCCATTGGCTGGTTCGGACCTTCTAATAATGGAGATATATATTCCGCATATACTTTTTGGTCCTTATTTAACAATGTGGCTATAAATAAAATCGAACCGAGCAATAATAAAATCGAAAATACAACATATTTCGATTTATATAAGTATTGCTTTGCTTTTTTGAATACCAGTAGAGAAGAAAAAAGTCCTATTATATATATAACAAAAGACGATGCAATCGGTGCAGCAATTCGCATACAAGGATATCTTACACGACTTGGTTTGGGAACAACACGGAATAAAAACCATATAAGTGATATCAAACCGATAACCGGGAAAGACAACTTTTTAATTATTCTTTTCATAATATTACACTCCTTTTATTCTTTTAGCTCTATTTTTAAATCAATAAATTTTCAGACTTCAAGTTTTGACTCTGATATTTTAGTTTCGTTTTCCTTTATTACCTCTTCAATTTTTAACAGCTTCTTAGAGATATCGTTAATTCTATATTCAATTGAGTTTAAAATCCAAAACTGAAAATGTTCAACCTTCATTTGTTTATGTATCATCCAGATAATTTTTATTGAAACCAATAACACGCCGATTTCGACCGAAAATAAAGCAGGTAACGGGAGATCGATTCTCAGGAAATGCCGCATAATATCCAGGGTAAAGAGAATGGCAATTAAAATAATAAAGGCTATATTTGTAAGTTTATCTTTTCTTCCCGACGTTTCTCCGCCTATTGAACCTATGATGTTTTTGATTGATTCCCTTTCACGCTGAAACTCCTCTAATTCTTCCTGTAATCTTTTTATTTCATCTTCTTTCATATCGGTTCCTTATTAATTGTAATAGAAATCCAACCTTTGTCAACATTTTAGGTTTTAAGTCGGAAAACGCGCTCGGCTTACCGCTTACGGCTAACCGCGGAAAAAAACAAAAAAATTTGTGGTCTCTGTGTGCTCTGTGTGATGATAACTCTTATGGTGGGTAGGAGGGTACTTGAAATAAGTAATAAAGAGTCTATATTAGTAAACAATGAAAAAAATAGGCGATTGTAAGTGGTTAATCGAAAAAGAGGGAAAAATGCGAGTGCCGGGAATTGTTTATGCTTCTGATAAACTGTATGAAGCTATGAAATCAGATAATTCAATTGAACAGGTACGTAATGTTGCTCACCTGCCCGGTATACAGAAATATTCACTTGCAATGCCCGATATTCACTGGGGATATGGTTTTCCGATTGGCGGAGTAGCCGCAATGGATGTACAAGATGGAGTTATTTCTCCTGGTGGTGTCGGCTACGATATCAATTGCGGAGTAAGAGTTATAAGAACAAATCTTAAAAGTTCAGATTTAAATGGAAACAAAGAATTACTTACAAACAAGATATATTCATACATACCGTGCGGAGTGGGTTCAAAAAGCGACATCAAGGTCTCGTTTTCAACCTTGAAAAAAGTCCTTACTGAGGGTTCATCCTGGGCTGTAAAGAATGGTTTTGGTTGGGAGGAAGACCTTGAATATACTGAAGAAAATGGTAAGCTCGAAGGAGTAGATCCAGAAATCATTTCCAGTAGAGCCTTAGAACGGGGACAGGAACAACTCGGGACTTTAGGCTCGGGAAATCACTTTATGGAAATACAAAAAGTCTCAGAAATTTTCGATGAAAAAGCAGCAAATATGCTCGGACTAGAAATAGACTCGGTAACTGTAATGATTCACACAGGCTCAAGAGGCCTTGGCCATCAGATTTGCAGTGATTGGGTTAAAAACCTTCGCAGCGCTAAAAACAAATTTAATATTGATCTACCTGATGAACAGCTTATCTGCGCTCCGCTTGATTCTAAAGAAGGGCAGGATTATCTTTCGTCAATGAGGGCAGCGGCGAATTTTGCATGGGCGAATCGACAGATAATTTTATCCCGGGTAAGAGAGAGCTTTTCGGAAGTTTTTGGTAAATCTGCGGAATCACTTGGCATGAATCTCATATATGATGTTGCGCATAACATTGCGAAAATCGAAGAACACAATGTTGAGGGTAAGACCAAGAAATTGTGTGTTCACAGAAAGGGTGCCACAAGAGCTTTTCCGCCAGAGCATCCTGATATTCCTGAAAAATACAAAGAGTTTGGACAACCGGTTTTAATTCCCGGAGATATGGGTACAGCCTCTTATATTTTACTCGGAACCCGTAAAGCAATGGATGAAACTTTTGGTTCAACCTGCCACGGAGCGGGAAGGGTTCTTTCCAGAAAAAAAGCGATGCATGCCACAGGAGGAAGAAACATAACCGATGAACTTAAGAAAAAAGGAATCTACATCAGGTCAAAATCAGTTAAAACAATAAGAGAAGAGGCTCCCGAAGCTTATAAGGATATAGATGAAGTAGTAGATGTTGTTGGAATAGCAGGCATTTCGAAAAAAGTGGTAAGAATGCTTCCTCTTGCCGTTGTCAAAGGATAATGGAAGAAAACAGAAGAATTTTAGAATTACCCGATAAAGTAAAGAGCAAAATCGCAGCTGGTGAAGTTGTAGAAGGACCTTTTTCCTGTGTTAAGGAATTGGTAGAAAACGCGATAGATGCCGAATCTTCCCAGATTACTATAGATGTGGAAGACGGTGGGAAAAGACTTATCGCTGTATCTGACAACGGTGTAGGAATTCATCCTGATGATCTCAATATGGTCGTAAAAAGGTATTCTACCAGTAAAATCAAAAATTTAGAAGACCTTGATTTGATATATTCTCTTGGCTTCAGGGGAGAGGCGCTCGCTTCAATCGGTGCCGTCTCACAGGTAGAAATACTTTCCAAATCCTCAAATAGCGATATAGGAAGATATATAAAAGTCTTTAACGGAGAAATAAAAGAAGAAAAAGCAAGGCAGCGTCAGAGAGGAACATCCGTTATAGTAAAATTTTTATTTAATAATTACCCTGCAAGAAGAAAATTTTTGCATTCTTCAAATGCTGAGTTCAGAAAAATTCTTGGAGAAATAATACCCAAATGTATATGTCATCCCGAAATCTCTTTTGTGTTAACCCATAACGGGAAAAAAGTTATCGATATTCCCTCTACAACTTCTACTGATCGAATATTATCCATTCTGGATAGCAATTTTCTTTCGTCTCTCCTTCCTGTTAAATTTGAGGATGAGAATAATGATATTAAGATTAGTGGCTGGATACAGCGTCCAGAATTACCTTCACAAAAAAAATATTATTTATTTGTCAATAAAAGGAATGTCTGGGACGGTAAGATTTTTAAATTAGTAAAAGATTTTTATACTCCCTTTACAGATGAAAATCCATCTTTCATTTTATTTGTAGCGATTCCGGCTGATCTTGTGGATGTTAATGTTCATCCCACGAAAAGAGAAGTTAAATTTCAAAAAGAACAACTCGTTATGTCTACCTTAAAAAGAACTTTAAATGAAACGATAGGTGTCGATAGCAATTATAGAGCGGAACTTTTTTCGTTTCAGAAAGATTTCTTGTTTGAAGGTGACAGCAAAAGTAAATTCTGGCAATTACACGATTCATATATTGTTGCACAGACAAACGCAGGTCTTGTTATAATTGACCAGCATGCGGCTCATGAAAGAATTCTATATGATAATTTTAAGAATAATGATACTTTTAGCACACAGAGTTTATTATTCCCGATTCAATTAAAACATACTCCTCTCGAAATATTAAAACTCGAAGAGTTGAAAGATGATTTAAAAAAATTAGGGTTCGTTTTCAGACTTTTTTCGGGTAATGTCGTTATGTGGGAAGGAGTTCCTTCAGTGCTTACAGAAATAAACGAAGAGAAAATCAGAGGTATATTAGAAGATTTGTCGAGAGAAAAAGAAACAACGATCGACTCATTATTAAAATCGATAAGCTGCCACCTGGCAATAAAAGCCGGTGAAGCTCTTTCAATAGAAGAAATGGAAAACCTCGTAAACCTTTTATTCTCAACGGATAAACCCTTTAGATGTCCTCATGGTAGACCGGTTCTTTTTGAAATATCTCTTAAAGATATCGAAAAGAAATTATTACGATGAAAAAAGTAATAACAATAATAGGTCCAACAGCCGTAGGTAAAACTTCTCTCTGTCTTGAACTGGGAGAAATTTACCCTGTCGAAGTGATTTCTGCAGATTCCAGACAAATTTATAAGGGAATGAATATCGGAACTGCTAAGATTACCCCCATAGAGAGAAAAAAAATTCCGCATCATTTAATAGATATAAAAGAACCTGATGAAAATTATTCTGCTTATGATTTTATTCTCGATTGCAAAACAAAAGTGAAGGAAATAAGAAAAAGAAATCACATCCCTATAATTTGTGGCGGAACGATATTCTACATCAGATCTCTAATCGAAGGAATGTTTGAAGAGCCAAAAATTCCAAATAAAGTACGTAATGAAGTTAGAGAAGAGATAAAAAAGAAAGGCTCTACAGAAATGCATAGAGAATTGGAAAAAATTGACCCTGAATCTGCCAGAAGAATACATCCGAATGATAAACAGCGTCTTGGAAGAGCAATAGAAGTCTACAGGGCAAGTGGCATTACCTTAACCGGATTTTGGAAAAAGGGGAACCAGAATAAAATACCTTTAGAGGTATTCTCTCTTTTGATAAGTAAAAAAGAGTTACGCGATAGGATTGAAAAAAGAGTGAGAAAGATGTTTAAGGAAGGTTTCGTTGAAGAGGTTAAAACTCTACTGGAAAAAGGGTATAATACTTCTCTTTATTCTTTTACTTCAATTGGATATGAGCAAGTTTCAAAATACATCCTGAACAAAAACAGTACAAAGCTTGAAGATGTCAGGGAAGAAGTTATAAAGGAAACAAAGAAGTACGCGGATAGGCAGATTACTTTTATAAAGGGGTTACAAGGAGTAAAAATTTTCAAAAACAAAGAAAAATTAAAGGCGGAGATAATTGAAAAAATACAAAAGAAAGAAAACTAAGGTTGTAAAAATTGGTTCGGTTAAAATCGGTGGTAATAATCCGATTGCAATTCAATCTATGACCAATACTGATACCCGTAGCAAAAGAAAAACAATAAAGCAAATTCAAAAGTTGGAAAGAGAAGGTTGTGAGATTATAAGGGTAGCAATTCCGGATATCGATGCAGCCAGGTGCATTAAAAAGATAAAGAAAAAGATAAATATCCCTTTAGTTGCCGATATTCATTACGACTATAAGCTTGCCATCGAATCAGCAAAAGAAGGAGCGGATAAAATAAGAATAAATCCGGGTAATATAGGTGAAAGGTGGAAAGTCGAAGAAATTGTAAAACTTTGCAAAGATAAACAAATACCTATAAGAGTAGGAGCAAATTCGGGTTCATTAAAGAAAGAATACATAGAAAAATTTGGCGGAATAACGCCTAGGGCTCTTGTTGAATCGATAATAGATGAGATAAAAATACTAGAGGAATTAGATTTTGAATCCATTGTGGTTTCAATAAAATCTTCAGATGTTAGAACAATGATCGAAGCCAATAGAATTTTTTCGGAAAAGTATACTTATCCTCTTCATATAGGAGTTACTGAAGCAGGACCTCCCGGAGGCAGGGGAGAGGTATACTCTGCTGTTGGTATTGGAACGTTATTGGAGGAGGGAATCGGTGATACTATTCGAGTTTCGCTAACCGGAGATCCTTCAAATGAGGTTCAGGCGGCCCGTAATATTCTTTCTGCTCTTGGTTTGCGGAAAATTGGTCCGAGAATAATTTCCTGTCCCACCTGCGGAAGGCTACAATTCGATCTCGAAGGTTTTCTAAAGAAAGTAGAAAATCAAGTAAAGACGATTAATGCACCGATAACAATTGCAGTAATGGGGTGTTCTGTAAACGGACCCGGAGAAGCGAAAGAAGCTGATATAGGAATCGCGGGAGGGAAAAAATCGGCAGTTATATTTAAAAAAGGAAAAAAGGTAATAACCGTAGATGAAAAAGATATTATGAGTGCTTTTATGCTTGAATTGAATAATTTGCTCAAGGAGGAAACATAATGGCAATGAAAATCGAGAAAGAAAAAAAGAATGTGGATTTATATACAAACCGATATAAGATAACTGGGGACATTCATATTCACGTTAATGCGAGATTAACAGATACACTACAAGCTCTTTCCAAACAATCAGGTTTTCTTCCTATGACTGATGTTGTCGTAAAATTCAGAAATGGAGCAGAGAGGAAAGAAAAATTCATTCTTATTAGAATCGCCGAAATCGAAATGATATGTCTGAAAGATGAGGAATAAAAAGAATACTTGACAATAAAGAAAATTGGTTTAATATTATTTAATAATGATAATTTTAATTGGGTTTTTTATTTTAGGTTTACCCCAGTCTCAATTTTTGTCAGAGGGAGGATCTATAAGAATCCAGGTTTGGGGAGAAGTTAAGAATCCCGGTATTTATTATGTTACTCCATCCACAAATATCGTAGAAGCAATATCTTTCGCAGGGGGTCCGACTACCAGATCTAATCTTTCCAGTGTAAAACTGGTAAGAGCAATCAAAGAAAAAGAAGTTTCTTATTTTAATGTTAACGATTATTTAACTGCAAAAGTCAAAAATCCCCCTATTCTCGAATCGGGCGATCTGGTATATGTAAACCAGTCTTTTTCATCGAAAGTATACGATTTTGCAAAATTTTTAGGTGTTGTCGGCGCTGTAGCTTACTATCTTTATCGAATTAAGTGAGGAGAAACTATGTTAAAAAAAGGTTTAATCTTTGGGCTATTGGGTTTTTTAATTTCTCTTGGTACAATTCATTTAACCTTACCGAAGAAAGAAATTGCTTCCCAAGAATTAGGCGCATTGAAATATGAAGACGGAATCAATGGTTGGATTTCCTTTGGTAACATTTTAGAAGAATATTTTAGAGATCCTCTTTTAAACAAAGATCCTATATTTATTGAAATGTTTATGTTGAAGGTATTTAATCCCATAAGAATATCTAATAAGCCCGAGATAATTGTTACCGAAAATAATAATTCGATATTCTGGACAAATGGGGTCGAAAAGCCAGGAACAAAATATACGGGATGGCAAGAAAAAGCAAATGAGAGAGATTTTTTGATAAGAGATTCTCTCTCTATAGTCAAAATTGACATCACTTCAAGTAATGGTAGAGTAGCCGGGCATCTGTATCTCAGAATAAACAATAAACCAAATCCTAAAGAATTTTCTAATATCGGATGGCAATATTACGGTAATGTTCTTTCTACTTCCAACACCATGAGAGGTTATATTGGTGATAGAAATAGATCTGGAATAAAAAGCTATATTGATAAAGTTACAAAAAAAGAAGATATTATTAATTTAACCGTTCTTGCAGGTGATAAAACTGTAATATGGGATATCAAAAATGCAAATATAGGCAAAAAAATGCAAGGAGGCTGGATAGAACAAGAAAAAAGTAATAAAAAAGATGATAGATCCTATTTTTCCTTGCCCGTAAAGTCCCAAGAAACAAATATAGCTGATATTCATTTTCTAGTAAAATTACCCGCAAAAAAGGAAGCTTCTCCAATCCAAAATATTATGGTTGCGCTTAAAAACCTATTAAAACCAAAACATTTAATGGTTCTATTCATTTCCTTTATAATTCTATTCGTCGCTGGAGGTGTTTTAACAAAAACGGGTGTAGGTGCGGGTATCTCGAAAGCAGCATTTGCTAAGAGTGGACCAGGACTGCAAAACAAGATACAAGTTCTAAAGGAAGAAATCGAGCAATTAGAAACAACAAAAGCAAGTGTTATGGAAGAGGTAGCTAAGAAACAAAAAACACAAAAAGATATTGAAAAAGAAATAGAACTTCTAAAAAGTGAAAAAGAATCTATTCCTGCACAACCAGCAACTGCAGCAGCGCCAGCTGCAACGGCAACAGCAACAACGGCAGAAGCAGCTAAAAAAGAGGATAAGTCAGAAGAAGCTCTTCTTTTTGATAAACTATTAGGCGAAGACAGCGGAAAAAGCGCCAAGAAAAAGGAAGAACTGGAGTTAACGCAGAGGATAGTTGCTAAAAGAAGAGAAGAAATAGCATTATCAGGTAAAATCGAAACAAGAAGAAAAGAACTCTTGAAGCTTGAGCAGGACATTGAAAATTTAAAAAAAGAATAATAACAATAAAAAAGTCACATACTAATTCAAATTCAAATGTATCCTTTTGAAAAAATAGAGAATAAATGGCGAAAAAAATGGGAAGATTCGGGATTCTTTAATACTCCCAGTAAGCCTAAAAACAAGTATTTCATTATGGAAATGTGGCCATATACTTCCGGTAATATACATATGGGGCATTTTAGAAACTACTGTTTCGGAGATTTAAAATGGCGATGGGAAAAGATGAGAAAAAAAGATTTATTGCACCCCTTTGGTTGGGACGCATTTGGACTCCCGGCTGAAGAAGCAGCCATAAAAAAGAAGCTGGACCCAAAGGAATGGACTTACAACAATATGAAAACCGCAAGAAAAACAATAAAGAAATTGGGACTTAGCTACGATTGGGATAGAGAAGTGGCGACTTCCGATCCGGAATACTACAAATGGACCCAGTGGCTTCTTGTTCAATTATACAAAAACGACCTTTTATACCAGGATGAATCATACGTAAACTGGTGTCCGGGTTGCAAGACAGTTTTAGCCAACGAACAGGTTGAAAGCGGGAAATGCTGGAGATGCGAATCAGTTATAGAAAAAAGGAAACTAAAACAATGGTTTGTACGTATAACAGAATACGCGGAAGAACTTTATCAGGATATTGAAACCTTAGAATATTGGCCCGAAAACATTAAAGAAATGCAGAGAAACTGGATAGGGAGGAGAGAGGGCGCAGAGATAAAGTTTAAGTTAGAAAGCGGCGAAGAATTCAATATTTTCACCACAAGACCGGATACTATTTACGGGGTAACATTTATGTGTATTTCACCCGAAAGCCAGTTGGCAGAGAAAATAGCTGAAACTAACGACAACGTAAAAAAATATATCCACGATTCACTGCTTTTAAGCAATATAGAGCGCACAAGGGAAGACAGAGAAAAAACCGGAGCCGATACTGGGCTTAAGGTTATTCACCCCCTTACAGGCGATAAATTACCCGTTTATGTGGCTGATTTCGTGCTTGGCTCATATGGCACAGGACTAATTATGTGCGTACCTGCTCATGACCAGAGAGACTATGAATTCGCCAAAAAATACAATCTACCAATCAAAGAAGTAATTAGAGGGAAGACCCCACTCGGTGACGCCGCCTATACAGAAGTTGGAACAATGGTTAACTCCGGCGAATTCGATGGAATACAGTCAGATGCAGCTTTAACTAAAATAACTCAACACCTTGAAGATAAAGAGCTAGGATGTAAATCAATAAACTATCGCTTGAATGACTGGTTGATATCGCGTCAGAGGTATTGGGGCGCTCCAATTCCTATGATTCATTGTAACAGTTGCGGAGTGGTTCCGGTTCCGGAATCCGACTTGCCTGTTCTTTTGCCGCCGCCTGATGAGGTCGATTTTATACCCAAAGCTCGTTCACCATTGGCGTCTCATCCGAGTTTCGCGAAGGTAAAATGTCCTATATGTGGGGGAGATGCAAAAAGAGATGCTGATACAGTAGATACTTTTGTTGATTCTGCGTGGTATCATTTTAGATATCTAGACCCTAAGAACAACAAAGAAATTTTCGATAAAAAAGAGGCCGAAAAATGGCTTCCTATCGATCTTTATATCGGTGGTGCCGAACATGCAACGGGACACCTTATATATATGCGCTTTTTCACCAAATTCATGCATAAATTAGGTTATTCTCCCGTTAAAGAGCCTGCTGTACGCCTTTTTAACCAGGGGATGGTTAGAGACGACAAAGGCGATGTTATGTCCAAATCAAAGGGCAATGTGGTAGATCCGGAGGCATTGATCGCTAAAGTCGGAATAGATGCCGCTAGGGTTGCAATGTTCTTTTTTGGACCTCCGGACAGCGATATAGATTGGAAAGAAGAAAATATTAAAGGCTCTACGCGATTTTTGACAAGACTTTACGAGCTCGGCATAGAACAACTGAATAAAGACGATATGCAATTAAGTGATTCCGATAGGGAAGAGGCGCTTTATAAAGAAACCGAAAAAACTACAAAAAAAGTATCCGAAGATATTGAGAGGTTTAGCTATAATACTGCAATTGCAGCATTAATGGAATTCTTAAACAGTATTTCCGACTACAAAAAGAAGGGTAAACTGTCTCAATACGCTTTAAGACGCTTATTTTTGCTTCTTGCGCCCATCGCGCCCTTTATATCCGAGGAAATGTATAGTAAATTTGGTAACAAAGATACTGTTGCCATGGAAGAATGGCCAAAATACGACCCGGAAGGCATTGTAGAGGAGAAATATACCCTTATTGTACAGGTAAACGGCAAACTAAGGGCAAGAATTGAGGTAAATAAGGGTGTAGAACAGGATGAAGCCTTTAAATTAGCTAAAGAAATAAAGAACGTAAGCCGATTTTTTGATGATAAGGAACCTAAAAAGATCATTTTTGTTAAAGACCGGCTGTTGAATATAGTTATTTAGTAGAGAATCAAGAAGTTGGAAGCTAGGAGTTGGAATCCCTTCCCAACTCCCACTTAAAGTAGCCACAAAGACACAAAGGCACTAAGCTATATCACACCAATTTTACTTGTTTTTTTAACAACAAATCACACGAATAGCACAAATAGTTTTTAAAACCTAAGGAAAATATTCAGAGAATATATCACTTAATAATATTGTACCAATAAATGATTTTTCTTTACATTTTATTGTATATTTTAAAGATTTATCGGATTTTTTTAGCTCTTTTGCATTTGTGTTTGTAAAGTAGAAGTATAACGAATGCTTTGACTCATCCGTTGGGTATATTGCTCTATTACTTAAATTTACTATCATCAGGCTATCGTTTAACTTTTCAACTTTACAAAATCTAGATCTTCCAATTTTCCAGTCACCATTGTTAATAGTTGGTATTATAATAGTAATTTTTACGTCATGCGCTGCTGCATCTCCTGCATTTATAAGATTTAATGATACTCCCGTATCCTTTAATCTTACGTACGGATTAGATGAGAAACGTGAATGACTTAAGTATAAAAGAGGAGATTTTCTTTGATTGCATACAATAATAAATGTTAAAACTGCTACCAAGAACATTAAACACCATTTCCAATTTTCCTTTTCTATTAACCACTTACAGCAGCGATTATCTTTCCATAAACCTTTTTTAAAATCTTTCTTCTTGTCTTTTCCTTTTTGTTTAACTTCTTTTGCTTTGCCTTTTTCAGCCATTATTCTATTAAAATTTAAATTGATTATGTGTTATGTCAAGGTTTTGCACCTTAATGATTTTTTGTTAAGCATAGGGAAGAAGTAGGTATTTTTAGATAATTATAATATGTTTTTATTCTTGACTAACAATAAAAATCAATTATATTTAAGTAGATTAAAAAAATGAAAAATAATTCCAAGGAACGAGAGGGTAAAATTAATAAAAATACTTACAATAGTTTAAATCTATGGGTTAAAATTGCTCACATTATAACTCCTTTTCTTTTGTTTGGTGCACTATTGTTTACGGCTATAAGTTTCGTTCAACAAGGTAATTTTTACCGTCGCTCTTTAAGGCCGATATTAATAACCAATCCAAAGATATCAGTGTATACTAAAAAGCAAGAAATTAAAGTAAAGCTAAATTATGAAAATGTTGGGAAAAGCCCAGCAAAGAATATTATTAGCGGTCAAATATTAACTAATAAAGAAGAATTTCCGATAAAACATTTCCTAAGGCTGCTTGAAAAGAACCCTCCACGTATACGTCTATTTGTTCCAAACGGAAAAAAAATTCCCGGCAAAGAACGTTTAATGCCATTGTGGGATGATAAAGGTGATTCGTTATCAGAAACAACATTTGATAGAGAAACAAAGATCTACCATCATAATTATTTAGTATACAGCGGATTTTCGGAAAAACCTATATATTATGAACAAATTACTCATCATTACGATTTCTCAAGTGAAGGTGTTGTACAGATAAGTGACACGTCATATCTATCTAATAGAACATTTAAAGGAGATATAATGGCATATACCAACTTAATTAACAACTTACCAACAGTCCTTATGTTTTTGCTCACATTAGCGATACTATGGCTTGCATATGAAGCTCGAAAGTCTTCTTATAGAGGAGCGCTTTATAGCAATCAAATTTTAGGGTACCTAGAGTTAAGGGAAACGGTGTCCAAATTAATCTGGCAATTTGCTCTTTATACTAAAGTAGTTGGTTTAAGTAAAGAAAAAAAAATTGAGAGTACCGTTAAAGAATTAAGGATCGAATTCTTGGTAAAACTCTTAAAATATGGAGATATATTACAAAAAGATTTATTTAAAAGTTTTGATAACATACGCGAAGTGAGCTATAAAGAATTATCAAAGATTTCAAAAAAAGAGGAAGTGGAGTTATATCTTATTAAGATAGAAAAAAGTCTTACTGAAACACAAAAAATAGCCAACAAATATTTTTGCTTAGAAGGTCTTAACAAAGAATCAGACAAGCTTTTAAGAGGTTTTTTACACTAATACTGCAATATTTCTTTTTGTTTTTTAACTCGAAACACGAAACTCGAAACCCTTTATTTGACCGTAAATATATAAAACACAGGGATTTTGCCGCTAAACTGGCCTTCGTCGCAGTTTATAATGTATTTTATGGATTCTTCAGTTTCTTTTAATTCTTTTACAGTTGCGCCATTAAACTTAAAATCTACCACCGGATACTCTCTTTTATTTGAAAAAGTGGGGTATATGGTTGTATGCGAGAAGTTTGCAATCAGTGTATTATCATTCTTTTTGGAAAGTTTACAATCTCCGGTTTCCATAATAGCAAAAGCTTGCTTGGTATATCTACTTTGTTCTACCCTCGGTATATAAATAGTCAAATTTAATCCATGCGCAGCTATTTGACTTTTGTTAAGTAAATAAAGAGAAATAATGCCCGTGTTTTCATTTAGATAATAATCTAAACATAACTCAGACGCTTCTATTTGAAGCGCTCGTTTCTTTTCAGATTCTTCAACTATTGATATTATAAGTCCAGGTATAACTGTTAGAATAAAAATAATAGCAAGGATCCCTTTTCCTCCTTTTATCCAGCTAAAAAACCCTGTCTCTTTTTCTTCTGACATCTTAATTTCAAATAAAGTTAAGCCGATTCGTTATTATGTCAAGATTGGAAAATTTTAGGGCAAGAAATAGGGGACAGGTATTGATTTTTGCTTTCTAAGGATTAAATTTAATAAAAATGGATAATGTTAACACTGCCGAAGCCTTTAATAAATTTGCAAGGTATTATGACTTATATGTAAAAAATTTCAAAGATGACCTTAACCTCTACCGCTCTTTCTGCTGCAATAAAGATAGAATTCTGGAAGTGGGGTGTGGGACGGGTAGAGTTATTAAGTTCCTGCTAGAAAACGACTTAAACAATATTACTGGTGTTGATATCTCCGATGAAATGCTCAAAATTGCCCAAAATAAACTAAATAAGTATATAAAAGCCAATGACTTATCGTTAAAAAGGCATGATTTCTCCAGCGAAGCATTAAAAAATAACTTCGATAGGGTTTTTATAACGTATTATACCTTTAATTATATTTTGGACAAACCAATTAAGTTTTTGAGAAACATATACTTATCTATGTCAAACAATTCTTTGATTTCCATCGACTTATTCTATCCGGCATTATTTTTGGATCCTGGGTCTGATAACGTGTGGCTTGAACGCGAAATCGTATTAGGCCCAAATAAAACCGTCATAATTAGAAGCAAAAAAACGTTTGACGGGACTTTCGAGGACAGAATTCTTGTTTTTATTGAAGATGGCAAGACGACGACGATCGAGAGCAAAAGACGGTTTTACTCTAAAGAAGAAATAGAAAGACTCCTGGATGAAGCAGGATTCACCAATATTAAAGTAATGTACGGATATTCGCTTGGAGATACAAGCAAATACACAGATGACTACCCTTTACACGGCTTCAATAAATTCAACGTCAATATAAACGAATACGCTAATAGGGAAGAAGTTAAACCTAATTTTGTTGTCTACGCTAATAAATTCTATTAAAAAATTGCCTTTTAGTCCCGCCTGCAAGAATTAGTCACTTTCAAGCAAAATCTAATCTCACAATATATAAGTTTACATAATATATATTATCAGACATTGGATATGTCGTAAAAATACGGTCAAATTTTGCTTGTAAGATGCTAATTTCTAAATATTTGGGCTAAATAAGGCCGTATTACCAGCCTCCACCGCCACCTCCACCGCCTCCACCGCCGGAGAATCCGCCACCACCGCCGCCAGAAAAACCACTGGAGCTGCCTCTCGGAGGACTTGAAGCCGCAGAAAATGCGCTGATAGAGTTGCCAATCGAGCTTGTTATTTGATTGGCCATAATAGGTCCGTGTATGCCGCCATAAGTATTATACCAGCCGGGAGTCTCGATTTGAAGCCCGCTAAAGCGTTCGGCCCATTCGTCGACAACACCTAAGGCTATAGCATAAGATAAGAAATCGAAGAAAATCGTTGGATTTTGTTCAAGCATTCTTTTTAATCTTGCTTTCTCTACCCTCATCAAAAATTCTTTAAATCCCAGGATATCCGTTAATAACTCTCTCCCCTTATATGTGCGTTTCGGCATTGCAGGTCCAAATATAAGCGTTATTAAACCGCTTATGGCAATTCCAACTGTAACACCGGCCAACATCATTGAAGTTGCAGCAGCAGCGAATATTGTAGCTTGAACTCCTGCAAACAATGCAAAAACACCAAAGCCAGTGTATTTTTTTCGAACTTTATCCGGATTACCGTAGAAATACTTTTTCTTCTTTACTGATTTATATATTTCTTCGGTAACATCTTTAATAACCGTATAAAACTCGCCTTTTAAGTCCGAAATAAGAAATTCCTTACCACCTTTTGTTTTTAAACCCTTTAAAAACTCTCTCAAATGCTTTTCTTCGCCTAAGTCCATGTCCTTCAACATTTTAATTCTAAAATCTTTATTTTTAAGGAAAAAGAATTTGGTTGTCTCTATTTCTTCGATCGATAAGTATCCCAGTCTCGCAAGATCAAACAGTATAGACGTTATATCAACCGGATCCACCCTCTGATCGAGAATAGTGCCAACTTCGGATGCAGTTAAGTCTTTGGGAGGGATATATTTAACCGTAATAGTTCCTGCCGGAAGGTCTTTTCCTTCCTTTACCCAGCGTTTAAACAGTAAAATAAAGGTAAATGCAGGCAATAAGAGCGCTGCTAGAAGCCCTAGATAGCTTTTAAGCTTAAGTGAGAGCCTGGTCGACCAAGGGGGCTCGCTCAGATAACCCTTTGGGAATCTGACATCAACGGTAGTTCCATAGCCCGGGTACAAGGTGCCTACGCCAAAAGAAAGGGATTTGTCGGTTAATAAATAATTTTCTGTTGTTCTGTCCGAGCCATATTCGCCAACAAAAATTCTTATATCCTCATTTGAAAGTTGTATTTTTGATGGAAATATTACCGTGCAATATGAGGAATCGATCCTGTTTTCCCAGCTGTTCCCGGTCACATTCCAGTATAATTCATCCCAATCTTTAAAGTATCTTGCTCCAAGTACAGCAGAATATTCAATCGTATACACATGAATACCACTTATAGTTTTGTCGGGGTCTCCGATACGAAGCCTTAAATCCTTTCCTCCACCGTAACGCCTTGTGCTCTTTTTAACAGGCACACTCTTACCGTCCATTAAGACCTCATGCACTTTAAAACCCAATGAAAAATTACCAGCAATGCCTTTTAATTCAAGCGGAATATCTCTGTAAATGCCATGATAATAACCGCCGTCGTAGTTTACTGTTATTTCTTCCTTAATATCTAAAGAACCGTCCTGATTCAACTTTATTTCGCTATCAAAAACTTGTATATATAAGCTTAAAAGTAGCAATACCATAACTAAAACTCAACTTTTGGTACTACCCTCTCCCCTTCCGCCATTTCGAAAAATTCACGTTTTTTAAAGTTGAAAATGTTAGCAATAATATTTGAAGGGAAAGATTCAACTTTAATATTATTATCGCGTACAACAGCGTTATAATATCTCCTGGCGTTTTGAATATTATCTTCGATTTCCGATAAATTATTTTGCAAATCAAGAAAGTTTGTATTTGCCTTAAGCTCAGGGTAATTTTCAGCTACCGCAAAGAGCTGGCGAAGAGCTCCGGTCAACATATTCTCTGCTTTTGATTGTTCTCCGGGTGTTTTAGCGGTTGTCGCTTCCGCTCTGGCTTTAGTTACGCTTTCAAATACCTCTCTCTCATGACTGGCGTAACCTTTAACTGTACTAACAAGATTTGGAATAAGGTCGTATCTTCTTTTTAGCTGAACGTCCACGTCGCTCCAGGCATTATCGCAGAGATTCTTTAAGCGTATAAAACCATTATATGTTACTATTACAAAAATAATACCAGCTATAACAATAGCAAGAATTATTAAATTAACCATTTCTTTCCTCCTTTGTTTTTTATATACGTGTTCATTTTCCTAATCCCTATAAATAATATTACCTTTAACCTTAAATATTCACTAAATTACATCTACAAGGGGTGGTAGATCGAACCATTCGGCGGCAGTAATGACTTCTTTTCCTGTTTCTTTAACAGTATCGTAGAAGTCGCCCATATGTTCTCTAAATCTCCTTTCTCTGAGTAAATGATGGTCATAAATCATAACGTCGAAATCTGTCTCTCTTACGATCCTTGAAACATTTTCTATACACCTATCTAAGTTAACTTGATTGAACATATAACCCAGAAGATATGTTGCCGGACCATCCAGTATTATTACATTTGGATTACCACCAATTATCCACTGCGCGTAATCTTCTATGTTGGGGCCCATAATATCCGATGAAAATAACACAATTTTATCATCTCTTTTCACTACGACAGGTTCTACCCAACCGGTTTTTGCATATTCTATTCCATGAAATAAAGTGCCCGGAAACCATATGCTGGTTTTACCAAAATTAATTTCTCGTTTACGGATAAAATTTATACTGGTTCTCGCTATTTTTAGTTCAGTTAGCCATTCGTCACTTATCCAGCCTTCAACACTTTTATACATATTAGCTTTCCAGGTTTTTAATAATTCCTCGTGTCTACTAGCATATTCGCCAAAATCTTTTTTCTGCGCTAATTTTAGTTTATTATAGGGGTCCTGGTAGTTTTTTTTCTCCGGTTCTCTTCTAAAATCTTCCATCCTGAAAATATTATTAAAAAGGGTCATCAAATCCTGATATAGCACTCTCGCTCTTTTCCACTGAGAATAATTAATCCATTCATTAGGATTTTTTATGTAGGTTATTTTATCTATAAAACTTTCTGGGAATTCAACTGGTCTTTTGTAATGATCGTAATGAAAATGAGTAATTATTACCACATCGGCTTTTTTCGTATATTCTTTTACCCTTTCTTCCGCAGCCTTTAAGAAATCTAACTTTTCATCTTCTCCCATCGGATAGGAATGCTGCATAATAGCATATCCGGGATCTATAATGATTTTTATTTCAGGAGTTTCTATATAGGTACACATGGATTTAGCTCCCATAGAATCAAACCAAATAGGCACCACACTTATTCTACCTGTTTTTATTACATTTTTAAAATTGCCATTTTTAAGATATTCTTTCGAAGTCATAAATAAAAATCCTTATTCTTCCAGAATAGCTTCTATGAAATCTTCGGCAGAAAAGGGGACTAAATCTTCTTTCTCTTCTCCGATTCCAATATATTTTACAGGAATACCTATTTCGTTAACTATGGAAATAACTATTCCGCCTTTAGCAGTACCATCAAGTTTGGTTAACGCAATCCCATCTATTCCAATTGATTCATTAAACTGTTCCGCCTGTATTAACGCATTCTGCCCTGTTGTTCCGTCTACGACTAAGATAGTCTCATGTGGTAAATCCTCTCGTTTCTTTCTCAAAACTTTTTTAATTTTTTTCATTTCTTCCATTAAATCATTCCGTGTATGCAGTCTTCCGGCTGTGTCTATCAAAACATAATCTGCATTTCTTGCTGTTGCCGCATCTATCGCGTCAAAACACACTGAAGCGGGGTCAGCACCATAGTCCGACTGTATAACGTCTGAATTAATCCGTTTTCCCCACTTAATTAACTGCTCAACAGCTCCTGTTCTGTAAGTATCTCCGGAAACCAGAAGAACTTTTTTTCCTTCTTTATAAAGAGTCCATCCTCTTTTACCCAGTGTAGTGGTCTTCCCTACTCCGTTTACACCAACATAAAGCTCAACAATAGGTTTCTCGTAAGAATCCTTTTCTTTAATTGGTTTCATAAGTATTTTTATAAGTTCTTCTTTTAGAGCGGCAAGGTAATTATCGGGATTTGTTTTTTCAAGAATTTTAATTAACGAAACAGCTGTATCTACACCAAAATCAGACTCTATCAATAAATTTTCGATATCAAGTAGAGCCGCCGGATCTCTTTTCCCAAAAAGATTCCGTAATTTTTTACTGAGATTATCCCTGGTTTTCTTTAGAGTCTTTCTCAAATTCATGGTCAGAGATTTCTCTTTCCAATCTTTTTACGTCTTCAGCTAAAGCGGTAACCGCTTCCGTTATAAATCCCACAGTAAAAAGCATCAAGCCCGAGACAATCAAAAGAATAACAAGATACAAAATAGGTCTATATCCATGATGATAAATAAAACGTTGAATAGTTCCATAAACACCCACAATTACACCCAATAAAATAAGAATACCTCCCGAAGTGCCAAAAAACAAAAATGGTTTTCTTAAAAGTGAAATCTGCATTTTTACTGCCAAAAGATCCATCACACCTATCACGACTCTTCCCTTACCTGAATATTTGGACTCTCCATATTTTCTCTCTCTAAGGGCTACTTTAATCTCAGAAACCCTAAAACCCTTGTTTACTGCAAGAGCTACTATATACCTGTGCCAATCTTTCCTTAAATTAATTTCCTCTAAGACCTTTCTGCGTAAGGCTTTAATCGAGTTCTGATCATGTATAGGCAAATGAAAGAGGCACCTTGAAAGAAAATTATAAACACCTGATACAAACTTTTTCTGATAGTCTCCCTGCTTCCAACCTGTAACTATATCG
Source organism: uncultured bacterium (assembly GCA_964534175.1). Taxonomy (GTDB): domain Bacteria; phylum Hydrothermota; class UBA3072; order UBA3072; family UBA3072; genus JAFGHJ01. The sequence goes on along the minus strand of CAZHNS010000017.1, from coordinate 6,457 downwards.
TACCCTTCTTCTATTTTTTCCAGTAACCCGGGAATGTCGTTTGCGTCAAACTGAAGATCGGCATCGATAATGACCAAAACAGATGCAGTCGAGTGTCTAAAACCAGTTAGAATCGCCTCTGTTTTACCGAGATTGGCACGATGACCATAAACTTGCAAATACTTGTACTTTGTTTTTAATTTTAACCCTTCTTCAAGAGTTCCATCGGTGCTTCCATCGTCAACTATAATCACCTCGTAGTTTCTTTTATCTTTCCCAACAACAGAATTAATTTCCTCGATTAAAGGTTGTAAGTTTTCTTTTTCGTTAAAAGCTGGAATTATGATTGCTATGTTATTTTTAGACATTAACTTACTCCGGTTTGATTTTAACGAATCTTAGTTTACCCACTCTTACCACGGTATCTTTATCAAACGACATATTAAGCGTAAAATCGGTGACTTTCTTACCATCTATTTTTAGTGCTCCGTTTTTTATAAGTCTCCTGGCTTCCCCACGGGATTCGACAAATCCAGCTTTTTCGAGTAATTCAACAATCCATATTTTCTTACCCTTTTTAACTTTCATTTCTTCTATATCTTCAGGGGTTTTATTCTTCGAAAAAACTTTTATAAATTCGTTTTTCGCTTCTTTTGCTGCTTTTTTATTATGGTAAATAGAAACTACTTCCTCGGCAAGTTCCATTTTTGCATCTCTGGGATTTTTCCCTGCTTTTATTTCCTTTTTTATTTCTTTTAGAGCGTTATCGTCATAATCGAGACATAATTTATAATATCTCAACATCAAATCATCCGGTATTGACATCAATTTTCCGAATTGCTCTTTCGGGGATTCGGTTACTCCCACGTAATTACCGTACGATTTGCTCATTTTTCTAACGCCATCCAAACCTTCTAATATAGGCATAAGCATAACCACCTGAGGTTCCATATCAAAACTTCTCTGCATATCTCTTCCTAGAAGATGATTCCAATGCTGGTCTGTACCTCCGAGTTCAACATCAGCCTCTACAGCAACCGAATCATATGCCTGGAAAACAGGATAAAGAAATTCATGAAGAGCTATAGGCTGTTCGTCCTTGAATCTCTTTGCAAAATCATCTCTTTCCATCATTTTTGCCATAGTAATTCTGGAAGTTAATTTTACAATTTCGGTTGGAGTTAACTTTGAAAGCCATTTTGAATTACGTTTTATTTCAGTATTTTTCTTATCCAGAATTTTAAATATTTGTTTTTCATAATTCTTCATATTTCGCTTGACATCTTCTTCGGTTAAAGGAGGTCTTGTCTTTGAACGTCCCGAAGGATCTCCTATTTGTGCTGTAAAATCTCCTACAACTAGAACTGCCGTATGTCCAAGTTCCTGAAAATCTCGGAGTTTCCTGAGAACGACTGCAAAACCCAGATGAATGTCCGGTGCGGTCGGGTCTATACCGAGTTTAACTCTTAAAGGCTTCTTTTTCTTTAATTTTTCTTTCAGCTCTTCTTCAGGTATAACCGTTTCGACACGAGCGAGTATTCTCTCTAAATCAGATTTAATTATTTTCCTCCTGAAGGTATATTTAAAAGAGGTGTCAATTTCTGATCGAATGGAGTTACGATTACTGTGTTGTTGGGTGAATTTACAAGCTGTTGAAGTGTTTTAATATAATACCACTGTAAGTAGCTCCTGGAAAGAGATTGGGCAATAATCTTATTATAATCAGACACACCTTTAGCCTCTACTGCTTTTCTTTCAGCTTCTCTTCTCTCCTTATCCAAAACAAATTCCATTTTTTCTGCCTCTTGTTTTGCCGCCATTTTAGCGTCTATTTCATTTTGAACTTTTGCAGGTAATTTTACATCCCTTAACAAAACTCTTTCTATTTCAACCTTTCTGTCTTTCACTGCATCTCTAAGATTTTCGCTAATCTGTATTGAAACGGATTCTCTACTCTGTGTATAAATATCTTCTACTTTATAATTAGAAATAACATTACGTATAGAAGTCCTTGTTGCAGGACGCACAATTTTGTCCACATATTTAACACCGAGCTTACTGTATACTTCAGCGGCACCCTCAGGAACTAGGTGGTACCAAACTGTTACATCAAGTCGAACCATTAACCCTTCCGAAGTTAAAGCCTCTATTGCGTCGTCTCCCCTTACCTGCCCCTCTCTTGGCGCAACGCTCATTGTATACTCTTCTGTTCTTATAGTCATTTTTTCAACAGACGCAAAAGGATTAACGAGATGAAGTCCGTTTTTTAGCGTTTGTTCTTTAACTTTACCAAAAATAATTACCACTCCAACATTTCCGGGAGGGATAAGCCTAACCATAGAGGCAATCAGGAAGATAAAAGATAAAAGTATAACACCGATTGGAATTAATTTACCCTGAGGATTTCTTTTAATCTCTGGAGAGCTAAACATTACTAGTCCTACGATAAGACAAATGACAAATAAGAAAACTAACATTTTACACCTCCTCTAAGTTTTTTAACAACAAAGACTTAAATTTAAATATGAAGAACTTTGTTGCATGTTCCGTTCATACGGAAAAAGTAATTTAATATTCTTATTTGTCAAGGTTTTTCCGCAATAGCAAGCAACCGCATACCTTCTTTGAAAATTTTTTTCTGCAATTTAATAAGCCCCGTTTGATTTAAAAATTCATATATAAAATTAAGATATGGAATTTCTATAGTTTTATAAAATTTTGTGTACCTGCTAAATGGCAATATTAGCTTTCCCCATCCCCTTAATTCATTTTCAATTGAATATAGTTCTATAATTTTAAAACCAACATCATTTAATAAATTTTTTAATTCGTTTTTTGAAAAATTCTTATGTATATATTTATCTCCGTGGGTTCCCTCATTTATTCCGTATTCTCGAAGAACTCCAATTTCTTCGTATTCAATAGCTTTTCCTAAGTTATGAGGGGTTGTTAAGAGAAGTTTTCCTTTGTTTTTCAATATTTCGAATATATTCTCTAATGCTTTTGAGGGATTTCTCAAATGTTCAAGAATCTCCGAAAATAAAACAAAATCAAAAGTATTAGAAGGGAAACATAAGCCTTCTTCAACATCTAAATTTACCAATAATTTGCTTTTCGCCTTTCCTAACTTTTCTATCGATATATCTGCACCTATGATATTATTATTTAGATATCTACCAGAGCTGCATCCAATATCGATAATAAGACCTTTTTCTTCTCGAAGGTATCCTTTAATAAGTTTTTCTCTAAGTCTATGATTGGGTCTTGAGTAAACTATTCGGTCTTCCGGGTAATATTTACCAACAAGGTCATAAAAATCTCTATATTTCATTTGCACCTTAAAAAGAAATTAGCGGCGCAGGGACTCGAACCCCGGACACGTGGATTATGATTCCACTGCTCTGACCAGCTGAGCTACGCCGCCGTAACTGCCGCTAAAACTAACGATTTAATATATTTAAGCTCTCAAAAATGTCAACCTCCTGCTGTATCTTGAATTGTCCTCTCTATACTTTTTAATTTGTTTTCAAAAACGTTATACGCTCTATCGTCATAAAGAACAAATTGTACTAACCTAACCGAGGTTAGCTTTCCTGCTAATTCGTAAACAGATTTAAGGGCAATTTCAGCCCCTTCTTCCAATGGATATCCAAAAGCTCCCGTCGAAATAGCAGGAAAAGAAATCGACCGGAGATTTTGAGCATCCGCTACTTTAAGCGAACTCTCATAAGAGGAAGAAAGCATTTCCGGATCGGTATCACGATTAGCCCAAACTGGCCCTACTGTATGAATAACCCACTTAGACGGCAACTTATATCCTCTAGTAATAACAGCTTTGCCGGTTTCGCAAATTCCTATCTTTTTGCATTCTTCCCAGAGCCCCGGACCCGCTGCCGCATGGATAGCACCAGCCACTCCCCCACCTGGGGAAAGTCTCTTGTTAGCGGCATTGACAACGGCATCAGTATCCTGTTTTGTTATATCTCCTTTTACAACTTTTATTATAATCCCTTCATATTCTATTCCATACATATATCCTCCGGTTATTAAAATAATATAAATACAAATATATTCAAGGGAAAACTTTTATCTTTGTGCCTTAGTGTCTTCGTGGCATTTTCAATATTGACAAAAAGAATCCTTGTTATTATAATCACAAAGTGAGGTAAAAATTTTTAATAAATTAGAAGTGCCAGATGAAGTTATAAAAAGGTTGTACATATATGCGCGATGCCTTGAAGGTTTTCAGGAAGAAGGGAAAGAAAGTTTCTCCTCGGAAGATATTGCGGGTAGATTAAATATAAAACCAACTCTTGTACGGAAAGACTTTTCATACATAGGCACAATGGGGAAACGCGGCGTAGGATACAACACAGTAGAAGTTCTTGAAGAGATAAAGCAAATCACTTTTCCCAGTAAAGAAAGAAAGGTCGCTTTAATTGGAGTGGGTCAACTTGGCTCAGCCCTTCTAAACTTTTACGGGTTCAAAACTCAAGGTTTCAAAATTGCTTTAGCTTTTGACAAAGATAGAAGAAAAATAGGAAGCAAAATCAGAGGCATTAAGATTGACGATATCAATGATTTTAAACAAAAAGTCAAAAAGGCAGGTATAAAAATAGTAATAATTGCAGTGCCTCCGGAGGAAGTGGTTAACGTCATAAAAGAAATAAAAGAATCTACCATTGAAGCAATATTAAATTTTACACCTTCTTATCTTTCTTCTCTCAATGATTTCTCCAATCATTTCATTATTAGAAATATTGACCTTTCCTCAGAATTAGCACGTCTTAGCTATTACCTTTCAGAAAAAGAAAACGGTCTATAAAAAAATAAATCAATTTAGCACTGTTTAGTTAAACTTTAATATAGCTTTTGAGTAACCAAAATAGAACTTTCAGAAACTATTTTTTATCAAAAGGAAAGGATTTTTCTTTAAAAAGTTTTATACATTTTTCAACGATTTTCTTATCATAAAGTGTTCCGCTGTTCTCGGAAATATTTTTAATAGTATCGTCGAAGCTATGTGATGGACGGTAGGGTCTGTCAGAGGTAAAAGCTTCAAATACGTCCGCTACAGCCAGAATTTTGGATTCCAAACGGATTTCTTTTCCAGTAAGTCCTTCAGGATAGCCTGAACCATCTAGGCGTTCGTGATGTTGTAGAACAATTTCTGCTACAGGACCCGGAAAGTCTACAGATTTGAGTATTTCGTAACCTTCTTTGGGGTGAGTTTTTATTAAATTCATCTCGAGTTTATCCAATTTTGAAAGTTTGTTAAGTATTCCCGCCCTAATGTAAATTTTTCCTATATCGTGAAGAAGACTTGCCATCCTTAGAACCTCAAGCCTTTCTTCATTAAGCCCCAATTCTTTTCCCAGAGCCACTGCGAGTTCCGCGACTCTTTTCTGATGTCCTGCAGTATAAGGATCTCTTTTCTCGACCACAGAAGAAAGAGCCTTCACGGTACCATCTAAGAATTTCTGGACTTTTTCTAAACTCTCCTTTAATCTCTTTTTGTTTTTACTGCTTTCTTTTTCTAAATCTATGCTGTGAAAAGCAAAACCTAAATCATCCGAAACTTCTTTGAGCAAATTTTTCTCTTCGGAGTCCGGAACAAATCCATCAGGATGTAGAATTGCCAATGTTCCGTAAACTTTATTCCCATAGCTCATCGGGCTTATCGTTATTCTTCCCGGACAGTTTCCTCGAAAAGAGCATTTCTGGCAGATTTTTTTAAGCTCAATAGAATTCTGGATTTCTGAAGTCATTACTGCTTTTTCAACACAATCGAGCTTACTATTTTCTTTTACGTCTTCCAGGAAATCTACCCCAGAACCGGCTTTCTCTATCTTTATTATACTTTTATCATTATTGATTAAAGCTATCCACGCAGCAGCGTACTCATTGGTCTTTACAAAATTTTTGCAAACCTTTTTCATTAATGTTGATTTGACTTTTTCTCTGGCTATGAGTTGGGTAATATATCTAACTGAATTGAGAACTTTATTAAGGTGTTTTATTCTTTCTTCTGCTTCCTTTTTCTTTCTTCTCATAGCGGCCTCTTCCAATTCACGCTGAACGGCAGGGACCAGGCGTTTCATTTTTTCTTTTGTAATGTAATCGTGGGCACCTTTTTTCATTGCGTCTACAGCCACGTCTTCACCAATAACACCGGAAACTAGAATAAAGGGAACTTCAGAAGCTTTCTTCTTCACCAGTTCTAAGGCCCCCAGCCCGCTGAAATGAGGCATAGAGTAATCGGCAATAATAATATCCCACTTTCGTTTCTCAAGTGCTTTTGACATTGCCTCTTTTGTTTCGACTCTCTCCCAATCAACCTCATAATTTCCCTTCTTAAGAACAAGCGCTATCAACTCTGCATCATCTTTTGAATCATCTACAATAAGTACATGAAGGAGGGGTTTCAAATTTATTCTCCTTTTGGTACTGGTTCATTCAAAAGCAACCAATACATACC
>CAZHNS010000016.1:0-52337 GCA_964534175.1 uncultured bacterium | reverse complement strand
CCAAAGCACTGGCTGCTGCAATGCGGACATCTTCAGTTCCATCCTCCAAAGCCTTGCTTAGTGGTCTTACATTCTTTTCCTCCCCCCATTTCTTTACTTTTTCTACTGTTATTTTAAACAATCCCAACAGTAACCTCCTTTTTTAAAATAATGCTATCTCCTAAAATTTTTCAATGCGTCTTCAAGTTCTTCGTCTTCTAGGTGAGTGTAAATTTGTGTTGTGCTCAAGTCGGAATGACCGAGGGCTTTTTGAACGAGCCTTATATTATGTTTAGATTCTTTATAAAGATCGGTTGCGAAAGTATGTCTCAATGTGTGAGGAGATACGTTCTTTTTTATTTCAGCTTTTTCTGTGTACCGGTAAACCATTTCTCTAACGTACCGATTATCGAGCTGTTCACCTTTCAAAGTGGTAAATACGTATTCCGGATTTTTACCTGTTACTTCTATCTGGCGTTCTCTCCATCTTTTCAGATAAATTAGATCTTGCTCACCTAACCAAAGGGTTCGATCCTTCGCGCCTTTTCCTTCGCGAACCATCACCTTTCCGCTCATAAGATCGATATGGATCCATTTTAAATTTGTTGCCTCACTTAATCTGAGCCCTGCATTTAACATCAATCTCATTATAAGATGATTTCTTTCTCCGGTAGGATATCTTAGATTGGGTTGTTCGAGTAGAACTTCTTGTTCTTCTTTTGATAAAAATTCCGGTAACTTTTTCTTTCTTCGGTTCATCTTTATAACAACCCCTATAATACCCCTTAGATATAAAAAAGGTATTATATAGTAAGTATGCCCGAATAAATTTTTTTGTCAAGCCTAAACGGTATTATATAACATTTTAAGCTAACTAAAAGTATATTTGTATTTTTTAACCTTAAATTGAATATTTGCTCGATTGAGGGTATCCTTGATTGGGTCCTATCGAAGAAATGGTTCCTGGCGTTTATATGAGTGATTAGAAGAAAACTGGGCTCTTGTTGGGTAATATTACTAGTATATTTTATTTTTTTGGTTAAAATTTTACCTTCTTGGTTAAAAAATCATCTCCGTTCATAACTCTGTTCATCTATTATTTCATAAGATTTTCTGGTTCATAATCACAAAATATTTAGTTCATTGAGTTCATTTGATTCGCACATAAAAACGTAAGTACCTGTGAATGAATATGATAAAAATGGTTCTGATTTGTATCACCGTGAACCAATTTTGTTTCATATGAAAATGTGGTTGTTTTTAATGAACATAATTATGGTAATTTGAGCGGTACTCAGGTTTATTCCTGGAAAAAAATAATAGAGAGTGCAGAAAGGAGATATTTTTTCGTGTTTAGAATTTTATTGGCATATTGAAATATTGCCAGTGAACAGCATATACACCACTAACAGTATAATTGCTTATTCTCTATATATGTTTGCTTTTGGTATAGGCCAGTCTTTTTACGCTAACAACCAAAAGGTTAAAATAAAGAAAAGAAAGAGAAATGCTGTTAATGTTGTATATGCTATATGGTTTTGTTGATAAAACTTGGTTCAATAGATCTGACAAGCTAGATGACTAGATAATTCCTTTATGTATTTGAAAAGAACTTATTGTATTTTTATTTTCTTTGTCCAAAATTGATATGGTTATTTCTCGTTGTTTCCCAGAATGAATATTTTTTACAACAATACCTGTTTGTTGTAAGTCCACTTTAATTTCTCTTAATCGTCTCCACATCCAGTTGGCACCACTTGGGAAAAGTTTAGAATTGGTATCAATTTTCTCTTGGTTGGCAATTTTATTAAGTTTATTATAAAGTTCCGTTGGAGTTCCTTTCCACTCTTTTTCCTCTTGAAGATTTTTATTAACAAAAGATTGAATTGCTTGGCCTAGTGGATTTGTATATAGTGAATGAAGAACGGTTCTTTTTACCTGATTCCCATAAGCTTTTAAGAAATTTTCTTCTTTATAACCTAAAGCATTAGTGATGGCTAATCCCCAATGAGCAAAATCAGCCATTCTAAATTTGAAGGTAGTGGATACGTTTTTTTTGTGATAAGAGATTGCTTTGCTTAAGATTGTAAAAATAGCTCCAAGGATTTTTGGTTTTATTTTTTCAAACTCTTCTATAAGAATCTTCTCCGGTTTTGTTCTTTCGAACCGTTCCAGATCAAAAATAATAGATCTATCCATTAAGTCAGGCCGATTAAAACTTAGGTCTATTCCATTCAAACCAATACAACGCTGAAATTTAAAAATTATATCTCCTTGATTTGTAAATAACTCCCTTTTTGAAAAAGCCTCTCCGGTGCAACCACGACATAGAGCATCTTGTATCGGTATTGGGATTGATGAAATATTGTCAAAGTAGGAAATCCAATGATGATATAAATTTTGGATTGTTTCGGATATATCTGTTTGTAAAGTGGAAACTTCTACCTGGCTGGGATCAATTAGCATTTTTAAAAGTTTAAAACTAAATGTTTTTCCCGAGCCTTTATCTCCATGCAATACAAGAATAGGGTGAGGAAAATCAGGGATAAATGATGATACAAGATAAACTTTTAATAAAAGTCGATTATCTTTGCTCTTAATGTTGATAAATTTAAATAGTTCTTCCAGAAAATTGGAAGGATTTTCAACATAGCTGGGGGTGACTTGAGGAGATTGGTGAGGATATCTAACAAATAAGACAGGAGGATTCCCAATAAGTTTCCATCCTAATTCGTCTGTTTTTATGGCGCTCCATTTCTTATCGGCCAGATCATACCAGAAACTCCCGTTATATTCTGTGACTCTATTCCACAGTTTCTTTTCTTGTCCTTCGAAGATAGCTTTTGCTGCGAGAATATCTTTTACTGCTTTTTTAATACCTGAATTTATAACTATATTTTCCTTCTCAAGAAAAATGTGAGAGAGCCAAAGATCAAACTTTTTTGAGCCTATGTTAATTATCTCTCTATGGTTTTCGGTAGCAAAAGAAGTAAAGGGTTCTCCAATCTGGTCGTGAAAAAATGTTATTCCACTTTCTAAAACATAATGCAGGAGTCTTTCTTTCTGACTTAATTTCTTTCCTTTTTCGTATTTGGCAGCAGACTTTGCAATTGGTTTCAAATCCTCTTCTGCTAAAGGCGGTTCATTTTTTTTGTTCCAATCTATCAGTTTTTCGAGAATGGTATCTTCAGAATCTCCTCGGCTTCTCCAGAGGCCTGCCAATCTAATTCCGGTATCATTCCTGTAATTTTCAGGTACTCCCTTTAAGGCTTTTTCCGCCCAGTCGCTTTGATTGCTTATGTTCTCAGGATATATATCGATTTCTGCCAGATTCTCTATCTCGAAAATTTTCTCGGTTTTATTTATAAAATTGTATGGTTTTTCATCTGGATGATCTGATGGAGGAGCTACAACATACGCGCCATTACCTTGGACATCGCCTCCTTTAAATTTAAATTTTCGAGGGATTTTACCCTTAAGTTTAAAATATACATGATAACCCCTTGCCGTCTCAACAAGCCATGTGTTTTCGGCAATCTCCTTATGACTTTCAAACCATTCATCAAATATTTTTTTGTCATCAAAGTCTATTACTACTAGATTGCCACTCACTGTACCAGTTACTATAGCAATGTTTGTGTTCGGAGTATATTTAAACCAATCTTCTACTTCTTCATAAGATGGAACTCTTTGTTGATATTCTTTCCAACTACTGATTGCTGGGGTTTTAGATTTTACCTTTACAGGAATTATCGACAATTTTGAGTTTAGATATGATATTGAGTATTTGTATACTTTATTAATATTCATTATTTTTGTTAAAGCCATTATGACCTCTCTTTTTTTAGTTATAAAGTTTTTCTTGCTGTTGACGTGAAGGTAGCTGTGTACTTTGATGCAAGCACTTATTAATTTTTTATCATTTGTTTTTTTCGTGAATCCCCTTAAGAGAAAACTTGAAACTTTAAAAACTGAATCTTTTATCTAATTTTAAAGGGATTTAGGCTTGACTATTCTATAGGATCAACTGTTCTTGATGCAAGCCAATTCTGAAAACGCTCAATTGGTATACGTATTGATCCGCCTATTTTTACATATGGCACCTTTTTCTCTCTTACCAATCCGTACATTGTCTTGTTGGCTATCTGAGCTATTTCAGCAGCCTCAGACACTTTATAGTATTTTATATTTGGCATAAAAACACTCCTTTTATTGTGTTTAACTTTACATTAACGCTTTAGTCATTTCATAGATAACCTGTTTTCAAAAAACATAGGTCAGAAAAGATTTAACAAATACAATAACATCTTTTGCCTCCTTTCTTTTTTCTCTTTTTTTATAGCATTCGGGAATTTCTATTTAAGTTTCGATAGGTGTATTTTAATAAATATCGTTTACTTATATGAACTCCCTTCCCGGAAAAGTATATAAAATTCTCTACTCTCTTGAGAATGATGTTGTTTCTTATAAGGGGAAAACGTTTCGAAAAAGTATATAAAATTTTTCTAAGATATTGATAGATAGTAAGATATTTTTTTACAGCTGTTCATAAATGTGTTAAATTTGCCAAAAATTTCTCTTTTATGAAGATTTGGTTTCTTGACAAGTTCTTGAAAATTCGTAAGTTTTAGTGTATGGGATATGAGATAAGCGAACCTTTCAAAGAAGATGGATTGGAGAAAGTTGTAATAAAAGCTACTGAGGGTAGTAGAAAGCTTTTTAGTTTGAAAAAAAATAAATTTTTAGAAGAGAAGATATTCGAGGTAGTTAAAAAAGAGAAGATTTATGAGTGGATAGCGATTGGAAAACCAGTAGATTTAAAAAATAAGTATATAAAAGGATTTTCCCTTTCGGAGTATAGGAGAAGAGAAGGAAGTGGAGATTACGATGAAGTTGTCCTAAAGAATTTCAACGCAGCGTTTGCTTTCTTTGATTGGGGAGCTGAATTTTTTTATGCGGTTTTTGAGGGAGATACTTCCTTCTGGAATGCGAGTTTCGAGAATGGGGACGTTATCTTCAGTAGCGCAAGCTTTGGGAAGGGAAGAGTTCCTTTCCAAATGGCAAACTTCGGGGAAGGAGATGTTCTCTTTAATGATGCAACCTTCGCAGAAGGAGATATTTCTTTCTTAGATTCAATCTTCGAAAAAGGTAAGGCTGACTTTTCGGGTATAACCTTCGGGAATGGGAATGTATCCTTCAGAGGTGCAAAATTCAGAGATGGGGATCTTTCCTTCGAGCATACGAACTTCGGTAAAGCAGATGTTTCCTTTGAGGACGTAAACTTCGGTGAGGGATGTATGTTTTTTGCCTCTTTGAAAGTTCTTGGGGATTGGGATATGAGAGTTAAGAAGGCAGATGTAATTGATTTTTCTAACTCGTTAATCCATGGAACCCTTAACTTCACAGGAGCAAATATAAATCAATTGAAATTAGTAAATACACAGTTAACTGGTAAAATATTTGTAGGCGCAGGGGAATTACTTTTAGGAAGAAAAGCAAAAAGCAAAGCAGATGTAATCAACATCCAGCAAGATACAACCCACAAAGAAAAAAGAGAACAATTTAGATTGCTTAAGGAAAATTTCCGTAGTCTAGGGCAGTATGAGGATGAAGATAGTGCTTATTTTTGGCTTAAGTATCATGAGATCCGGGACGAAGCAGAAATAAAAAAAGGGGATAATTGTAAAATTCGGTTTAAGAAAAAATTGGTATACGGTTTTAAACGAGTAGTTTTTGAATTGATGGGAAAGTACGGAATAGCCCCCCGTAATGTAGCAGTTAGCATGTTTGTAGTTTTAGTGTTATTTTCCGGAATATATTATAAGTATTTTGAGTTATTACTTCCATCTGGTGAAGGGAACGAAACGATTATAAATAAAGCGAGCAAGGCTTTATATCACAGTATTATTACTTTTTTGACTATAGGTTATGGTGATTGTTACCCCCACGGGATATTGAGATTTCTCTCCGGGATCGAAGGTTTTTTGGGGTTGTTTCTAATGGCATATTTTACAGTCTCATTTGCGAGGAAGGTGTTGAGATAAGAATTTACTGTTCACTTTAAAATAAATTTAATTTAGAACAAAATTTTCCGTCTAAGCATTTATAACTAACATTAAAATTGGGACTCTTGAGTGACATACTAATTGGAATAATAAAGAAATAAGTCATCTATTAAGATTTATGTAATTAAGTTAAAAGGCTTATAAAGCATGAATAATAAAACTTTTTTAGCAGTAGAAACGCTTGTGAGAATACTTGTGGGTTCAAATCCCTCCTCCGGCATTGTTTTAACCACAGAGTTCACAGAGAAAAGACAAACTCACAGAGAAAAAAATAATTATGTCTTTTACCCACCCCACCTCCAATTTTTTTACATGTAGAACATGTAGGTATTGTAGTTTTTTTAACTAATTTCCCATTTAACTACTTTACTAATTAACTGATGCGAAGCATCTCCAGCCCTTGACATTCTACCCTTCTTTAGATTATAATTGCCAGAAAGGAGTTATTGTTGAAAATTTTCAAATATACTAAAATTTTATCTATTTTATTATTTTTTTTCTTATTATTAAAAAGTGAAAAGGCTTTTTGCTACCTAAATATAATTGAAGAGTCGGGTAGGTTAATATTGGAAAGCGACGAGGCAATTTCAGTTGGAGTTATAGATGTCTGCGGAAGGAGGATAAGAAGTTTTAATGATTCGGAAGTTACTATTTCAGGAGAATCTCTTCTTTCTGGAGTTTATCTTCTCAATATTAATAACGAGCAAAGTTTAAAGTTTATTGTTATAAATAATTTCTTGTTCGGAGTTATGGGTATCGATAAAATCCTGATTGGACAGCCAGAGACCGTTCCTTTCTACCCTGAAAGAATTAGTATAGATGAGATGCAGGATTTTCCGGATATTGAGGATATAATTAATGCACCTGTTCCTGATATATCTATTTACGGACTGTACGCATGGTACACATATTTTTCTGATTATGCTCACTGGCAGGATGAAGTCTCAGAGGTTGGATGGGGGAGCATAAGGCCCGGCGCTCATCTTGCTCAATTCAACGATAATGCTATGAGAGCGTTAAACAGTATCGATATAGATATCATGCTAACCATTGCTGGTGGTACAACAAAGATAAGAAGTGCCTATGGTTTAGATTGGGAAGATGAGGCTCAGGATCAAGCCTTTATAGATGATTACATTATTTATATGGATACAATTCTTTCCCGTTATGGCCCTGGCGGTTCATTTTTTGGGGATAATCCAGATGAACCTTATAAACCGATTCAATACGTCGAAATATGGAATGAGCCGAATTTACATTATCTTTACGGAGCTTATCTTGATGATCCTCCTTCGATGCGTCAAAAGACAAGGTTATATGCAAAGTTACTCTGCACAAGCTATAATCATATAAAGAGCATATGGGGAGATAGCATTAAGGTGGTAGGGTTGTCCGCCTGTGGGGGTAGTGCAGATGATATATACTGGGGCCCTGATCCAACAAATCCCGATTCCGGATTCATAGGCCTCGTTCATAAAGCTGTGGAGGATATCGGGGAAGATCCTTCTGCCTGTTATGACATTTTATCCAATCATCCCTACACACATTACTGTCCACCCGATGCAGAGGATTACCCTGTCGGTAGAGGCTCATACCATTATTCGGTAGCTAATAGTTATAACATGTACAGACAAATAATGGATAACTATGGAAATGAGGATAAGCCGGTCTGGTTTACTGAAGTTGGGTATAATCGTCTGGAAGGAGTTTTCGAACGGGATGAAGGTTTGACAGAGCGTTTCCAGGCAGCTTATGTGGTGCGTTTGTATTTAACAGCGTTACGGTTGGGGGTGGAAACAGTGCATGTTATGTTTATGTTTGACGCAGACGGAAGTAATACGGGTTTTTTTGTTTTTGATACTAGAGAAAGGTATGAATCCGCTTACGCTGTGCAAAATATGATTAGCTTAATGCCAAAACCGAAGCTAATAGGTGCGATAAGTGACGGTACGGCAGGTTACTACGCTTATCGCTTTAATCCCAATGCCGATAGCTTAAATTATGACCCGGTTATTGTTGTATGGAACGTGTCAGGTTCGCTTAACGCAACTATTCCTATTGAAAGCGGGGCTTATGAGGTTATAGATATGCTGGGGCATTCAATTATACTGGAAGCGGATAATAACGCCTTGGAGGTTGAAGTCGGTCCGTACCCTATCTATATAAAACCACATAGATAGAAAAAAACGAACATTAAACTCTGTGGTCTTTGCAGTCTAATAAGTTTTTCGGGGTGGGGTTGAGTTTCTAACTGCTAACTCCTAACTTCTAAATTCTTTATTTTTTCGTATTCTCTGTGATAAATTTATTTTTGCAGCCAGAAACTCGTTGAGGCAGTAGCTTCTTTGTCGGCGAGTTCGTCTCTGAGAGTCGATTCTGCAATGTATTTACCTTCGGCGAGTTCTTCTGTTGTATTTATATTAACCCTTAAAAATAACTCCTCTAAATTATACTCTTCCCCAAAGTTTTTATGTTCATTGTATAAATCTTCGTCCAACAGAACAACACCTTCGGGTGATTTCAACGTTAAGTGTAATTTCAGCCACACTTCTTTTGTGTTATCCTGATTTATATTATATTTTACGCCGTCTAAATTATAGTAGACCCAGACGACATCGCCCGGTTTGAATGTTGCGTCTGGTTGTTCTTTATAATCCATGTAGCCTTTGGGCCTTTCCGAGCAAAATACAATGTTGGAAAGTCCTAACTTGCCAGAAACGGATTCAACTGGCGCTTCCTCTTCTTTGGTGGGCTCTAATTCGCCGGCTTCTTCCTCCGTAGTGATTGATTCTTCTGTTTTCTCGACTGTTTTTGTGATAACAATTACATCTGTAACGAGTAAAACAGCTACTATGGCAATTACCACTACTATCACGATTATGGCGATTTTAGCCTTCATAATAAATACCTCCTTTTAATTTAGTTGTTACAATAATTTTTTCTTTTTTTAACTTTTAAAATAATTAAAAATACAACTTTTTTTGTTATTTTAAGGAAATTTCAAAGTATTGTCAAGGCAGAAATAATACAGAAAATCCCCTTAAAAAATGGTGTGTGAGGTTGGTTTTAGCGGAAAGCAGATGGAGGTTTATCTCTGTGTACTCTGTGGTAAAAGAAATGGGAGTAGGGGAGGACAAATCGCCTTGACTTTTAGTTTTTATTATTTATAATCTCGTCTGATGGATTATTTTATGTTACTTCGTCCCACTTTATTTCTCCCTTTATGGATATTTTTCCTTCTTGGAGCCCATCACGGGGAGGGAGAAATTTCGTTCGGGGCAGTCGGTGCTTTTATACTATATACCATGCTTATGGGGGGTGTTTATATTTTTAATCAGATCGTTGATAGAGAGTCGGATAAGAAAAACAAAAAATTGTTCTTGATTTCTGACGGTCTTATCCCTCTTAAAAATGCTTACATAGAAATGAGTGCGCTTTTCATAATAGCTGTCTTGGGCTCGTTTTTCCTTGGGTTGAATATTTTTATTGCTTTCCTGATTTCTCTTTTTTTGGGCATTACTTATTCGTTTCCTCCCATTGAAACAAAAGGAAGACCTTTTCTGGATATAATTTGGAATGCATCTGGGTATGGTGTACTCGCTTTTATGGTTGGTTGGCTTTCTGTGGCGGAACCTTCCACCGCCATGTTTCTTATTGCTATTCCATATTTTTTTGCAGTGGCGGCTGTATTTGTTAATACAACCATTCCGGATATAGAAGGTGATAGGGAGGAAGGGAAAGTTACGTCTGGCGTCTTTTTAGGTAAAAAAAACACTCTTTTACTTGGTATAAGTCTTGATTTGGTTGCCATAATTGTGTCTTGTTTTTTAGGAGAAAAAGGATATATATGTCTTATAGGGGCGGGACTTGCATTTCCGATATTTCTGATAGCTTATATTAAACAAACAAAGAAGTCAATATTGTTTTCTTTTAGGGCTATTCCCGGAATACTTGCAATTATTGTATTCTTTATAACCCCAATAGTAATTCCGCTTTTTGCAGTGGTTTTAGGAGTTCAGAGGATTTATTACAAAAGAAAATTCAATATAGATTATCCGGCCGTATTTAGCGGTAAAGAGAGGGATTTTTGAATATGTTAACTTTGTTTTTATTGTTTTCTACTCTTTCACCTGAAATAGATTCACTATTAAATGAAGCAATTAATTGTTCATATGTGGAGGACTTTGCGCGTGCCGAATCTATTTTAACAGTTGTTAAAAAGCGTAAAGTCGATCATCCTGTTTCATATTTTTTGTTGTCCTCGCTCTACGAAATGATGTGGGTTGATCTCGGAAATAATTCTTATAAGGAGAAAATATTTGTATATGCGGATTCAGCTATGGATAAGGGAAAGGAATGGACTAAAAAATATCCCGATGATCCCTGGGGTTACTTTTTTATCGGAGGAAGTTACAATGTGAAGATTTTTTATTATGTTATGAAAGAAGATTACTTTGGTACGTTTTTTATGATAAATCCGGCAGTTTATTATCTGGAAAAGGCCAGAGATCTTGACTCAACCTTAGCTGATGTTTATTTAGGTTTAGGGGGATGGGAATACATGAAGGGACATCTTCCGTTTATGGGTAAGGATAAAGAAAAGGGACTCGCAATGTTGAGAAAGGCTATTGACGGGGCAAAATATGTTTCTTTGTATTCAACGTTAGCTTACGCTAACATATGTAATCGTGAAGGCGATTACGATGAATCCATAGCATTTCTTGAACCTTTATTAAGTTCTTTTCCTGATTCGAGAACTTTTACCTGGCCTTTGCTGAAGGCTTATTATGGTAAAAAAGACTACCAGAAATCTCTAAAAACCGTGGATAAACTTATCACGATTTCCGCCGGGAACGATTATTCAAAGTTTGAAGCATACTACTATAAGGCGAAGATACTTTTGGAACTTGAAATGTGGGAAGAAGCATTGTTGGCTGTTGAGGCGACTCTAAATATTGATTTGGAAGAAGATATTTTACATGTTAAGGATATAAGAAAAGAACTTCTTCAGATTAAATGCGAAGTAAAAGAAAAGATAGAAGAAGAATAGATGGCCGGAAGAGAGGTCTTGACAGATTAGTTTTATAAGGTAAAATTAAAGGGTTAAGCCGGAGTGGCGGAATCGGTAGACGCATCGGACTTAAAATCCGGTGGAGAATTTTCTCCGTGTCGGTTCAAGTCCGACCTCCGGCATGTAATTTTTTGAGATATAATAATGAAGTGGTTTCAAATTAGAAAAAAAATCGGAAAAGGGAGTTCAAAGAGAGAAATTCCGGATGGCTTATGGATAAAGTGTCCCTCCTGTGAGGAGATACTTTATAAGAAAGAGGTCCAGAAAAATCTTATGGTATGTTCTAAGTGTAATTTTCATTTTAGAGTGGGCAGTGATTTTTATAGAGAATTGTTGCTTGATGAGAACTCTTTTACCCCTTTTGACGAGGATATCAAAACCGTAGACCCCTTGCAATTTAAAGGCTACAGAAAAAAAGTTGAAGCATCAAGGAGGGAAACTTCTTTAAGTGAAGCTGTTTTATGTGGAGAAGCTAAGATTGATGGTAGAGATGTTGAAGTGGCGATTATGGATTTTTCTTTTATTGGTGGTTCTATGGGGTCTGTTGTAGGGGAAAGAGTTAAAAGAGCAATTGAGAGGGCAAGTGAGTCTAGTTTGCCTCTTTTAATAGTCAATGCTTCCGGAGGTGCCAGGATGCAGGAAGGGATTCTTTCCTTGATGCAAATGGCGAAAACCGCGACTGCTCTGAATAAATTAAAAACACCTTACATTTCTGTTCTTACTAACCCCACCACTGCTGGAGTTTTTGCTTCTTACGCCTCACTTGGAGATATTTTAATTGCCGAGCCTGGTGCACTTATTGGATTTGCGGGCCCCAGAGTAATAAAACAAACAATAAAAAAAGAATTGCCTGATGGTTTTCAGCGAGCTGAGTTTCTCCTGGAACATGGTCTTATAGATATGATTGTATCGAGAAAAGAACTAAAGGATACAATCGTTTCTCTTTTATCGCATCTTTGCTAAAAGCATAAAAATGTTTAAGAAAGATGCGGAAATTAAAAATTCTTTAGGCATTCATGCTAGGCCAGCTTCTATGATGGTTAAGCTTGCTTCTTCTTTTGATTCGAAAGTAGAGTTGGAGAAAAACAATGTTAAAGTTAATGCTAAAAGTATTATGGGCGTTCTGATGTTGGCTTCTGAACAGGGCGATAAGGTAACAATCATAGCGGAAGGTAAGGATGAGAAAAAAGCAGTGGAATCATTGATTGAATTAATAGAAATAAGGAAATTCGATGAAGAATAAAGTATTTAGAGGTACTCCTGCCTCTCCGTCCATTGCAATAGGTAAGAGTTTTGTCTATTCGCCTAAACAAATAGCGCTTTCTTCATTGTCCGAAAGAAAGGATACTGCGGAGGAAATCGCTCTTTTTGAGGTGGCGCGCAATATGGCTTTAAGACAACTTAGAAACCTTAAAGTTGAATTAAAGAGCGCAAGCGATCCGGTGAGCGCGAGATTAATAGATGTCCAGATACTTTTCTTACAGGATCCTCTTTTCCTAAATTCAGTGGAAAAGAGAATCAGTTCCGGAAAAGAATCGGCGGAAGAAGCCATAATTAATTTTTCGGAGAGTTTGGAAAAAGATTTTGAAGATATTCCGAATAGTTATATAGCAGAGCGCTACCTGGATGTGAAGGATATTGTTGGTAGATTACTAAAAAATTTGAGGGAAGAGGAGACAGATGATGCATTAGGGAATTATGGTGACATTATGATAGCAGAGAGTTTTACCGCTTCTACTGTTCTGCAGATGAGTAAAGCTGGCATTGGAGGTCTGATAGCTGAAAAAGGAGGTAGGACTTCTCATTTTGCTATTCTGGCAGAGGCTTTAAATATTTCGGCTGTTGTAGGAGCAAACGGAGTTACCGAGGAGATAGAATCCGGAGACGAGGTAATAGTTGATGGTATCAGCGGAGTTATTGTTATTAATCCTGACGAGGATACAAAAAGGAGATTTGAGCGGAAAAAAGAAGAAGCAGATGCTATTCAAAAGAAATTTCTTGAACAAAAAGATCTTCCCGCTACAACCATTGACAGCTATTCTATTGATATTTCTGCCAATATCGAATTGCCTATCGAAATCCCTTTTATTAAAAAATTTGGGGCTAAAGGAGTAGGTCTCTTACGTACCGAGTTTCTTTTTCTTACTTCAGAAGAAGTTCCCGGTGAGAAAGAACAGTATGATTTCTATTTAAAAGTTGCGGAAAATGCTTATCCGGATTATGTTATTATGAGGACATTGGATCTTGGAGGAGATAAAGTTTTTAAGACGAAAGTCCAGGAAGAGAATCCTTTTTTAGGTTGGAGAGGTGTTCGCTTTACTCTTGCTAACGAGAAAATCTTTAAAGATCAATTACGCGCGATGCTGAAGGTTTCATCTAAAGGTAATGTTAGAATTCTTATTCCGATGGTTTCACAGTTGGATGAAATTGTGAGGGTTAAAAAGATCGTAGAAGAGATTAAGTCGGAGTTGAAAAAAGAGGGTATAGCTTATGATGAAAACATTGAAATAGGTGCTATGGTCGAAATACCGTCTGTTCCTTTAATGGCAGATTGTTTTTCTGAAATAGTAGACTTTTTTTCTATAGGAACAAATGACTTGACTCAGTATACACTTGCTGTTGATAGAGGTAATAAGAATATATCCAGCCTTTTTGACCAGCTTGACCCTGCGGTTATTACTCTTATGGAAATGACAGTGCATAAGGCACATCATAACAATAAATGGGTTGGGGTTTGTGGGGATGTGGCTTCCGATGTGGTTGCAATACCGCTGCTTATAGGGATGGAGATGGATGAACTTTCGTTGCCTCCAAGTTTTATTCCTCAGATTAAAAATATTATAAGAGGGTTAAGTTTAAAAGAATGTAAGGAGTTATTAGATAGCGCTAAGAAAAAGAGATCGGCACGTGAAGTAAGGGAATTCTTGAAGGAAGAAATGCTAAACAGGTTTCCTTCTCTTAAAAACATATTAGTGGAGGTTGAAGATGATTGAAATTATTGATGATTTACCTCAGCAAATCGAAGAGGCTGTTGAGCTTGGTTCGGCAACAGATTTCGATTTTAAGGGCATAAAAAATGTATGTGTTGGGGGTATGGGAGGTTCTTCTATAGGGGGCGAGCTGCTACAAAATATAGCGGCAAAGCATTCTAAAATACCTTTTTTTATTGTCAGGGATTATAATTTGCCTCGTTTTGTTAATAGTAAGAGCCTGGTGATTATTGTCAGTTATTCAGGTAATACGGAAGAAACTCTGTCTCTTATGAATCAGGTACCTAAAAAGGCTAAGATTTTATGTGTTAGCAGTAACGGAGTGGTAGGCGATCGGGCTAAGGAGGAAAATTTACCTCTTATTTCCATTCCAAAAGGATATCCTCCGAGAGGAGCAATCGCTTATTTGTTTTTTCCTGTTTTGGAAGTTTTGAGGAAATCAAACTTAATTAAGGTAAAAAAGGAAGATATTGATGAGGTTATAAGAATCCTTTCCGACAATATGGAAACAGCCAAAATCTGGGCAGAGGAAGTCAGCGGTAGATTAAAAGAAAAGCTTCCTTTTATCTACTCAGCTTATGATTTTAGTGGTATTGCAAGGAGATGGTGCACTCAAATAAATGAAAATTCAAAGTCTCTCGCTCATTTTGCAATATTTTCTGAGTTAAATCATAATGAAATAGTAGGTTGGGAAAACCCCCAAGAGATTCTTAAGAGGATTTTCATTTTTATTTTAAGAGATAGGGATGAGAAGGAAAAAATGAAAAAAAGAATCGAAATAACTACGGAGTTAATCAAGGAATTTGCGGGCGAAATTATGGATGTATACTCTGAGGGCAAATCTCAACTTGCCAAGTTCTTTTCACTTATACAAAAAGGTGATTATCTTTCTTTTTATCTCGCGAGGAATTACAAGGTGGATCCTCTTCCAGTTAAGAAGATACAGGAGTTAAAAAGAAGGCTTGCCGAATGACGGTGGTTGTTCCGCTTGCTGGTTATGGAACGAGGCTTAGACCTCTGACATTTAGTGTGCCTAAACCTCTTTTGCTTTGCGCGGGGGATACTGTTCTTGGATGGATATTTAAATCTATCTCGAAAATCTCTCCGTCTGAAATAGTTTTGGTGGTAGGTTACAAAGGAAATATAATAAAAAATTGGGTCCGCGAGAATTATGCGGAATTACCTATAAAATGGGTTGTGCAGGAAGAAGCAAAAGGTTTGGGGCACGCGGTCTGGAAGGCTGGAGAGGTGATTTCACCCGAAAGTGATGTTCTGATTTACCTGGGTGATTCGATATTTGATTTAGATTGGGATATAATTAAAGAAGGGAAAGAAAATCTTGTAGGGGTAAAAGAAATACAAGACCCGCGAAAGTTTGGAGTGGCTGAAGTTAAAGATGATAAAATTGTTGATTTAGTGGAAAAACCGGATAAACACCATTCCAATTTTGCTGTTGTGGGGCTTTATTATATAAAAGAATGGGGTTTGTTGTACAGGCAGCTTAATTCTCTAATAGAAGAGGATATAAAGACTAAAGATGAATATCAACTGACAGATGCATTAAAACTTATGCTGAATAGAGAAGAAGTGGAACTTGAACAACTCTTCGTCAGGGGATGGTATGACTGTGGAAAAATAGATGCTTTACTTCAAACGAATAGAGAGCTCCTAAAGAATCCTCCTGATTGGGTAGAGTTTAAAGATCATATAAATAATTTTTCATATATTAGCGATTCTTCGCAGTTAAAAGATGCAGAGTTAGGACATTTCGTTACTGTGGGAGAAAATTCATTAATAGAAAAAACGAGTATTAGAAATTCTATCATTGGTAATGCTGTTAAGATTGTAGACTCGAATATTTTTGATTCAATTATAGGTGATGATTCAGAGATTATAAATGCAAGAGGAAAATTTGTTGTTGGTTCTAATTCCTTAGTTTGGGGAAAGGAGTGTTGATAAGTGAAAAGAATAGTTACAAGCGAATCTGTAACCGAGGGACATCCTGATAAAATTTGCGACCAGGTTTCTGATGCGGTTTTAGACGAAATTTATAGAAATGATCCGGATAAAGAAAGAGTTAGAACGGCTATAGAAACACTAACTACACGTGGTATAGTAATGGTCTCGGGAGAAATGTCGACTTCGGTATATGTAGATGTGCCTGAGTTGGTAAGGAAATTGTTACGTGATATAGGATATGTTAAAACTGAATATCATTTTACGTACGAAACTTGTGGTATCGTTACCATGATCCAAGGGCAATCCTCTGATATTGCTTTAGGAGTTGACAAGGGGGGAGCTGGAGACCAGGGAATGATGTTCGGATATGCGACTAAAGAAACGAAAGAACTGATGCCTATGCCTATTATGTTGGCGCATAAGTTGGTTAAAAAACTGGCAGATATAAGAAAGGCGGAGGAGGATCATTTCTTACGCCCCGACGGTAAATCTCAAGTTTCGGTTGAATACATTGATGGGCTTCCGGGGAGAGTGGATACAGTTTTGATTTCGGCTCAGTGTGACCCTCAGGTTAAAATGAAGGAACTTAAAGAGTATATTATTGAAGAAGTTGTCAAAACGACTGTGCCAGAAAGTTTACTGGACCGTAATACTAATTATCTTGTTAACCCTACAGGCAGGTTTGTTATAGGTGGCCCTCAAGCGGACACTGGAGTGACTGGTAGAAAGATTATGGTTGACACTTACGGAGGGTTAGGAAAACATGGTGGAGGATGTTTTTCTGGTAAAGATCCAACCAAAGTTGACCGTTCTGCTGCCTATATGGCCAGGTACGTGGCTAAAAATATTGTCGCTTCTTCGCTTGCTGATAAAGTTGAAATACAAATAGCTTATGCGATCGGTATGGATGAGCCTGTTTCGATATATATCGATTCTTTCGGTACGGGAGTTGTTTCTGACGAAAAGATTTTGGAAGCCGTAAAGAAAGTTTTTGATTTTCGTCCCAGAAAAATAATTGAGCAGTTGGATCTTATGCGTCCTCAATATCTGGATACAGCCTGTTATGGGCATTTTGGAAGAGAAGATAAAGACTTTAAATGGGAGGAAACAGATAAGGTTTCCGAGTTGAAAGGAGAAGTAAATTAATGGATTTTGATATAACAGATGAATCTTTAGTCGATAAAGGTGTTGCAAGAATCGATTGGGCTTCGGGATTCATGCCGGTTTTAGAAAGTATAAAGGAAAAATTTGAGAAAGAAAAGCCTCTTAAGGGGATATCGATTGCTGCGTGTTTGCATGTAACAACCGAGACTGCGAATCTTATGTTGGCTCTTAAAGCCGGAGGAGCAAAAGTTGCTTTATGTGCTTCTAATCCTCTTTCAACTCAGGATGATGTTGCGGCTGCGTTGGTGAAAGAATTTGAAATTCCGGTTTTTGCAAAGCATGGTGCTGACAGGGAAACCTATTATGGGCATATAGAAAAGACGCTTAAGAATGGGCACGATATTACAATGGATGATGGGGCGGACCTTGTTTCCACTCTACATAATAAGTATAAATCGGAATTGGATAACGTAATAGGGGGCACGGAGGAGACGACAACGGGTGTTATTAGGCTCAGGGCAATGGCTAAAGATGGAGTTCTCGGTTATCCTGTTATTGCGGTAAATGATTCAATGACTAAATATTTATTTGATAACCGATACGGTACGGGTCAATCCACAATCGATGGCATCTTACGGGCTACAAATTATCTTATTTCAGGGTGCAATTTTGTTGTTTTTGGCTTTGGATGGTGCGGAAAGGGGGTTGCTAAGAGAGCAAGTGGTATGGGTGCTAGAGTAATTGTGGTTGAGACTGATCCTGTAAGGGCTCTTGAAGCTGCTATGGAAGGATATCAAGTTATGCCTAAAAAAGAGGCTGCTGGAATAGGAGATATTTTTATTACCGTTACGGGAGACAAATGGATTATTACCGGTGAGGAAATGGTAAGAATGAAAGATAACGTAATAATTGGGAATTCTGGACACTTTAATGTTGAAATAAAACTTGAAGACCTTGAAGAAATGAGTGGATCAAAGAAAACGATAAGAGAAAATGTGACTCAGTATAAACTAAAAGATGGGCGCAGAATTAATCTTCTTGGTGGTGGAAGATTGGTTAATCTTTCCTGCGCCGAGGGGCATCCGGCAGTAGTAATGGATATGAGCTTTGCCAACCAGGCTAATGCAGCAGTTTACCTGATTCGGGAAGCCGATACAATGGAGAAAAAAGTTTATACTTTACCTTCGGAAATTGATAGAGAGATTGCTCGTTTAAAACTTAAAACAATGGGGTTGGAAATTGATGTTTTGACCGAAGAACAGCAGAAATATCTTAGCTCCTGGGGGGAGGGAACTTAGTTTTAGATGAATGCGTGAGCTTTCAATAAGTTTCTTTTTACTTTTTTTATTATTTGTTTGTCTGGATGTTTCTACAACATCTTATTCGCTTGGAGTCAGAAAAGCACTTTTTGAAGAAATTGATGACAGGATTGCTTCAGGAGCTGCTAAGATTAAAGGTGCAATTAATGAAGAAGAAAAAAAAGACTTGGATTTAAAAAAAGTTTATCCTGTTTTAGCGGAATATTCACTTAGTTGGGTCGAATTGTTCGATTCTACCAAGAATCTTGTTGTTTCTTCGGATTTCGAGGTAAGTTTTAAACCGGAGAATTTTCCCGATACACTCAGTTTCTGGGGATATAGATATGGTTTATTTCCTGTCGGGGAAGGTTATCTGTTGATAGGCGCTTCGGATGAACAACTTGGTATACTCAAAAGGATTTTTAGAATCTCCTTGTTCTTAAGAATTATAGTTTATTTCTCATTTATCGCACTTGGATTTTATATCTACTGGGTATTTTCTTATCCTTTTAAGAAGATCAGGGAGGTTGCGGGAGAAAAAGGGCAAAATATAGAATATACAATGAATACAATTCAAGAAATGGTCAAGGATTACAGAGAAAAGCTAAAGAACGTTCGGGAAATAGAAAAAGAGCTAAACCAGAGACTGTTTCTTTCTAATTTGGGTGAAAATGTTACTCAAGTTCTTCATGAAATCAGGAATGCTACCGGAGCCATTTTCGGGTTTGGTAAGCTCGTTAAAAATAAAGACGTAAAAAAGGGCATTTTGGAAGAAACGAGCCGTTTAAATGATTTTTCTATAAACCTTTTGTCTCTTTCCGGACCGTTGAAACCGGAAATAAAGGAAATCGATATTAAGAGTTTGATAAATGAGGTGATCAAAAGATTGGATAACGAGAGAGTAGATATAAAAACTCATATTCCGGAAAATATTAAATTAAAGGCCGATGCGGAGCTTATTGGTAGAGCGATATATAATATACTGGATAACGCTCTGGATGCGTGCAGAGAGAAGGGAAATGTAGTTCTTTCGGTTGAACAAAAGAAGAAAAAGATTAATATTATAATAAAGGATACTGGAGTTGGAATGGATAAGGAAATTTTATCATCTATTTTTAATTTATTTTTCACGAAAAAAGACGGAGGAGTTGGAGTAGGGATGGCTGTTGCCAAGAGGATTATCGAAGCGCATAGCGGAGATATTAGGGTTGAAAGCAGACCCGATAAGGGAAGCAAATTTATCATAACTCTGCCGAGAGGTTCGTAATGAATAAAGTTCTTCTTGTCGAAGATAATGAAAACTTCAGGAAAATGTTAGAGCTCAATTTTGAGAAAGCAAATCTCACTTTCGAATCCTGTGCTTCTGCAGAAGAGGCGTTTGATGTTTTTAAAAGGGATGTTTTTTCTGTTGGAGTTTTTGACCTTAAATTGCCTGAGATGGGAGGCTTAGAACTTTTAACCAGGGTTCTTAAAATTGCGCCCGAGTTTCCGGTTTTTATAATAACTGCTTACGGAGATATAAAGACTGCGGTGGAAGCCGTGAAAAAGGGTGCTTCAGATTTTATACAGAAACCCTTCGATCCGGATTTGTTAATTGAAAAAATAAGAAATGAAATCGAAGAAGAAACTTTTCCTGCTAAGAAAAAGATAGTAGGTAATTCGGCTATTTTAAAAAAAGCGCTTAATCTTGTCAAGAAAGTTGCGGCAACCGACCTTACAGCTCTTCTTCTTGGAGAGAGCGGAACAGGTAAAGAGTTGTTTGCCAGGGCAATTCATCAGTGGAGCCCAAGGAAAGATAAACCTTTTATCGTTTTAAATTCTGCCGCAATACCCGAAACGCTTCTTGAAAGTGAATTGTTTGGTATTGAGAAAGGAACTGCCACAGGAGTTTCTAAAAGGGAAGGTAAGATTTCTCAGGCTTCCGGAGGGACCCTTTTCTTGGATGAAATCGGAGATATGCCCTTACTTCTCCAATCAAAAATCTTAAGGGTTATTGAAGAAAAAGAGTTTGAGAAAGTGGGAGGAAGAGATAGAATTAAAGTCGATGTAAGAGTAATCTGTGCTACTAACAGGGATTTGGAAAATTTAGTTGAAAAGAAGGAGTTCAGAGAAGACTTATATTATCGTCTAAATGTATTCCCCATTCATTTACCTCCGCTTAAAGATAGACTCGAGGATATCGAAATTCTTGTAAAACACTTTATCGATTTGTACGGAGGGAGTATTCCCGGTAAGGTTCGCGGCATTAGCGATAAGGCTTTGATGAAATTGAAGCAGCATGAATGGAAAGGAAATGTGAGGGAGCTTGAGAACGTTGTGAAAAGGGCTTTAATAGTTTGTGAATCTGAGGTTGTCGGAGAAGAAGATATAATTTTTCATGCAAAGAGAAAAGAAGATAAGAGTATTGAAAGTTTTAATCTTCGAGAAATCGGAGAAAAAGCAAAGAAAGATTCCGAGATCAGAATTATTAGTGAAGCCTTGAGGCAGACTGAAGGAAATAAGGCACAAGCAGCACGGCTGCTTAATATTTCGTATAAGACTCTTTTTAACAAGATTAACGAATACGATCTTGAGAAGTAAGACATTTTACCGTGTTAGTTCAGATACTGAGACTTGCTGTCTCGGAAGGGCATGGTCAATTTGCCTGACGCTTGTCGTTCAGGGATACCGTTATAAAAAACCGCAGTCATGTTTTCGAAGGCAGAGAAAACTGCTGCTTGACTCTCGACCTCGCTCCTTTTGACTTTGTCAAAAGTCCATGCCCGCTCGGTCTCCGAGACATTTTTTATTAACGGTATCGCCTTCACTTTTAAGAATTATAGCTATATATATCTGAAGAGGGTTATGTCTTTTTCGCTTCTAAGGAAGCTTTTTCGGATAGCAAGACTTAGGAGGTGTTTATTTATTATTATATGAAATTTGAGGGGGATGTTTGAAAGAAATTGAAGTAAAGATTCTTGAGATAAATGTAGAAGAAGTAGAGGAAAAACTAAAAAAAATGGGGGCGGAAAAGGTTTTTGAAGGCGAGGTTATTAGTATATATTTTGATTTTTCGGACAAACTTTTAGAAAAAGAAGATAAGATTTTAAGACTTAGACAAAAGGAAGATAAGGTCATTTTAACCTATAAAGAACTTATAAGCCAGGATGAAGCAAAAATTATGGATGAGTATGAGCTTAAGGTTAATGATTTTAGTTCTATGAAGAGAATATTTAAGAGTATAGGGCTTTTTCCGTTATATGAGTTTAAGAAAAAGAGAACAACTTATGAATTAAATCAAATACATTTTGAAATAGATAAGTATCATGATGTTCCTGCATTTTTAGAGATAGAAGCTCCTGATTTGGACACAATAGATAAGATGGTCTCTGAACTTGGTTTCTCCAAAGAAAAAGTAAATTCTTATTCTATTAAAGACGTGCTCAAGTATTACGATAAAATATAAATTAAATATTAAAAATTAAAAAGCAAAATGACAAATAAAAAATTAAAATTTTCTAATGCTTTTGAAAAATGGGTAGTTTTTTTATATATTTTTGAACTTTAATCTGTAATTTTAAATTTTGATATTTGATTTTTGAATTTCTTAGAGTTTTGGGTAATATTTACTTTTTACTTTACCGGTCTTGGAATCATACTCGTATTCGTTTATATCTTTAACCTTTACCTGTAAATCAGACAGGCTTTCAGGTAATTTTTCGTTTTCTACTTTGTACATCTCGATTGCCCGGCGAAGTGAAACTAATTCGGTAAGAGCTCTTGTTTTGCTGGGTGCTTTGGCTACACCTCTTGCATAATCTTTTGTAACAGTTTTGGTTTCTATTACTGCCTCTTTGGTTTTTTTGCATCCAAAACTTAATAAAACAATTGTGAAAATTAAAAATATTAAAAGATTTTTCATTTTATATTTAAATGGTGAGAGGTGGAATTGAACCACCGACACCGGGATTTTCAGTCCCGTGCTCTACCGACTGAGCTATCTCACCTTAAAAATTATTATATAAAAAAAATCAATAATGTCAATAGTCAGAGATATGATTAGATTTTTTTTGGTATAGGATGTAAAGATTAAGGAGTATAGAGCATTTAGCAGTTAAAAAACAACAATAAATCCTAAAAATCTGCGTTTATCTGCGTCCGATTAGTTTTTTTGTTCATATTCTCTTTGGTTTGCAAGTAAAGGGACTTGACTTAGAAATGAATAATGTTATAATTAAAACGATGAAAAACATAGGCAGTGTTAAAGCTTTAGTGACTTATTTTAAGAAGGAAAAAAACAATTTAATTCAAATTTCCGGGGATGCTTTTGACGTTAAAGAGGCTTTGATGGGGATAAAAAGTGATTTCAATCCGGAAGATATAGAAGTTTTTTTTCCAAATGATGCGGAAGAAGTAGTTAAGAATATTCGTATGAAGAACTTATTTGGGGAAAAGCTGATAATTGTTTATGATGCAGACTCTATTACGGGATCTTTTTCTAAAGAAATTAAAGATGCGGTGAAGTATCCGGATAAATTGAAGCCTAACGTAGTGGTTTTTATTTATCAAAACGAAAGAAAAATATTGAAAATAGAAGGTAGCTTGACAGGGAAATTTAAACCTGTTTATGATTCCGATATACCCGGTTGGATTAGAAGTTTTGTGAGGAATATGGGTTTTTCTATAACTGAAGAGGCTGTAAATTTGATTCAATTCTCTTGTGGTGTTAACAGGGAAGAAATAAAAAAGCACTTAGAGAGAGTTGTTCAGGTTAAAGAAGATAAAGATAGAAATATAAGGGAAGAAGATTTGAGAGATATAGGATTCTACAGAGATGACACAATATTTAAAATAACTAATTCGGTTGTTGATGGTAAATACGGGGAGGCGCTCCGATATCTAATTGAGTATTCGGATAGTGTCCCTGTTTTCCACTTTATCAATAGAGATATTAGATGTCTTCTTGGTATAAGAGCGGCTATTGATGAGGGGGAGGATTTAAAAAGCTTAGGTTTAAATAAAAAATTTAATATGCACCCTTATATTTTTTATAAAAAGTATGTTCCGGCTGCAAAGAGATTTTCTTTTGAAATACTGGAGGAGAATTTTAATAAAATTATGGAAACAGAATATAGGATTAAAAATGGCTGGGAAGAATTCAGTCTAAATTTTAACTTTGTGAGTCAACTTCAATAGGAGGAAGCGATGAGTGAAGATGTTGCCGCAATTAAAGCTGCCATAGAAGATATAAAAGAAAAACTTGATAAAATAGAGGGTAAGAAGGGTTCTATCAGGGATTCCGTATATCAAAAAGTTAAGAGAGACTATGAGGTGAGACTTGAAGATTTGAATGGGCAGCTGGCTGGTAAGAAAGAATCGCTTAAGGAAAGTTTAAAGGAAATAGCAGTAAAGAAAGAACCTTTAAAGTCCAAATTGGACGTATTACAGGAACAGCTTGAAGAGATAGAATTGAGGCACTCGATTGGTGAATATTCAGACGCACAGTATGATTCAATGAGCAATGAAATAAAGGACAAAATGTCTGACATCGAGAAGGATTTGGATTCTATTAAAAAAGAAGAAAAAGAGGCCAAAGAGCTTTTAGGAGAACATGGGGTAAAAATAGAGGAAGAGGAATCTGAAGAGATAGAAGAAGAAAAAATGGAAGTAGGAGAGGGAAAAGAGGAAGAAGAGGAAATTGAGGAAGAACCTTTGCCTGAAGTTTCAGAAGAGGATATGATTGCGGAAGAATTGTTTACTGGTACGGAAAAAACTGTGGAAGAGAGTGAAAATGTCATATCCAATGCAAATACCGTAGAAAAAGAAAATAAAGCTTTGAGGGAAGCTAAGGAAGGAAAATCTGTTAGTGAAGATCAATTATTTGATATGTCCAAGGAAAAAGAAGAAAAGACTGTAGAAGAGGAGCCTTCTGGTGATGCTCAGGAAGAAGAAGATTGGCTTTCTTCCCTTGAACAAGAGTTGAATGAGGAAGCAGGAGAAGAAAAAAAGACGGAAGAGACTGATAAAACAGAGGGGGCAGAAAATAAAGAGAAACCAGAGGATAAAGAAAATGGAGAATTGTATTCTGTATGTCCCAAGTGTAATTATAAAAATAGACCTGATGCATGGTATTGTGAGAATTGTGGATCAGAGTTGGCAACTTCGGAGTGAGCAAGAATAAGTTAATTTATTCTTAATCTCAATTTACGTAAACGGATTGTTTGATTCACAAAGTACTATTAACCCTTGACAAAAACGAGAAGTTAACTAATATAAAGGACACGTTTTATGTATATCTCTGAAATCCAAGATAAAGATAGCACGGGATTAGCAAATACAGCTCGACGATTAGGTATCTCTTTTACCGGTTTAGATAGAGAAGAGTTAATATTTTTTATTCTCAAGGAAAAAGCCAGTAAAGAGGGTCGTGATTTAATCCGTGGTGTTATTGAAATTTTAAATGAGGGGTTTGGTTTCTTAAGAGCCAAGGAAAACGATTACACTCAGAGTCCTGAAGATATTTACGTTGCTCCGGCAATCATCAAGAGATTCGGGATAAAAACCGGTGATACGATAATTGGAGCTGTTAAACCTCCTCAAAATTCCGAAAAATATCATTCGATTGAAACAATCGAGAGTATTAATTATGCTCATCCCAGTAAAGCCAAGGATAGGGGTAATTTTAATTATCTTACTCCTCTTCATCCTAATGAGAAGATGAATCTTGAGGCAGAAGATGAAGATATTTCCACGAGGATTATTGATCTTATTGCGCCGATTGGTAAGGGGCAAAGGGGTTTAATTGTATCTCCTCCTAAGGCGGGTAAGACCATTTTGATTAAAAAGATAGCTCATTCTATTTCTGAAAATCATCCTGACATTCATTTAATGGTACTTCTTATTGACGAACGTCCAGAGGAAGTAACTGACATGGAAAGATCTGTTAATGGTGAAGTTCTTTCTTCTACTTTTGATCAGTCTCCGCAAAGACATTTGCAAGTTGCGAAATTAACACTTGAAAAAGCAAAAAGATATGTAGAAATGGGGAAAGATGTGGTTATCTTGTTGGATTCTATTACAAGATATGCTCGAGCAAGTAACCTGGTTGTACCTCATAGCGGTAAGACTCTTTCGGGTGGAGTTGATTCCAATGCTCTTAGAACCCCGAAGAGGTTTTTCGGAGCTGCCAGGAATATCGAACAGGGAGGAAGCTTGACCATTTTGGCAACTGCTTTAGTCGAGACAGGGTCCCGGATGGATTCAGTAATATTTGAGGAGTTTAAAGGTACAGGTAATCAGGAAATAGTTTTGGACAGGAATTTATCTAATCAAAGAATTTTTCCTGCAATCGATATTCTGGCTTCCGGTACCAGGAAGGAAGAACTTCTTCAGCCATCCGATGTTTTGAATAGAATTTGGGTTTTACGTAAAATATTAAGTGATATGGAAGACAACTCTGAGGCTGTTGAATTTCTAATATCAAGAATGAAACGCTCGAAAAATAATGCCGAGTTTTTAAAGCTTATGACAGTCTAATAAGGGGGAGAAATGAAAAAAGATATACATCCTGAATATAAAGAAGGTACTATCCAGTGTACCTGTGGTAATGTAATAAATACCAGATCCACTAAAGAAAATTTGCACGTGGAAGTTTGTTCGAATTGCCATCCTATGTATCAACAACTTAGAAAAGAAGGCTTGCTTCCCGATTTAAAAGACGTAAAGTAGACAACTTTTCCCAATAGTTAAATATAGTTGCAATATTTGGGTCTTCACTGCAGAAGAGATATAAGGCTGCGTGTTTGTGCTAGTTGTGTGGTCTATAGTTTCGAATTCGAGTCAAAAAACACAATAAAAATTCCATGTATTTAGTGTTTTGCGTGATTCTTATGTAAAAGTAATCTTATTTTTACACCCGTGCGAAATCTATACGCAAAATGCAAAAATCCAGAAAATTAAGTTTTTGTCTATTAACAACTTATATTCTGGAATGATATTTGCATATAACTTTAATAGCTCTTTTAAATGCACATTTTTATTATCTTTGTTCTTTTAAAATTAAAAATTTGCAGTTTGGCAGTTATTGGTGATCTTCCTTGAGGATTCCCTTTCTTTTTTTTATGCAGGGGAGGAATTAAATAAGACAATTTTTTAAAGTTCTTATAAATGCCCCCCCTTATCCTCCCCTGTTCTACTTTATTGAAGTAATCTTAGTTCTTAATACCTCCTTGTTTCCGGCCTCTTCTCTTGCTTCTGGCAGGAGGAGAGGTTTTTTTATTGGTATTAGGTTAAAAGCGGGAAGTCGAGCGAGGATTAAGGATTAGATGAAAAGCTTAGAAGTTGAGCAAGGATTAAGGAAAAATACTTAACGCTTGATCCTTAATCCTTGAATTTCTGACATGCACTGCTTCTAATCCTGTATTGTGTTTTCGTGGCGGAAGTAGGGTAAAGATTGACATTTAAACCTAGAAATATATAAATAATTTATACTAAACGCTTTCAAAAAACAATTTAGGGAGGGATTATGAGAGGTTTTTGTTTGATTGTTATTATTTTTCTTATTATTGGCGCAACTTGCGGCCACGAGAAAATTACAGGTGGTAATATTCACTTGCAGGAAGGTAGAACTGATAGGGCAATTGAACTGTATAGAGAGGTTATGTTAGAAAAGCCAAATGATATCGTACCTCTTGTAGCGCTATCTGCGGCTTACTATATGAAAAAGGATTATAAGGAGGCTGTCGATTATCTTGATAAAGCAATCGAGATGGATAAGAAAGGGGCAGAGGGTAAAATTAAGTCTTACGCGGATTTGTTGAACACGAGATATCTAAAATGGCAGATATATTATAATGGTGCAGTGGAATATTTTAAAGATGAGCCTGAGAAGGGGATTAATTTAGCCAAGAAATCTCTTGAGGTAGAAGATTCCACAAAAGTATCCCAGAGTTGCAACCTGTTGGCAAGTATGATGTTTAAATCGGGTAAAATAGAAGAAGGTGTGAATTTCCTTAAGAAAGCAATCGAACTCAACACAAAAAATATCGAGGCTTATATGACCTTGGGGCATCATTATCTTACGAAGAGGGAAACGCAGAAGGCGCTTGAGAACTTTAATAAGGTTTTAAAAATAGATTCAACAAAAATCGAAGTTTACGAATTGATTGGGCAGGCGCATTTGGTGGACAAGGCGTTTGCAGAAGCTATTAAATCGCTGGAGAAGGCTTTATCGATTTTAGGTAAAAATCCAACAATTCTTTATAATCTTATGGTTGCGCATTACGAAGCCAAGGATTACGATAAAGCAATAAGCTATGGAAAAGAAGTTTTAGAGCTCGAGGATGCGGAACCTAAGATACTTACAAATGTTTATAATCTTATGGGACAGATATATCAAAAGAAGGGAGATCATAAGAATGCTGTAGCTGTTATAAAGGAAGCTATAGATAAGGGCGCAAATAATTGTGATTCGTATTCTATAATTGCCTTCTCAAGTTACAAATTAAATAAGATGAAAGAATCCGAGATTTGGTCGAAGAAGTACGAAGAATGCGTGAAAAAATAAGTAATATGTAAGAGCTAATTTTAAGCTTTTTGGAAGTATAAGTTTAGGGTTGACATATCGCGTAAAAAATATATAAATATCGTACGCAAAAATATATAAAGAACCACAAAAGGGGGAAATATGAAAAAGTTTTTGTTTTTTGCATCTTTAGTTATTATTTTAGGAGTTGGTTTCCATGGTTGTAAATCAGCTGAAGAGACAGGCGGGAATATTCACTTGCAGCAAGGAAGGTTTGATAGAGCTATTGAACAATTTAAAGAAGCTCAGGAAAAATATCCTGATAGTTACGGTCCTTTAGTTTCATTGTCTGCATCTTACTATATGAAAAAGGATTATAAGGAGGCTGTCGATTATCTTGATAAAGCAATCGAGATGGATAAGAAAGGGGCAGAGGGTAAAATTAAGTCTTACGCGGATTTGTTGAACACGAGATATCTAAAATGGCAGATATATTATAATGGTGCAGTGGAATATTTTAAAGATGAGCCTGAGAAGGGGATTAATTTAGCCAAGAAATCTCTTGAGGTAGAAGATTCCACAAAAGTATCCCAGAGTTGCAACCTGTTGGCAAGTATGATGTTTAAATCGGGTAAAATAGAAGAAGGTGTGAATTTCCTTAAGAAAGCAATCGAACTCAACACAAAAAATATCGAGGCTTATATGACCTTGGGGCATCATTATCTTACGAAGAGGGAAACGCAGAAGGCGCTTGAGAACTTTAATAAGGTTTTAAAAATAGATTCAACAAAAATCGAAGTTTACGAATTGATTGGGCAGGCGCATTTGGTGGACAAGGCGTTTGCAGAAGCTATTAAATCGCTGGAGAAGGCTTTATCGATTTTAGGTAAAAATCCAACAATTCTTTATAATCTTATGGTTGCGCATTACGAAGCCAAGGATTACGATAAAGCAATAAGCTATGGAAAAGAAGTTTTAGAGCTCGAGGATGCGGAACCTAAGATACTTACAAATGTTTATAATCTTATGGGACAGATATATCAAAAGAAGGGAGATCATAAGAATGCTGTAGCTGTTATAAAGGAAGCTATAGATAAGGGCGCAAATAATTGTGATTCGTATTCTATAATTGCCTTCTCAAGTTACAAATTAAATAAGATGAAAGAATCCGAGATTTGGTCGAAGAAGTACGAAGAATGCGTGAAAAAATAAGTAATATGTTTTAGGAATTAAAAGGCGTTAAATGAAAGGGGTAAGTGAGAGCTTACCCCTTAATTTTTCGCGTAAAGTTAAAATTTATTTCTCAGATAACTTTCTAATCGTTTGTTGGCTTTTTTTATTAATTCGAAAGTTTTTTTGCAAGCTTTAGTATCTTTCCCTGCAGGATCATCAATTGTGTGTTCTTTTTTATCGGATTTAAAGTTGCCGAAGAATGCAATCTTATTTTTGTTTTCAGGTGAGATGGACTTTATGTAATTTTTATGCATTTTTTCCATAACAAGTATCAAATCCGCCCATTTTATTAAAGGTTTAGTCAATTGCATAGAATTGTGTTCTGTCTTGAGATTGTTTGCCTTAAGTATTTTTTTTGACTTTTCATACATTCCCATACCGGTCATTGCGCAGGTGCCTGCTGAGATGATATTTACTCTGTTCAGATTTCCAGTCAAATTCTGGAGATGAATCTCTGCCATTGGGCTTCTGCACAAATTTGCTGTACAAACAAACAATACGTTAAAATCGATATTTTTGCCAAGTTTCACTTCTTCTCCGGTTGTATTTTCAATTTCCATTATGGATATTGCGCCTTTACGTCTAAGGATTAGAGAATTATTTGATATATCTAACACTGTAGATGGTTTCCCGGAACCGGACTTACCTTTTATAATTATATCTACCGAAAGATCGACTTCTTTTAAATTTTTTGGTGTAGCCGCTCCGGAAATATTAGCGCTTGTAGCTATTAGAGGTCTTTTGTCCTCTCTTATAAAATCTCTTAATTCTTTGTGATTTGGTATTCTGATTCCGACTTTACCTTCTGCTGATAGAACTCCTTCGGGTAAGCTCTTTTTGCCTTTAAAGATTAGTGTTATGCCTCCGGGTAGTAAACCTTTAAGTTTCTCATAGATGGGGGGTATTTCTTCAACCAAATTTTTAATTTCTTTTTCATCGGAAAGAAGTAAAGGGAAAGGTTTCTCGGTAGGACGTTTCTTTATTTTTCTTAAATTCGTAACGCAATCGTGAGAAAGAAAACAACCGATACCCGGGACTGTATCTGTAGGAAAGAGAAATATTTCTGTTTTTTTTTTATTTATCATAGCTGAAATGGCGCCGGCATGAAGGTTAAGATGAATATTAAAAGAGAGATTATACCGATTATTTTATTTCTTCTGGAAATTGGTGATACTCTATCGAGTGGCGGAGGATGTTTAAATCTAATAACTAGAAAAAGAATAGCCCATATTGCCCATCCTGGCCATAATGGTATGAGTAAAATGACGATAGCGAACATGAAATAACCTATTATTCTATGTTTTTCTCCTACCAGTGCGTATACAATATGTCCGCCGTCAAGTTGTCCAACCGGTAAAAGATTTATTGCTGTTACAAGGTAGCCGAGCCATACCGCAAAGGCAATTGGATGAAAAAGAACGTCTTTTCCCCCTGGTAAATCGGAAAAGTATAAATTTGTAAGAAATTTAATCAGGAGCGAATTTCCGAGTATTATTCCCTCTTCTCCTGAAACACTTACGACTGTAGAAAGTGAGAGTCCGATCAATATAGCGATTGTAGCAAAAATGAATCCAACTATAGGACCGCTAGCTCCTATTTCGATTAGCGAGTTCTTATCTCTGATTGGAGATTTCATTTTAATTACGGCTCCGAAAGTCCCTATGATAGTCGGTCCGGGAATAAAATAGGGGAGAGTTGTATCAACTTTATTCTTTTTTGCCATAAAGTAATGCCCGAGTTCATGACTGCCGAGTATTATCATTATCGATAGAGAAAAGGGTAAACCCTGAATAAGATTTGTTATGGGAATAAATGGATTAATTCCCTGCTGTATGGTCCCTGCTGCCAGGGTTGTCAGGAAGGTAATTCCTAAGAGTAAAAAATTTACCCATTTTTTTGACTCTCTTATTTCCAGTTTTGGTCTGAAGGCAACAGCGATCCCTTCTTTCTTATTTTTAAAAGCTACGGTGAGATTTAGCCCGTCGGACTTTTCTTTTATATAGGATAATGCATCTTTTTCCGGTATTTTAAAAGTTCCTTCCCAGACAAGGTAGAAATGTTCCATTTTGGAACATTTTATATTCATTACTTCTTTTAAGAAGTTTTCTATTGAAGAGATTAAACTCTCCATTACATTCTTTCCGGGGCCGTAACGCCCAGTAATTTCAAGCCTTTTTTTATTACATTTCTTACTGCGTTGGAGAGTAAAAGTCTGGGAGGTATTAAATCTTTTTCTCCGTCTAGAATTCTTACGTTTTGATAGAAGTTGTGATAGAGCTTGGAAATATCAAGCAAGTAATGAGTTATAAGATGAGATTCTCTTATTCTTGCAGCGTCTTCTAAGGTCTCGGTAAATTCGGGTAGCTTTTTTATTAAATTCCATTCTTCTTTTTTGTTAAGTTTTGTCAAATTTTCGTCTGAGTTTATGGTATAGCCCTTCTTTTGCGCAAGTTCAAGCAGGGAGGAAATCCGGGCATGTCCATACTGCACGTAATAAACGGGGTTTCTTTCGGATTCTTCTTTGGCAAGTTCTAAATCGAAATCCATAGGAACGGAAGATTTTCTGAGGAGATAGAAAAATCTCGCAGCATCAACTCCTACTTCGTCTATTAACTCGTCTATTGTTATATAGGAACCCTGCCTTTTCGACATTTTTACGGTTTCATTCCCTCTTTTCAATGTTACCCACTGGATGATCTTTACTTCAAGTTTTTCTTCAGGATATCCAAGAAGGCTGAGGCTTTTTTTGAGTTCAGGGACATGGTCCTGATGGTCAGGTCCGAGAAGATCGATCAGTAGATCGTAGCCTCGTTCGAACTTAAATCGATGATAAGCTATATCTGGAACTATGTAAGTCCAGCTGCCGTCAGTTCTCTTAAACACTCTTTCTCTGTTTCCCGGAGTAAACCACAAGGCTCCTTCTTTTTCTTTAAGAGGATTAGGTTTTAATTTTTTTAGGTCTGAAATTATTGCGTCGACTTTGCCTTCCTCTATTATTTTTGATTCTCTCACCCATTCGTCAAAATCAATACGTAATCTTTGAAGAGTTTTGTTAATTGTTTTAAGAATACGGTCTCCGGCATATTCTCCGTAGTCATCAATCTTTTTGTTCATAACCTCTTTTGCGATTTGTTCTATATACTCTCCCCGGTATGTGTTTGGAGGATACTTTACTTCTTTTCCTTTTAATTTTTCGATTGCAAGTCGTACTGAATCGCCCAGATTCTTAATCTGGTTTCCACTATCGTTAATATAGTATTCACGGTCGACGATAAAACCCTGTGATTCTAGAAGTCTTGCTAAGGAATCTCCATAAGCGGCGCTTCTGGCGTGGGCGACAGTTAAGGGTCCGGTCGGATTAGCTGAAACAAATTCAATCAAGACTTTTTCCCCTTCCCCCAGATCTCCATCACCATAATCAGGAGCAATTGACTTGGTTAATTCTTCCAACCAGGATTCCTTTTTTATTCTAAAGTTTATAAAACCTTTAATTTGCGATGCTGATTCTATTATATCCGATTTTATTTCATTCAGAAGTTGTTCTGCTATATCTTTTGGGCTTTTCTTTAATTTTTTGGCCAGAAGAAAAGGCGCATTTGCGCTATAGTCGCCCATTTTTACATCTGGTGGATGTTGAATATCGAAGGTTACTTCTTCGTCGAATAGTTTTTTGATTGTTTCTTTGACAATTCTTCTAATTTCAGTCCTCATCTTCAAAATCCTCTCTTTTTACATCTCCCCATAAACGTTCGAGATTATAATACGAACGCTGCTCCCCTTGAAAAACATGTATAACA
Source organism: uncultured bacterium (assembly GCA_964534175.1). Taxonomy (GTDB): domain Bacteria; phylum Hydrothermota; class UBA3072; order UBA3072; family UBA3072; genus JAFGHJ01. The sequence continues at coordinate 19,339 of CAZHNS010000016.1, read as the reverse complement.
AAGTCAACATAATCCATCAAAATCCACTTGGCCATTTCATAACCTTCTATACTGTGCACGTATTTATCTTTCTTTTTTAGTTCCTCTGAAATTGCGTCTACTACCGCCCTTGATTGAATGTCAGAGTTAGAGGTGCAAAGTATAAATGATTCTGTTAAATCAGTAACTTCTCCAACCTCTAATTTAACCAAATTGCGGCATTTTTTCTCTTTGATTGTTTCTATGACTATTTCAATTAAATTATTGCAGGTTTTCAATAAGCCTCCTCTCAATTAAGATCCTTTTTGGCATGACTTCATCATAATCTTTCCCCAGAAGAACCAGTACATGAACACATAGGCTCGAGTCTATTATTGCGGAAGTTAATTTAACTTCAAGGGCATCTGCAACAATTTTTGCCCATCTTTTTTCAGGTGATAGGCGGTCTATTACTACCGTTCTTTTTTGTTCTTCTGCAGCATTAGCGTAGTTTATTACGTCAAATCCTTTTTTTCTTAAGTAATCGGTCGTAACTCGGGCAAGGTCCTGGACCCCGCATCCATTCAACACTTCGATTTTTATTTTTTTATACTGTACCGGATTTGTAATTTTATAACCAAAGGAAAAAATATAAACTCCCGCGGTTAATATCAAAATTACAGAAAGAACAGGAAATTTCTTTTTATTTGGAGTTTTCTTTTTACGTGCCACTCTTTATTGTTGCCTCTCGAGGGATTTTTCTTTTCTTAAGAAATTATTTATTTCGGAGAGATCCTTTCTGGTGTTTACCCCTTTTAGTTCCACTGGGTTTTCCGTTATTACTCCGCTAACTTTGCCTCCGGCATTTCTTATAATTGCAATTACATCTGTAAGATAATATTCGCCCTGAGCGTTTTCCGGAGTTATCTTTTTTAGGGCATTTCTAAGATGTTTTATTGAAAATACGTAAATACCCCCATTTACTTCTTTAATCTTCTTCTGTGTGGGGCTTGCATCTCTTTCTTCTACGATTTCGATTATTTCGTTTTCTTTTCTTATTATTCGGCCGTAACCTGTAGGATTTATCGGACAGAAAGTCATAATCGTTACGTTTAATGCGTTTTTTTCATGATAGTTTATTAATTTTTCTAAAGATTCTTTACTTAGAAGAGGCGTATCTCCTGAAAGGACAATTACATTTCCTTCGTTATCTTTGATTTCATGAAGTGCGATTTCTACCGCTGCTCCTGTTCCATTTGGTTCTTCCTGGAATGCGTATTTTAACCCGGGAAATTTATCTTTTAATTCTTTTCCCTTTTTACCGTAAACAAGAACTATAGATTTTGAAGGGATGCTTTTAGCCAGGTCAATTACCCACATTATCATAGGTCTTCCCATTACGTCGTGGAGAACTTTTACTTTTTTTGATTTCATCCTCTTGCCAATTCCGCCGGCGAGAATTATTACATGAAAAGCCATTATTTTTCTTGCAGTTTTAAGTTCGGTATGGTAAGTTTTACGGCTTCCTCGATTTGATTTATAAAATAAAAATCAAGCCCTTTCTTATACTCATCCTGGATATCTGCGAGGTCTTTTTCGTTATCGTTGGGGAGTATTATTTTCTTTATGCCAGCCATCTTTGCAGCAAGGACTTTTTCTTTTACTCCGCCTATGGGTAGTATTTTACCTCTAAGGGTAATTTCTCCAGTCATTCCGAAGTCCGGTGATACCGGTTTTTCGGTAATCGTTGAAATAAGTGCTACCGATAGTGTAATTCCTGCGGAAGGTCCATCTTTGGGTATTGCTCCTTCAGGTATGTGTATATGAATGTCTTTGTTTTTGAACCTGTTTGCATCAATATTGAATTTAGGAGCGTTGGATTTAATGTAGGAAAGAGCCGCTCTTGCCGATTCCTTTAAAACTTCTCCTAACTGACCCGTTAAAGTAATATCTCCTTTACCTTCCATTATTGTTGCTTCCACGAACATTATTGTTCCTCCGGCAGCAGTCCAGGCAAGGCCGGTTGCGACTCCCACAGAAGGTTTGCTCTCTTTTGCTTCACCACGGAATCTAATGGGCCCAAGGTAATTCTCAAGTGTTTTTTCATCTATTTTGAAGGTTTTTCCTTCTTCTTTTGCAATCTTCCTTGCAATTTTTCTGCAAACCTTACCTATTTCTCTTTCAAGGTTTCTAACGCCTGCTTCTCTCGTATAGTTATTTATAATCTTTTTTATTGCTGCGTTAGCAAATTTGATTTGTCTTTTATTTAAACCATTTTCTTTAATTCTTCTTGGAACAAGATATTGGGTTGCTATCTTGAATTTATCCGGAGCCGTATACCCTGGCATCCGGATCACTTCCATTCTGTCCATTAATGGAGCCGGTATTGTATCGGTTATATTTGCTGTAGTTATAAACATAATTGAAGAAAGATCGAAAGCGACCTCGAGGAAATTATCCCTGAAACTATTGTTCTGTTCCGGATCCAGAACTTCAAGCAGGGCAGAGGCGGGGTCACCTCTAAAATCTTTTCCTATTTTATCTACTTCGTCCAACATGAAAATTGGATTTTTTGCCTTTAGCCTTTTTAGATGCTGGATTATACGCCCTGGAAGAGCCCCTATGTACGTTCTTCTATGTCCTCTTATTTCAGCTTCGTCGTGAACTCCTCCAAGAGACAGTCGAGTAAACTTTCTGCCGAGAGCTCTGGCAATTGATTGTCCTATGGAGGTTTTGCCGACTCCTGGTGGACCAACGAGACATATTATAGGTCCTTTAGCATCTTTCTTAAGTTTTCTTACAGAAAGGAATTCTATTATTCTCTCTTTTACATCTTGCAGATTATGGTGGTCTTCATTGAGTATTTTTTCTGCTTCCCTTATATCCATATTGTCATTTGTTTTCTTTTGCCAGGGCAGGTCACATAACCAATCGAGATAATTTCTTATAACGTTATACTCGGGAGAATGAGGTGGAATCATTTCTAATCTTTCTAACTCGCCTTTGGCTGTTTCTTCTGCTTCTTCAGTCATTTTTGCTTCTTTTATGCGTTCTTTATATTCTTTAATCTGTATGGCTACGGCATCCTCTTCACCCAGTTCCTTTTTTATTTCTTTAAGCTGTTCTTTAAGTATTGCTTTTCTCTGAACTTCGGTCAGCTCTTTTTGCACTTTTCCTGTTATTTCTCCCTGTACTTTTGCTCGTGCAAGGTCACCTGATAGCAATTCTATGAGTTTTTCGTAACGTTCTTTTACATCTCTTGTTTTTAGAAGTTCCTGTCTTGCCCTTAAATCAATTTTCAGGTTTCCGCTAATGAAATCAGCAAGATTTGAAGTGTTGTCAATATTGAGCGCAACGGTTGTTATTTCATCAGGAAGATATGGGGAGTAATTTACAAATTCCTTGAAGATATTGAGGAGTTTATTCTTGACTGGTTCTATTTCTTCTTCACTTACCTGGTTATCTTCTACTTTTTCGACTGCTGCAGAGATATAAGGCTCTTCCTGAATTATTTTTTGAATTCTTATTCTATTTAACCCTTGAGCAAGAACTCTAATACTCCCATCAGGTACTTTTATCATTCTTATAATAGCTCCCATTGTTCCATATTCTTCGATTTCAGAAGGCGATGGATCTTCGGGAACCTTGCTCAAGAATACTCCCATTAATTTATCCCTGTTTAGAGCGTCTTCGATTAATTTTATATGGTGTTCTTTTTCTACTGCAATAGGTAAAACCATTGCGGGGAATAAAACGATTTTTTTAAGAGGTAGTATTGGCAGTATGGGAGGAACTTGATATTCAGTGTCTTCTAAAGCTGCTTTTTGGTTTTCTTGCATATTCACTCCTTTATTCTATATCTATTATCTTTTCTTCTTCTTTCGCTTTTGGCAAAGTAATCTGAATGAAACCATCCTCTTTCTTTACAATGGCTTTTCCAGGATCAGTAGGATATGGCAAATTAACTCTCCTTTCAAATGTTCCAAAAGCTATTTCCATCGAATAGAAATTTCTCTGTTCTTCTGAGAAAGGATCTTCTCTCTTTCCTGATATAGTCAGGATATTCCGGTCTATTGTTATTTTTATGTTTTCCGGTTTGACTCCTGCTGCTTCAATAAGTATAACTAGAGAGGTTCCTTTCTCGAATATGTTTATCAGAGGTTTCCATCCGCCTTTGAAAGGTATACCTCTGTTTGGATTCATAAAGTCATTGAGGAGTAATTCCATGTCTCTCTCGAATTTTTTTATTTCGTCAAGGATATCACCCATTTTTCCCCCTTACAGTAATTTTTTCTCCCACGCTAGAATTTAAAAAAGAAGCAGCGTTTCCTCTGTTCAGGCATATTTCAAGGGTCTTGAATCCATTGTTTATGAGTGCTATAGGCTTATCCTCTCTGCCTTCTGAATATCTTTTTGATAAATTTTGAATTTCAATATCTTTTATTGAAATTTCAATTTCCCCTGTGGGAACTTGTTCTTCTTTAATGTTGGAAATCAAGTTGCCGAACTTATCTATATAGATTATTTCTCCTAATATTTTATTTTTTTGATTGAAGGGGTTAGCTGCTTGATTCTTACCGGATCCGTTATTTTGTTACCCAGTTTTTCTGCCTTCTCTCCGGAAGCAAGCCTTGCTGCGACCAGAGCGAATACATCTCTTCCATCAAAGGTGTTTGATTTTTTTCCAATTTCTTCTTTTATTTCAAAGGTTTCAGAGAGGACGGGAGTGAGAACGCCATTATCCGGTCCTACAAAGAAATGTTCGTTTTTGACTGAAAAGACAGCTCTCCTCTCGCTGCCGACTGTTGGATCCACAACCACAAGATGTACAGTACCAGCCGGGAAGAATATATAAGATTCTTTTATGATAAAAGAAGCACGCATAATATCCCCAACTCCCAGTTGATTGGTAATATCTATAAAGGTTATAGCAGGATTTCTTTTTAGTATTATCCCTTTTACCATTGCCACATAAGGATCTTTAATACCAAAATCCGTGGTGAATGTAACTATTGGCATACCTAAAATATATAACGGAAGAAACTATACGCAAGGGTGTATTCATTACCTCTTCAATCGTAAGATATAGCATGAAATTACACAAGATTTTTAACTGTTGAGGCATGGGTCGCCTGCACATTGATTTATTGGAATAAAGAAGTATGACCGAAATAAACTACCAGCAGGAACGTGAAAAGACAGACTAAATTTAAAACCCAACCATAAAATTTAAGACTTTGAAGAAATTTTGAGCTAAATACTATTTAAGAACTAATGCGTTACCTCTAATACCACATTGCATTCTTTTCCGATTACAATTTTAAAAAATACTGCAATCCTGCCGCAATTCCCGACACTAAAATTACTAAAAATAGTAAAATATTTATTAGTTTTTACGTATAATATTTTTTACAAATTAAAATACGTCAAGTTGTATTTTTTTAGGATTTTTTATAAATTGCGAGGCGAATTTTTGAAGACTAAGATTATAATTGGCAATATCTTAATCCGTATGAGAGCGGTTTTCCAGCTTGTAAAAAATATAGAGAAAATTTATAATTTTAAAAATAAAATTTTATGCATTTTTTATTTTTTATTTGCCTTTTTTTATCTAAAATTTGTAATTTAATTTTTACAGCGACAACAAAATATGATACCGTTTTTCTTCAAAGTGTTTAAATATTAGGGTGGGGAATATTGGAGCGAAATTTTTACTTGTTTTTTGGTTGTAGGTAGGAGGTGAGATTATGAATATTTTTATCGTTTTAATGTTAATTGGTGCAAAGGCGAGCGGAACTGCTACCTTAACTTTTATTTTTCCGGATTTTCATGAAAAAGAAATTGTTCGGGAAGTGGAGGAAATTAGAGAACCGTTAATAAAGGTCAATGGGGTTGTTGAAAATGACTGTAAGCTGGAAATAGAGTTAATTTCTAGTAAAGGGCTTGAGTTCAACTTTGATGTTTTCTACGATGATAGTTCGATAGAAAGCTATAATGGCAACTTTATTGATGGGGTTAAAAAATTGGAAGTTCCAATTGTGCTCAGTGGTTCGAGGAGAGAAGTAAGGTGGGTCAATATTTTGTGGAAGGGAGGTAGTTTGGTTGTGTGTAACGCTCTGCAAGAAGATTTATCTGATTTATCCCTAAATTCTAAGGAGGAATTTGAGAAAAGATAAAACCATCTTATCTTCGCTACTTTTTTTAAATGTATTTTAATTAATATAGATTTAGATATATTAGATTATCGAAATTTTGTTTTTTCTGTTTTTTTTATTTATTGAAAAAATCTTACTGTCCGGTTTTTTATACCATTGACAAAACAGATATTTTTTTTATATTTTATATATTATAATATAGAAGCCTAAGGTTATAAGAGGGGATAACAATGAATAATGATTTGAAAAGAATAAAAGAAAGAATGGAGCGAGATCCAAATTCTCTTCTTTTTGCTCAATATGCAGACCTCTTAAGAAGAGAAGGAAAGATAGAAGAGGCAATAAAGGTTGCGGAAGAAGGTGTTAAAAAACATCCGGAATATGCAACTGGTTTTTTGGTCCTCGGTAGATGTTATAATAAAAAAGGAGAGATACAGAAAGCTGTTGGAAATTTGGAGAAAGCTACAGGGCTTGACAAACAAAGTATAATCGCTTTGCAGGAACTTAGCAAACTTTACCTCAAATCAGGTGATAAAGAAAACGCAAAAAAAACACTTAAAAAACAACTTGAGCTTGATCCTTTAGATAGGGAAGCAAAAAAGTTATTAAGAGAGATAGAAGAAGAAAAAGAAGAAGACGGTGTTGGAAGTTTGTCTTCTTTCTTCGAAGAAGAACTCGGAAAGGAAGAAGAATCTTTTGGAGAGGAAGAATTTTCCGAAGAGGAGTCCGATCTGTCAGAAGAGAAAGATGAATTAGAAGAGGAAGACTTTGAAGAAGAGGGATTGGAAGAGGAAGAATTAGGAGAAGGTGAATTAGATGAAGGTGAATTGGAAGAGGAAGAATTAGGTGAAGGCGAAATGGAAGAGGAAGAATTGGAAGAAGAGGGATTTTTAGAAGAAGAAAAAGAAGAGTTAGATTCGGAGAAATCTTCGGGAGAGTTAGATATTCAGAGTATTTCTAGTGAGGAATTCGAGGAAGGGCTTGAGGCAAGTGAGGAGATTCCTGAAGAAGAGGAAGATGAATTGGAAGAGGAAGATTTTTTTGGTATTGGGGAAACCGGCACAGAGGAGAAGGGAGAAGTGGCAGAAGATGATGGATGGACAGAGTTAGAGGAAACTAAAGTCGAAGATGAAGATTGGGAACCTGAAGAGGCCGAAAGCGAGGAATGGGTAGCTGAAGAGGTCGAGGATGAGGAATGGGTAGAAGCGGCGGAAACCAAGGAAGAAGATTTGGGAGGGGAGGATGTAGAAGTTGAGGAAATGAAAACAGAGGATGAGCTTGGTGAGGAAAAAGAAGACGAAGGCGATGAGGGTAAAGAAGAAGCTGAAAAAGAGATAGAAATTGGTGATTTTTTTGGAAAGGAGACAGGAGAAGAAAAGGAAATAGAAGAGTTAACCGAGGAAGAGCCGCATTCTAAAGAAGGAACAGAAGAGGTAGAATCTTTAGATGAAAAGGAAGTTTTTGAATTTGAAGAGGAAGGTGAAGAGGAGGATATAGAAGCGGTTATAGGAGAAGACGCTTCCAAAGAAGCAGATATAGAACCAGCTAAAGAAGAAGTTACTGAGACAGAAGAGATGGAATCGGTTAATGTAGAAGAAGTTGCAAAGGAAAAGGATATAAAGCTTTCTAAAGAGGGAGAAGTAGTCGAAGGAAGCAAGGAAGATCTTGAAGAACTTGGGCGTATTTACGAAAGCCATGGTTTTAAGGAAAAAGCTTTAAAGGTTTATGAGAAGCTTTATGAGATTAATAAGAGTGACGAGGTAAAGGAAAAACTAGAACGGCTTAAAATGTCTGATAAGGGAGATATTCTAGATCTGGAAAGTAGTGAGGAACCGGCTGTGGAAGGTGGAAGTTTGTTTTCAGAGTTAGATAAAAAAGCTCCTATAGAACTAGAAGAAAAAAAGGAGGATACAGGAGAGAAGAAAGAAGACAAGAAAGAGGGTGGTGAAGAAGAGGTTGATAATAGTTTTCGCGAATGGATCGACGGCTTAGGTGGGGCTTCAAGTGGATGATAGAATAACAAAATTACAAAATCAATTCAAAGAAAAAAACATTGACTGTTTTCTTGTAACTTCAAAAGAAAACATTTTTTATCTAACGAACTTCACTGGGGATTCAAGCATATTGTTTATAGCGCCTAGGAAAGCTTTGCTGATTACCGATTTCAGATTTCAAGGTGAAATAGTTGACAGAGTTAGGAACGCCGCTGTTTGTATTACCAAAAAGCCTTACATAGAAGAACTCTTATCCCACCGTATAGCAAAGAGGAAAAGTAGAATAGGGTTTGAAGCAGAAAATATTAGCTATAGTCTTTACTGGGAATTGAGAAAAAAATTAGATTGGCTGAAATTTAAAAGTTTTGATTCTTTTGTAGAGGATTTAAGAATAACAAAAACAAAGGAAGAAATTGATAAAATAAAAAAGGCATGCAGTATCCTGGATAAATCTTTTGAGGAAGCAATTACTTATATAAAAGAGGGTGTTACGGAAACTGATATTGCAATTGAACTTGAGTATAGGATGAAAAAGGCCGGAGGAGAGAAACCTGCTTTTGAAACTATTGTCGCATCTGGTTATCGGTCTTCGATACCGCATGGAGTAGCATCTAACAAAAAGATTAAAAAAGGAGAATTTATTACAATAGATTTTGGTACAACTTACGAGTGGTATAACTCTGATATTACCAGGACAGCTTTTTTAGGTACTCCCACAAAGAAAGATAAAAAAATTTATGAAACAGTATATAACGCTCAGAGACTTGCTGTTGAATCGGTGAAAGAAAATATGAAAACAAAAGATTTAGATAAAGTGGCAAGAGATTTTATTTCTGAAAGTGGTTTCGGAGATTATTTTTCGCATTCATTGGGTCATGGGGTGGGATTGGGAATACATGAGAAGCCTAGCATTTCTAAAAAAGATAAACATTACTTGAAAAAGGGGATGGTTTTTACAATAGAACCCGGTATTTATATACCAGGTTATCAGGGAGTTAGGATTGAAGATACAATTGCTTTAGAGAACAGTAATCCTACTTTATTAACGAATTCTAAAAGGGAATTAATGGTTTTATAAATGGCTACTATATCTGATATAAGTAAAGGTACAATTTTAAAATATGCTGATTCTATATACGAAATAACAGAGTTTCTTCATGTTAAACCTGGTAAAGGCCAGGCTTTTGTGAGGACTAAAATGAAAGATTTGGGAACTGGTGCTACTATCAGTAAGAATTTCAAAAAGGGAGATAGTTTTGATATTGTTTCCCTTGAAGAAAAAGAAGTACAGTTTTTATACCAGGACAAAGAGGAGTTTCATTTTATGGACCTCGAAAGTTATGAGCAGTATCCTATTAGAGAAAATGTTCTGGGCGATAATAAATATTACTTGAAAGAAAACATGAAATGCAGGGTAAGAGTTTCAGACGGGAAAATACTGGGTGTTACTATTCCCAATTTTGTCAATCTGAAAGTAACTTCTACCGAACCCGGAGTAAGAGGTAATACAGCTCAGGGTGGTTCGAAGCCAGCTGTTCTTGAGACTGGTCTTACAGTTAAAGTTCCCTTGTTTCTTAAAGAGGGAGAAGAAATTGTTATAGATACGAGAACTGGCGAGTATATAGAAAGAAAATCGTAAGGAGGAATTATGGAAAAGGTGAATGAAAGTATTGGGTATGAGAAGCAATTGAAAAGTGGGGAAGTTTTATTTAAAGAGGGGGCCCCGGGGGATGAGATGTATCTTATCAGGTCCGGTAAGATTAGAATTGTGAAAGACCTTGAAGGCACAAAAAAGACATTAGCCGTTATAGGTGAAGGTGAATTTTTTGGAGAGATGGCTCTTTTGGATAAAAGACCACGTTCCGCCGCCGCGATTGCGGAGACTGATGCAAAACTTATAATTGTTGATAGAGATGCTTTCTTAAGTTCGGTAAATAAGAATCCTTTTATAAAATATATTATTGAAACATTGACGACTCGTTTAAGAAAGACAAACAATATGTTAAAATACTTTTCTGTAGCTAATGAGAAAGTTCGTTTTCTTCTGTTTATTAAGGACCGTTTAAGTAAAAATGAAGAAGGGGATATGGATACCGGTTTGGATGCTGCAGGGAAGGAAATAGCAGAAGTGACGGGAGTTCCTCTGGGGAAAGTAAAAGAATATCTGAGTGAATTGAAGGAATATAATATCGCCAATCTCGATGGTAATCTTGTGATAAAATCTCCTGAGAAGTTCGAAAAATACGAAGAATATATTACGCTACAGGAAGAATTCAGAAGATAAACTGGGATTTTTAACCACAGAGAGCACAGAGAAAAAACAAACTCACAGAGAGGGAAAGATAATGTTGTTTACCTCACCCATAAACCCAAAAAAAATATTCTCACACAAAGAGCGCAAAGAACACATAGTTTTTGTTTTTCCACTCAACTATTCTACCATTTAACTACTCAACCTAGATTCGAAGAATCTATTATATTGCCACGGATTAACACAGATACACACTTTTTTTTATCGTTTTTTCCTCGAAACACGAAATACGTAACCCGAAACTATAGTTCACAAGGGATGTTTAAAATAAAAAACTCTGGAGCTAAAGTATTCAAACTTCAACTCCAGAGTTAAACTTAGCCTTAGTTCAGGCTATACCGCAGAATTTGTTTACTTCGTCAATAGCAGCTTCTGCGAAGTGTCAAATTCACCAGCTTGCATATGACAGAAGTAAATGCCACTGCTCAGGTTAGCCGCGTTCAATTCTACAGTATGTATTCCCGGTTTCTTAAACCCGTTAACCAGCAATGCGATTTCTCTACCGAGCAAGTCGTAAAGGGCAATTTTCACAGGGCCTTCGTTCGCTACCGCATAACTTATTGTTGTTTTTTCGTTGAACGGATTTGGAGAGATTTGCGTTAGAGCAAATGCTTTTGGCAAATCTTGTGTTTCTTCTATACCACTCGTAGTAGTATCGCACACATCATAATATTGATTAGCAGCGTAATTCAAAAGTTCCGAGGAAGTGCCATCTGGCCACTTGATAATAACACTATCAGCCTGTTCAGCTGAACCAAGTCCGAAGTGCGCTACTAAATTTCCACCTGTCATTCCCCCATATCCACCTCCCTGTACGTCTCGTATCATGCTCAGGTCACCTGCTACTACTCGAACCCGTGCACCTATGGCTGACCTGTTATTCCCTTCTGTCATCGACAACCTAAATCCTATCCAGTTATTATCTGTTAAATCATTCTTAAATAACTTAACAGCACCTGTGTAAGAAGCAAATACATCAAGAAAACCGTCTAAATTATAGTCAATAAATAACGTAGATCGATGCCCCGTCATTCCAGTACCTATTGTGGTCTCTGTAACATTGGTAAATGTAAGACTACCTCCTATTAACTGACTCTGGTATATCGTCAATTCCAAGCCATTTCCACCTATCAGTAAGTCTTGATCTCCATCATTATCATAATCTCCCAAGCATAATCCTCTCATTTGATCGCTCGGTGTTATACCTGATGCGGCTGTAGTATCGGTAAATGTGGCATCTCCATTATTTAACAATACATACAAAGCACCACCGTCGGGCCCAAACGCCTGTGTAATCAAATCCATATTTCCATCATTATCAATGTCTCCCAAAACAGATGCAATTGCCGAAACATCTGTATCTGAACCATCAATATCGATTTCACTGAAATCTAATCCTTCACCATTGTAGTTTAAATATAATCCAGACTTGCATGTTGGGAAAGAACTCCTGATCGATGGCACGAATAAGTCGAGATACCCATCATTGTCAATATCTACCCACGTCGGATTCCACGCCTCAAATTTATGAGTAGTATCATCAAGCACTATACCTGCTACATTCTCGTATTTACCCGTTTCGACATTTAACTTCGCCAATCTTAAAGATGTTTGGCTCGCATCAGCATATGCACCGGTAAAGGCTATCTCCAAATTACCATCCCGGTCAAAGTCTGCTACTGCCGGCTCGCAAATAGAATTAGGTACGGTAATCGAATCCAACTGTACACCAGATGTAGTATCTATAAACGATAACGTATCCCCCGTGTTTACTATCAAGGCTAAAGAGCCACCTTGCGTAGTTAGCAGGTCTAAATTACCATCCCCTGTAAAGTCCGCCATCACTGAACCGATTCCCGTAGTAGCCGCCGGGGATGTAGAAACAAGTGAAAATGCATCATCTGCTCCCGTGTTGATAAACAACATATTTATTGAACTTTGGTATATATCTATCAGACTATCATTGTTGTAATCACCCCAACAAAATCCTTGACTAGCACCAGCCTGTATTCCGGATAGTGCTGTCACATCAGTAAAATCTTGTGCAAAACCAATGTTTGCTAAAAAAATCAGCCCAACCAAAACTAATAGAACTTTTATCTTGTGCATATTACCTCCTTAATTTTCAATTAACTTTTTAACTCCAATTAATACACTAACTCCTTCTCTGAAGAAGTTCCCTGGATGTTTTAGCCTTCCCTCTTTTCTATTTATCTATTTAGAAGAGAAGGCTTCAATTAACAAACTTTAATTTCATACTCATAATTACCTCCCCATTCTCCTGTTAATGCTAGCATATATATAAAAAATTACTTTGTCAATATATCTTTTTGCGGATTTAAAGTAGGCATTTGGATTAGGTTGGGAAGTTCATGAACATGGTGAGACAATCGGTTTATCAGTTAGGAAGTTAGGACGTTAGATCGTTAACCGAACCCACAACCCTGAATTAGTCAAAGATTTACACTGATATACACGGATTTTTTTTATTGTTTTTTACTCGAAACACGAAACGCGTAACTCGAGACTATAGTTTACGCAGAGTACGCAGAGGATTTATTGTTTTAACTCAAAATTCAAAATTCAAAATTTAAAATTCTTATAACTACTAACTACTTTCTACTCACTATTTAATCCAATCTTCTCAAAATCCGTGTAAGGAATGAGAACTTCGGGGATTACTATATCTCCTTCTTTTGTCTGATAATTTTCTAACAGTGATATCATAAGTCTTGGCGTGGCGACACCAGAACCGTTTAAAGTGTGAACATATTTTGTTTTTCCTTCCGCTTTTACCCTTATGTTTGCTCTTTTTGCCTGAAAGTCTTCAAAATTACTAACGGATGAGACTTCCAGCCACCTGTCTACACCAGGAGCGTAGATTTCGATATCGTATGTTTTAGCTGAAGCAAATGATAAATCATCATAGGGAAGTAAAATCACTCTGTAAGGAAGTTCTAATAATTTTAAAACCTCCAACGCTTCCTCGAGTAATTTTTCAAGTTGTTCGTATGACTCTTCGGGCATAACAAAGTTGACGAGTTCTACTTTGTTGAATTGGTGAACACGAAGGAGCCCTTTTGTTTCTTTGCCGTAAGAACCTGCTTCTCTCCTGAAACAAGCCGTATATCCGCAATATTTAATCGGCAGGTCGTCAGAGGTTAAAACTTTTTCTGATAATATATTGGTTAGAGGAACTTCGGCTGTGGGATTTAAAAATAATCCATCCTTGTCCGTAATATACATGTCATCTCTCATTTTTGGAAGCTGACCTGTGTTGAACATGGAAGCTTCGGTTGCAAGAAAAGGCGGAAATACTTCGGTGTACCTGTGCCGCTTTGTATGTAAATCGAGCATGAAATTTATTAAAGCCCGCTCCAATTTTGCTCCTTTACCTTTGTATAGACTGAAATTACTGCCTGCAATTTTTGCCGCAGAACCAAAGTCAAGAATGTCAAGAGATTCACCTAACTCGATATGTGTTAAAGGCTTGAAAGGTAGCTTCTTTAGACCGGTCGGTTTTATTATGTCAGTCGGTTTTGCTTTGACTGAATCATCTATTAGGTTTGGTATCCAGGAAATAAAATTATCAATCGCCTGCTGTATATCCTTTAAATCTTTTTCCGCTAGATTAATTTTTTCTTTAAGAAGTTCTAATTCGGATATTAATTCGGAAGCATCAAGTTTATTCTTCTTTAATTCCCCAACTTTCTTGCTTTTTTCATTCCTTTCTCTCCGCAGTTCGTCCACTTGTGCTTGTAATATTTTTCTTCTGTCATTCAGTTCTGCAAAAGATTTAAAATCGATATCGACGCCTTTCTTCTTTGTATTTTCTTTTAGTTTTTTTAAATTCTCTTCGATAAACTTTATGTTATACATCGAGAAACCTCAATTGCTTTATAACTCTGTTTCGTATTTCATTCACTTCTTTTGCATCTATAACTTTTCCCTTTTTCATAATCATTTTTGTTATCACCTTCATTTTATTTCCGCATTCACATCTTTTTTCTATGCCTTTTGAAGAAACAATAGCTCTATTTCCGCAGCGCTTACATTCCAATACTTCTTTTTCCCCTGCAACTTTCCCTTTCTTGGCTACTAATTTACCTTCAATTTCTATAATATCAAGGCTAAAGTTGATTGTAGGTGCATTCGAAAGGCTCGTCCCTATTCCATATCCCACGCAGTAGGGGTTAAGTTCTTTTAAGCTATATTCATCTAAACCACCGGAAACAAATATACCTACATTTTTAAAACCTCTTTGGTTTAGTTCTTCTCTTGTTTCTCTTACAATTTTCCGTATATCTCCTCTTCTTGAAGAGGGGGTGTCTATCCTTATTGCATCTAATTTATCTTTTAGTTTATTGGCGAGTCTAACAGCCTCAACCTTTTCATCGCCGAAGGTATCGACCAGTATTGTTCTTGGAACTTCTTTGGAAATTGTTTTATCATATGCGGTTCCTGCTTTCACTGTATCGCCGAGTATAAGTATTACTGCATGGGGTATTGTGCCTTTTGGTTTTATTTTTAATTTTTCAGCCGATAAAACGGCAGAGACGCCGTCGACTCCCCCAATATAGGCGTATCTGTCTATTACAGGAGTTATAGCAGGGTGCATTCTTCTTGCTCCAAAGGATAAAACGGTTCTGTTTCCCGCTTCTATTTTGCATCGGGCTGCTTTTGTAGATATACCGGAAGCCTGGCATATATAACCTAGTAACGGTGTTTCGAATTTTGCGAAATCCAGATACTTACCCTTAATTGTAAGAACCGGTTCTCTTTCGTAGAATACACTGCCTTCCGGGAGAGCTTTAATGTCTATATTTTTGTCTTTGAATAATTCTGCTAATTCGCTTAATCCTGTAAATATTGCCCATTTGTATTTATCCGGAAATTTCTTGACGCACACTTCTGCGGTAACAAGGGGATTCTTCCTCCCCTTTTTTAATATCTCTTCGGTTCTGTGAAAATATATATCTGTGGTTTTTCCTTTTAATATTTCTTTATGATTTGCGTGAATTTGCATAGATTTTATTTAAACTCCTCTTTTGAAAACTATTTAAAAAATTTTTTATGTCAAGGAGTTTTATTGCTTCTTCTCTTTGCTTGTTCGATTAATTCAACTATTGATGTAAGCTTTGGTTTTGAAGTTTTAAAAATATATGAGATTTCTTCTTCTTTATAGTTTTCTTTTAAAAATTCTTCAATTGGTAATTTCTCAAACCAGCAATCCATAATTTTACGGCATGGTAATTCATCACTCTCCCGGCGGCAGTAATTAAAGGTAAGCCAGTGACCAAGTCTTCGACAATAAATACGCTCGTTATCATATTGATTCATAAGTGTTATAAAAAGTTAAGAGAGCCGCAAGCTTACTCATGAAGTACTATCAGTGAAATTTCTATTTTTTTGCGCAGAACCTCTAATTATTCTCATCTCTTTTTTCTAGGAAATCAAATATCAAAAATCAAAAAGCAAAATGAATAAAAACACACAGAGCCCACCTCTCTCAACCCCAAATTTTTTTAACCACAGAGAGCACAGAGTTTTTATTTATTTTTTTCTCTGTGTTCTCTGTGGTTTTTCTTTTTATCACAATTGTTCCTCTGTGTCCTCGGTGGTTAATGTTTGTTATTTTTGAACCTTAATTTGTCATTTTTCATTTTCATATTTAATTTTTACATTTTAAAAGTGATTACCATTTACCTGTTTTTTGTTCTTTTGGTTTAGGTAATCCTTCTATACCCTTAAGAGATTTTTTCATTTCCTCATCGGGTAGAGGATAATCCTCTAATTTGCCGGCAAGATAACTTTGATAGCCGGTTAAATCCATAAGACCATGACCGCTCATATTAAAAAGAATAACCTTTTCTTTGCCTTCTTCTTTTGCTTTCTTGGCTTCCTGGATAGTTGCCGCTATAGCGTGGCTCGTTTCCGGCGCACAGATTATTCCTTCGGTTCTTGCAAAGGTTATCGCGGCTTCGTAACATTCTAACTGGTGAAAAGCTCTTGGGGTAAGTAAGCCTTCGACTATGCCTTGCGATACAAGAGGAGCCATCCCGTGATACCTTAAGCCCCCTGCGTGGATTGGAGGAGGTATAAAATCATGACCAAGTGAATGCATTGGTAGAAGTGGGGTCATCTTTGCGGTATCGCCGTGGTCGTATGCAAAGGGAGCTCTTGTCATTGTCGGGCAGGAAGTAGGTTCCACAGGAATTATCTCTATTTCCTCTCCGTGTATTTTGTCGTTGACAAATGGGAAAGCCGTTCCTGCGAAATTGCTGCCTCCGCCGGCGCAGCCTATCACGATATCTACCTTATTTTCTCCGGCTTTGTCGAGTTGCTTTTTTGCTTCGAGTCCGATTATGGTCTGATGCAGCAGTACATGGTTTAATACACTTCCCAGAGAATATCTGGTTTCGCCTTTTGTATCCGAAACCGCTTCTTCGATGGCTTCACTTATAGCGATACCGAGGCTTCCCGGAGTGTCAGGCATTTTTTCGAGTATATCACGCCCTGCTTTCGTTTCTTCGCTTGGACTTGCCACGCAATTTGCACCCCATGTCTGCATCATGGTTTTTCTGTAAGGTTTCTGGTC
Organism: uncultured bacterium; assembly: GCA_964534175.1. Taxonomy (GTDB): domain Bacteria; phylum Hydrothermota; class UBA3072; order UBA3072; family UBA3072; genus JAFGHJ01. The sequence continues at coordinate 2,323 of CAZHNS010000016.1, read as the reverse complement.
GAAGCTGATTCTTACCATGTAAACTTTACATTCGAGCCCGACAATCGCGCACGCAAAAGCAAGAGCGCTTCCCCACTGTCCTGCACCAGTTTCGGTTGTAAGTTTTTTTATTCCGAATTCCTTGTTGTACCATGCCTGTGCGACAGCGGTGTTTGGTTTGTGGCTTCCAGGAGGTGAAACGCTTTCGTTTTTGTAATATATTCTTGCAGGGGTGCCCAGATGTTCTTCTAGCGCTTTAGCCCGATGCAGGGGTGTTGGTCTCCATTTGTAAAGAATATTCAGTATTCCTTCCGGAATATCTATCCATCTTTCTTGACTAACTTCCTGTTCGATTAAATTCATAGGGAAGACAGGAGCGAGCATTTCGGGTGTAACAGGATTCCCGTCCGGTCCGAGTGGCGGTTGCAAAGGAGTTGGTAAATCAGCTGCAAGGTTATACCATTGTTTTGGAATCTCGCTTTCACTTAAAACTGATTTAATTCGCACAATAACCTCCTTATTTTTACTCTTTACCTTATTAGCAGCATTTTGTTTGCGTCTTTGAATACTTTATCTTCTGTGGTTACTATTAACCTGTAAATGTAAACACCGTTCGGTGCTTTAGTTCCGTTATCAAGCATTGCGTTCCAATTTACCGAATAAGTACCCGGGAGCTGCGTTTTATTCGCAAGGGTTGCGCTTGTTTGTCCCGAAACATTGTGAACGATTAACTTTACATTTGCCTTTTTAGGTATATTATATTTTATAGAAGTAGAATTGTTGAAGGGGTTGGGTGAATTTTGGAGTAATATCGGATTTGCCACCGTTTCTATGTCTTCCTCTATACCACCTATGTACTCTCCCGGAACCGATACCAATTCGATGCCGTTGCCTGTTCCGAGATTTCTCGAATACTGTCTTTTTCCGGCATTGTTCCAGTGTTCATGTACTCCGAGACTTGGGATTGGAGTATCGTCGTCTTCAGGGTCGTAGATAAAATCGTCTGGCCAGTTATCAGAATCCGCAGCCTGCTCTAAATAGTCATCCGTACCCTCCATCTGAACGTAAGTAAGGCCGGGGTGGTTTTCCTCAGTATATTCTGCTCGGAGGAAATCATATCCCACGGATTCGATTGCTACATTATCCTGAGATATAAATATAGATGAACTCCAGTCGTCGTTGAATGGGAAGAGTAACCATTTGGTGGGTTGAGTAACTTCAGCACCTGCTGACCACAGGGCATCCATTAAATAAATTAAGTTTTTCTCTCTGAGTAATTCCCATCCCATTAAATCTACTAAAACTCTGTATAATCCATAACCAGATCTTGGAATTCCATCGGATGGGTCTCCATCCGGATCTACAAGCCCCATATGAAGATGGCTGGCACCACTTCGTGTGTGAGAACCGAAATGATTTTTGGCAAACATAGTAACTCCCGCTCTCACATGCCCTTTTAAGGTAGGAACATTTATCAGATACTCGCAGTCCTCGAAAATCGTGTAAAATGTATCCGCATAAACAGGGTCTCCAGTTGGAGGATAGTCCCAGGTGTTTGTACGAAGAATCTCGCCTCTATCGGAATAATAAATCTTAGAATCACCTACTTCGACAGTTTCTCTTCCCGCGTCTGATCTATCATGATCGAGATAATGTACATCGGGAAATTCTCCGTGCCATAGTTCATAGTCGTGTGAGTAAAGATGCTTCATCGGGTCACCAATATATATGTCATCTTCAGCAACACCAACGCTATCTACTAAGTGCCTTAAAAGGGCTAATATTAAGTGGGGTGATGTTTCCGATGTACCATAGTAGTAATTGTCAGCGGGGTCGTAAGATGGAAACTCGATATTGCCGGCCCATGAGCTTGTTCTGTTAACTTTTATGAATATTATCTCGTCTGCAACGTATCCGGTGTCGGCTTTACCTCTGTTGGAATTATTAAACCTGAAAAAAGCGTCCCACGCATCGGCGACATTGTTTTCGCCTGAAAGGACTTTTACAGCTGTATCCAGCATCGCGTCTATTACCGCTTGGTCATTGTTTTCATCAAGAAACCATCCATGTCCGTATTGTCCCGGATTGCAATCTTCATTAGTTGCGTCCGGATCGTGAACCCAGACCACTCTTCCCGGAAAAATGCCCTTTGCTTCACCCATAGGTTCATTCGCTTCGAGTTCTCTTGTTTTTAAATTGACGGTTTCCGCGTAGGCATATTTATTCGTATGTAATACTAAAAATGTTCCACCCGCGATACTGACCAAAAGAAGTATTATACCAAGGGAGTATCTGGACTCATGCAATTTTTCTTTGGCTTTACGAAACGAGAAGAGCGAGGTAA
>CAZHNS010000015.1:0-55696 GCA_964534175.1 uncultured bacterium | reverse complement strand
AGATAGTAACCAGAGTGGATTACGGCGGAGATAAAATACTCGAAGGGGTTAAAAAGATAGAATGACTAACCTATAATGATTTTATTCCTTTTATCTTTTCAATACTATACAAATGTATATCAAAATATTTATCAATACGATGAAACCTCATACGCGGTGACCAACTATCTCCTCAATACCAGAGGGGCCTACTGGAACACAGAAATCCTACTCATGAAATATAGGGAAGATTTTGGTGTAAAGCGCTTTCATTATAGATATGATTCCATTTCTATCGGGAAACATAACAAATTTTACCATTTTGCGTTAGGTGACATGGGTTATTTGAGGGGTGGCGAGATCGGCTATACTCATCCATACAATAATCTACAATTTAATATTAGAGCAGGTCAAATGAGAGATCTTGCTGCTCGAGTATTTCCCACTTTTTACAGAAACAACTTTTTTTCAGAAATGGAACTCTCTCTTCCCAATCACAATCTTACCCTTAACTCGAGATGGGACAGAGACAGGACCTGTACAATATTAAGAGACGAATTCAGTCTTAATTTAGGAACCCTTACACTTCTAAACGATATAAATTTAGGATATATGGAAAGTCCGAAACTCGCCATTAATGAGGACCTGATCTACAGTCTGGGCTTACTTTCCCTTCGTTCTTTCCTTAGATATTATAGTTATGGTTTTGTTTCCCGTGAGGGCATTGAATATATAGGAGGAAGGTTTAATTGGGGAATAAATCCCTCGTATAAATTTCCCATAGGGCTAAGTATTTTCTCAGGCTTCTACCAAACGGGACGATTGGATAGACACCTGCAAAATCAATTACTCGACGGCTTTTCCTATCGTTTTCCCTTTAATCTCTCGGTAAGTTTTACAAATAATGTAAACTGGGGTGGTGATAGGGAAAACGGCTATCGAAATTATCTTAGTATTTACTACTTTCTTTATGATAAAGGAAAGTTGAATTTCAGATATCAGAATAGTTATTACAACAGAAGAAATGAAAGCTATGAACTTCAAGGTATCATAAACCTACCGCTTTCAAACGTTTTGGAAGCAGCAGTGTCCAAGTCAGGAGTTTACGGATGGGAGTATTCCCTGGGAGCTATGCTTAGAATGGGTTCCTCGATTTACGGAAATTTCAGATTACAACACATGACAGATCAAGAGAGATTAAATTACAATGCTTCTCTTTCTTTCGACAGTAAAGGAGGTTTTTCAAGCAGAGTGGGCATTTCCGGTAATACCGCCACCTTATCAAAAGTTTATACACTCGAACTTGCCAAAAGAGGAACTATTGAGAAAGTTGGTTTTGGCACGATTGGTGGAATAGTGTGGCATGATGAGAATGGCGACGGGAAGAAACAAAAAGAAGAACCCCCCCTAAGAGATATAAAAATCATTTTAGACGGAAAGAAAAAGACTGATTTAAACAGAATAGGTGAATACAGGTTTGGCCCCCTAACTAAAGGTGAACACACTGTAGAACTTGACATGAAAGGAGTTCCCGCCTTTTTGGGAAGAGATAGCCTGAAAAAAACGATAAAAACCGGTTTTGTTGATTTTAAGGTAGTAAATTTTCCAATCTTTAGTCTATCTTCGATTTCCGGAGTCGTATATTACGATAACAATCATAATTCTAAAAGAGACCAGGGAGAAAAAGGGGTTCCCAATGTTAAAGTGAGTATAATTCAGGGAGATTATTCAAGAAAAACTTACACCAACTTTTTCGGCGAATACTCGATTCAAAATATTGCTCCCGGAGATTACACTGTACAGGCTTCGCGTCTTCCTCCGGGTTACGATTTAAGCCCTAGAGGCTTTGTTTTGTACATACAATTAACAGGAGGCATGAAAAAAGGAGGCCTCGACTTTGGAATCGCAAAACCTGTTAAAAAGATCGATAGAAAAGAATTTTAAAAATTTCGGAGGTAAACTATGAAGAAATTCGCTTGTCTATTCTTACTTATTCCGATTATAGCAATGGGGATTTCCTCAACGGGTGTAGAAGTTGATAAGACTACAGCGAGTTTAGCCCTACCTATGGGTATAATCGATATTGTCTGGATTAATGTACAAAGAAACACCATCACCTGGGATTTTAACGAAATTGACCGAAACGCAAATAATCCCACATTTCCTCCAGCGTCTTTTCCTGAATTTTATGAACCCAGCCGACCCAATACCCGATACTACCAGAGAATAAGGTATAGAGTCAGAGGAATCCTCTGGCCCGCCGGCAATTGGGAAGTTACAATTGCGGGCGCCGGAAATCCGACCCCTGCCTGCGGTATTCTGCTTACCGATATACAATACGGGGATGGCGCAGCGGGAGTCTGGACTCCTCTCAGCACAGTACCTCAGGTTATTGCAAGTGGAAGCGGCAATATAGGTTGGACAAACCTATACCAGGATTATAGGGTAAGAATAGACGGAGATGAGACTTATACGCCTGGTTCAACTACTATAGTAACTTATATGATACAAGTCCTGTAATTTTTTTACCACAGAGAACACAGAGTAAGAAAGAATTTAGAAGTTAGGAGTTGGTAGTTAGAATCCCATCCCAACCTCAAAAACTAAAGAGGAACAACAAATATCACGAATTACACGAATTATTTTTTTGTTTATTTTTACTAAAATCTAAAACCGAAGACCTAAGACCTAATTTCTCACACAAAGACACTAAGACACAAAGATTTTTAATTTTGTCTTTACCCTGTTGACATATCTATTAATACGCATAAAATATAAAAGTTTTTAGTTAATTATAAAGAACCAGATAAGCGGAGGTATTATTGGCGTTATTAAAACCATTCAAAGCTTTAAGACCAAAAGTGGAGTATGCGAAGAAAGTTTCGTCTCCTCCCTATGATGTGCTTTCAAGAGAAGAAGCGAAAACGCTAGCAGAAAAGAATCCTTTATGTTTTCTGCACGTAGTCAATGCTGAAATCGATTTCCCTGAAAACATCAATATTTATGACGATAAGGTTTATCAAAAAAGTAAGGAAAATTTTGAATGGTTAATAAAAGAGGAATATCTTATCGCGGAAGAGAAACCTTCTTTTTACCTTTACGAAGAGGATGAAAATGGTCACAGCCAGACCGGACTGGTATGCCTTGCTTCTGTAGATGAATATGACAAAGGAGCTATTCGTACGCACGAGTCCACGAGAAAATTAAAAGTCGACGACAGAACAAGACATATAAGAGTTGTGGGAGCTCATACAGGTCCAATCTTTCTCGCTTATTATGATACAAAGAAAACAGAGGAGATATATGAGATCTTCAGTAAAGTAAAGCTGGGACAGCCACTTTACAAATTCAAAACAGGGGACAATGTTTTCCATACAGTCTGGAAAATAGATGAAAGTAATATAATAGAAAAACTTCAGGAAATCCTGCGTAGAGTGGATAACCTATATATTGCTGATGGTCATCATCGAAGTGAGTCAGCTTCAAATATAAGAGCAGAAAAAAAGAAAAGCAATCCAAATCATAATGACACGGAAGAGTACAATTACTTCCTCGCCGTTGTTTTCCCGCATACTGAATTAAAAATAATGGCCTACAATAGAGTGGTAAAGGACCTTAATTCTTTAACAAAGGAAAACTTTTTTGATAAAGTGAGAGAATCTTTTACTATAGAAAGCGTTGAAGGAAGACTTAATCCGGACACTTTCCATAATTTTGGCATGTATATAGACGGAAAATGGTATCATCTTAAAGCCAAGGAAGGAACTTTTCCGGCGGATGACCCCTATTATTCTCTTGACGTTTCGGTTCTTCAGGAAAATCTTCTTGCTCCTATTTTAGGAATAAAAAATCCCAAAGAAGATGAGAGGATAGATTTTGTAGGAGGAATAAGAGGTTTAAAAGAATTGGAAAGACTGGTCGATTCGGGTAAATTCAGAGTTGCTTTTTCTATGTATCCTACCCAGATGAAACAGTTAATTAGAATATCGGATGATGGAAATAAAATGCCTCCCAAATCTACCTGGTTTGAACCAAAACTGAAATCAGGCCTGTTTGTTCACAAAATATAAGCGTAAGCTGCCTAATTAATTATGATATTTTTACTTATCTTTGCTTTTTCGCCTTCAGACATACCCGTAGCTTCTGAAACTCGACCTATTATTAAGGGAATTTATCTAGCTCCAGGACTTTTTTATTCGAAATATGAAGTAGACGAATTCTTCCGAATGGTGGATCTGGGACTCGTTAATGCTGCTGTGCTCGATATAAAAAACGAAAGAGGTAAATTGTTGTTTTCGCTCTACAAAGATTTCATCGAGAGAGCAAAAAAGAAAAGCGTTTATTTAATCGCCAGACAATGCATCTTTAAAGATGAAGCCCTTGCGCTCAAAAATGGTGGAGCTCTTGCCTTAAAAGACTTCTCAGGCGAAATATGGTTCCAGGAAAAATGCGGTTACTGGGTAGATCCTTCTCTTCTGGAAGTAAGAAAATACAATCAGCAAATCACAAAGAAAGCTTTCGAAGCCGGATTCGACGAAGTACAATTTGACTACATACGTTATCCCTCGGGAGATAAACCATATAGAAATTGGCAAAATAAACTGGATAACATCGTTAAATTTCTGGATATGATAAAGGAAACCAAACCCCCTGGAAGAAAAATTTCACTCACTTTCTACGGATACACGGTTTGGGCTAATGTTCTTGCAAAAGAAGGACAAAATTTCGAGAAGATGGCCGAAAAAGTAGATGCGGTTTATCCGATGTTATATCCTTCTCATTTTCACGATAATTTTATGAATGATTCCACAAAGGAGTGGAGAACATACTCTTTAATTTACGAATCAATAAAAAAAGCACAGGAAAGATTGCCGGAGAAAGAAATAGGAATAATACCTTATCTTCAGGCTTTCTCATGGAAAAAATCGAGGCTCGGAAGAAAATTTGTTTTAAATCAGCTAAAAGCAGCCTCACAGTCAAACTCTGACGGATTCGTACTCTGGGAAGCTGGTGGAGATTATTCAAGAGGATATGATGAATTAATAGAATTTGATATTGAGTATTTTAAAGAAAAGCTGATGTACAGATTACAGAATGACAGTAAAAGAAGTAAAAAAAATCTTAGGCGATAAATACCTGAGTAAAACTCGGGGACAGAACCTTCTACTTGATGAAAACATTGCAAGGAAATTTGCCGAACTAGTCTCGACGTCTCGTAATAAAAAAGTGCTCGAAATAGGACCTGGGCTAGGCATTATAACCAAGCATCTTAAAAACAGAGGTTTTGATGTTATCGCGATAGAAATAGATACCGATTTTTACCTTTATTTGAAAGATTCGGGTATAAACGTAATTTGCGGGGATTTTTTAAAAATAGAGTTGAATTCTTCTTTTCCCGAAGTGGTGGTAGGAGCTCTCCCCTTCTCCGTATCCTTACCGATTTTAAAAAAAATTAAGGACAATAGAGATAAAATAAAGGAATGGACTTTTGTACTTCAGAAAGAAGTTGCAGAAAGATTCACGTCAAAACCGGGAAACAAATCATATTCGTCACTTTCCATATTGTTTAATATTTTGTATGACATCAGACGCGAATTTGAAATTAAACCTGAAGCCTTTTTTCCTAAACCTGAAGTATTTTCAACAGCTATCAAAGGGATGTTACATGATAATCCGATAATAAAAGTCGATGAACGTTTTGAAAAATTCCTGAGGGACATCTTTCGCTTCAAAAGAAAAACACTTAAAAACAATCTTTTTGATTACAATATATCTCGGGTTTCAATCGACTTAAAAAGAAGAGCAGAAACCCTTACGAAAGAAGAAGCCGTTCAACTCTACCGGGAATGTAAGCGTAATCAATAAAATTTAAGTCTTTGTGCCTTAGTGCCTTCGTGGCTAAAAAATTATGAAAGGAATTTATGTTCTGATACTCAAAATGGAAGAAGAAAAAAACATTAATGTTGGAAAATTGGGGCAATTTATCTTTGAACGTTCTTACTATGCGTATGTAGGGTCAGCTATGTCCGGTATCCATCGTTTGAAAAGACACTTGACAAACCTAAAAAGAAAAAATATAGGGAATAAGCATTGGCATATTGATTTTTTACTACCCTGCTGTCAATTTGTTGAATCGTTTTTCGTGGAATGCTCTAAACCAGGGAAAGAGGAAAGATTGGCAACTTATCTTTCAAAAAAGCTCGATTATGTTGAAGGTTTCGGAGCATCAGATTCCCGAGCTCCATCTCATTTATTTAAAGATATAGAGCTCAAAAAACTTAAAAAAGAAATTGCAAAAGCTTTAAAATTTATTGGCGCAGATAATTTTCGAAACAGTATAGAAACCGAATACAGTTCTTGACTTTTAACGTTTTTTAATTATAATTTATTCAATAAGACTTGGAGTTTTAACGTTTTTGAACGAATCTCCTAAAAGACAGAAAACAACAATCGTAAGGAGGTTAAAAATACATACTAAGAGGGTTTTTATAAAAGTATTTTATACTTTTTTTTTCCTTTTCGCACTAATTGCATTCGCGGGCATCATGGAAAAAGAAGTAAATTTTGATATAAGCGATCTTTCTTTTACTAAAATCGAAGGATATGACTTTGTAAATCTCAAAGGGTGTATTTCATCTACAGTCGAATTAGGAGCACCATGCCTTCCCAAAGCCTCTGTTTCACTTTTAATTCCACAAGGGGCAGAAATTACCGATGTTGAAATTATCTCTTTAGAAACTGAGGAAATCAAAGGTACTTATGATATTTATCCGACTCAGCCCTCTCAGCCATTTATAAAAAACAAGGTTTTTCCATTTGTAGAGCCGGATAAGGATATCTATAACCAGGTCAATCCTTATCCTGAAAAAGTTATTAAGTATATACACACTGGCTCAATGAGTGGTTATAAACTCACAAATTTACTTGTTTACCCCCTGCAGTATATACCAGCCGAAAAGAAATTGGTTTTTTATTCAAATATAAAATTCAAGATTACATATGAGGAGAAATTACGTTCACTAAGTACAAAAACAGAAAAACAAAACAAAATATTCAAAGAAAGAATTAAAAATTTGATTCTCAATCCTGAAGATATAGGAATGTTCGAACCTCATACCAAATTGAGAGGTTGGGCTACGACGGATTCAGCTGAATATTTAATAATAACGGTGGATTCCTTCCAAACAGCTTTTCAGGAACTCGCGAATTGGAAAACAAAAAAGGGTATTCCTGCGAAAGTTGTCACTCTCGATTCTATCTATGATAATTATACAGGTGCAGATAACGCTGAGAGGATAAGGAATTTTATAAAGGATGCGAATTCCACGTGGGGAACAATCTGGATTCTTCTTGGCGGTCAATGCGACTACGAATGGAGTCAGGAAATCGTTCCGAGAAGAAATGTCTGGTATAGAAGGTCATATGTCGGAAATTACACGGATGAAGATACTATTCCTTCAGACCTATATTTTTCAGATCTTGATGGCGACTGGAACGCTGATGGAGACAATATATACGGTGAGTCCACAGACGATGTTGATCTCTACTCCGATGTTTTTGTTGGAAGAGCTCCGGTGCGAACCGTTGCCCAGGCGGAAACTTTTGTAAATAAAGTCCTCACCTATGAAAAAAGTCCTCCACCCGGATATCAAAAAAAGATACTTTTACCTGCCGGTTATCTATGGCCAGGCATATATGATGAAACGTTATCACAGGAGGCAATTGCCAGAATAGTCCCCGGAGATTGGCAGGTTACGAGGATGTACGAAAGAAACGGGGATTTAACCAAAGAGGCTTTCGTCGATTCGGTTCGCTCGGGATTTGGTTTTGCTCATCTCGTGGGACATGGTAATGAATATGGTATTTATATTTATTATGGTGACGAGTATTTAGGTTCAGACGATCTAGACGCTCTGAACAACAACGGACTGCTGGGAATTCATAATTCAATCGGCTGCATGTGTGGGGCACTAGACCTCGTACCTTACGGAGACTGTTTTGCGGAACATTATTTGACTCCCTCGACGGGAGGCAGTTATTCTATTATGAATTCAAGATACGGATGGGGAAGTCCTCCAAATTTGGGACCTTCAGAACATATCGACACCTGCTTTTATCATGAGATATTCAGGGAAGATTATACCTACCATGACCATTTGGGTGTAGCACACGCTTTTTCCAAGGACGGATACGTATCCGAAGTTAGCTGGCATGGTAATTGGGCATGGTGTATTTATGAGTTAAATCTATTCGGGGACCCTGAAATGCCTCTCTGGACTGATATTCCCGGAGAATTAACAGTTAATCACAATGTTGTAATACCTATTGGCGGGAGCACTTTCACTGTTAGTGTTACAGATGATGGACTTGGCGTGGAAGGGGCCCTTGTCTGTTTATATAAAGAAGAGGAAGTCTACCAGAAGGGGTACACCGATGCGTCCGGAAATATTACTCTAACTTTGTTGCCTCCGCCTAACTCCCTTGGAATAATGTACTGTACGGTTACGAAAAACAATTATATACCCTATGAAGATAATGTAAACGTAATCTCTCCAGACGGTCCATGGGTTATTTTCGAAGAATATACAGTTACAGATTTATCGGGAACTGATAATAACGTCGATCCCGGTGATAGTATTGAGTTGTTCTTGACTGTCCACAATGTAGGTCTTGATACTGCATTTAATATTACAGGCATCCTAAGAACCGAGGATACTTATGTAGACATTACGGATTCACTTGAAGATTTCGGTGATATATTAGCAGATTCCTTATCAATTAGTTTAGAAAATTTTGATTTTGATGTGTTACCCGATTGTCCTGCAAACCACGTTATAAATTTTGAGCTTATTACAAGTGACGTGAACGACAGCACCTGGTACAGTAGTTTTTCTGTGCCTATATTAACACCTGATATATCGCTCATCCCGGACACTTTAGATTTCGACACAGTATATATAGGTTATCCCGATACCCTAGAACTTCTGGTTGAAAATAATGGTGGAGATACTTTATTTATCAGCAATATCTCATCTGACAATATAGATTATTCTGTTGACACCTCTAACTTTAATGTGTCTCCGCTGGAAAACCAGACAGTCGGAGTTATATTTTCTCCGACTTCCGAGCTCCTATCGACAGGATCCTTAACCATAGAGAGTAATGATTCAAATGACTCTCTCTTGACAGTTTTCTTACAAGGTGAAGGATTATTACCCCCGGATATTTCGGTTTCTCCCGATTCCCTTGATGATAGTTTATTTACAGGTGAAATATCTACTGATACTTTAAGGATTTACAACACGGGAGGGAGTGATCTGAATTTTGATATATCGTTTAAGGAATTATTTCCCGCTACAAAATCTCAAAATATAAGCTTTAAAGTCACAGATTTTAAAAACAACAAAAAGTCAATGCCTGATGAAAATTCGAAAAACTCAGATGAGTTTGAAGCGGAATTTTCCAAGAGGATTTACGAAAGCAACACTCCTACATTAGCATTACAACATATTCTCGTTATGGAGAGAGGACCGGGGTTATATTATTATGATACAGCTCTTGATAATCTTGGCTTATCCAGAACACTCGTAACCTCCTGGGACGAACTGCATATGGAACTCATCAATGGAACCCCATGGGAACTAGTTATTGTCAATTCCTACGGTACTATACCTTCAAATGAAGTACTTAATCGGCTCGATGATTATCAGGCAGATGGAGGACTTTTAATATACGCCGATTGGGCCCTTTACAACTACCCTTCACACCCTCTACTTACAAGTTTAGGTATAAGTTTTGTTTCGGATCTCACAACACCTTTAAACTTTTATGCCGTCAATAGCGGACATACACTCTTCAACAATCCAAACGATATAGATAGTTTATATTGGACAGATAACCAGTATAACAGAGATGTTGAGATTGTTGATGTTCTTCCGGGTGCAACTCAACTGGCTTACCTCGAAGGCTATCCTGATAATGGGGCAATAGTGCTCAATGAAGAATACAACTGTTTATTCAATGCTTTTCAGTCAATGAACTTTAACGCAGATGATGATGACGATGGAAAACTCGATATCATTGAGCTTATAGAGAACGAAATTACTTTCCTTTCTATGCGGTGGCTTTCGGTTGATCCAATCTCGGGCATAACTCCATCAGCTGATAGTACTCTCGTAGAAGTTACCTTTGATGCTACTAACCGTTGGGGGGGAGATTACTTTGCGGATATTATCATTACGAGCAATGATCCAGATGAGACAGAATTTAAGGTTCCCGCTCATTTACATGTAACTGGTGTGCCTGATATTTCTGTCTCGGAGGAATCTCTGAATTACGGTACTGTTTTTAATGGGTATAGTGCAACCGATACGTTACTTATCGAAAACGTAGGGACCGATTTATTAACTGTTAATGACATTTCATCTGATAATCCTGATTTCACTGTGGACATAACCAATTTTACTTTGGATCCCAGGTCAATTCAAGATGTAGTTGTTACCTTGACCCCAAGTTCACTGGGGATAATCAGTGGAACGCTAACCATCAATTGTGATGATCCTGATGAACCTACTATATATATTACCCTAAGAGGGAGATGTTTAGAACCACCGGATATATCAGCTTCGCCTGAAAGCTTAAATGATAGTCTGTTCACAGGCGAAACATCAACCCATATTTTAACTGTTTACAATACAGGTTTTAGTGATTTGATTTTAAATATTTCAGAGAAAAATACAAATACTGATACTGCACCTTTAGTTTCTTTCAATACAAGATTTACCCAAAAGGCAGAAGCAAGAAGTAATTCAAGATCTCAAAGAAGTATAGATGGGAAAGCAGCCATAGAAAAAGAAAATCCATCTAAAAGTATCTTTAGATTATACAAAGCTCCCACAGTTGCAGGGACAGCAACTATAGCAATACTTGGTTCTGAATCTACCGGGGATGAATACCTTGATAATATAGCTCAATATCTCATAAATTCAGGTCGTTTTGCGGAAGTAGCAACGATAAACGCGTATTCATCTACCCCCACCTTGGCCGAATTGAAAATGTATAATGCAGTTGGCGTTATTGGCTGGCATTACTGGTATAACGCGGACGCTATAGGTGATTTAGTGGCGGATTATATCGACTGGGGAGGCAATGTTTTCATCGCTTTTGCATCAAACGGAATCGGCGGAGATTGGATGGTCAAGGGTCGATATGATACAGAAAACTACTGGCTGATTTCACCATATGATTACAACGGTGGCACCTCATATTATATGGGTAACGTCTACGAAGCATATCATCCTATTATGTCTGGTGTAAATACTGTAATTTCAAGATCAAAATTAAACGATGGAGCTTCTGTTAGTTCTGAAGCAAACCTGTTAGCCGAATTTCTGGATGGGACTCCGCTTATCGCTGTTAATGAAGTAGGATATAGTAAACGTGTTGATATAAGTTTTCCATTTTTCACTTCTGCTGCAAGCGATTGGGGGGTAGACACAACTTCCGATGTAAGATTATTAATAGTCAATGCTTTTGAGTGGTTATCGGGACCTACCTGGCTCTCCACTGATCCAACCTCAGATACTATATCGGCAGGTGATAGTTTATGCGTAGAAGTTACTTTCGACGCTACAGGCCTTTACGGAGGAGATTACTATTCAGATATTATTATTAACAGTAATGACCCTGATGAACCGGAAGTTACCATCCCTGCATATTTGCATGTGACTGGGGCTCCTGATATAGCAGTTTCTGAAGATACTCTGAATTACGGTACTGTTTTCTTCGGTTCATCTCTAACTGATACGCTAATTATTTCAAATGAAGGAACCGATACGTTAACAGTAAGCAATATCGCAACCGATTATTACTATTATATTATCGATACCACAAACTTCACTTTGAATCCTAAAGAATCCCAGGAAGTTGTTATCACCTTTACACCCATCTCACTGGGTACGATCATACGAGTCTTAAGGATCGAGTGTAATGACCCGGATGAGCCAACTGTGACATTATTTCTGCGAGGAGAATGTGTAGAGCCTCCCGATATTTCAGTTTCCACCGATTCCTTAAGCGATACTCTATTTGTAGATCAAACATCTACTCATTTACTAACGATTTACAACACAGGTCTCAGTGATCTAAATTTTGATATTCTGATTGAAGAGATTAATGCATCTTTGAAAGAATTAGAAATAAGTAAAAAGCCACCTAAAGATTCACCGGCCTCTGCCGATTTAGAATCTTTAAAACCTGAGGAAGCACCTGATGGCATACCTCGTAATTTTGTAGCAAGTAAACCCCTCGCATTTGCTTCTCCTAAGATATTTGGAGATAATTTTGAAGACGGTGATTATAACGGGTGGCTAGAAGGTGACGGCTACGGAATAAAAGAAGTTACAAGCGCTACTGCTGCCAATGGAACCGAATACAGCTACCATGAATATGAATCCTCTGCTAATTCTCACTATGATGGGGTTTATCAAGAATTGGGCGCTGCTTTACCGGGTTATATTAGTTTCTATATTCGTTCTGGGTCTACCACAACCCATGACGCTTATGTTGTATTAAACAACAGCTCAGGCGAAGATGTGATCTTTTTCTTTGCAAGAGGAAGTGGGTATCTTTATGTTAATGGAAATGTAGGCGGAGACGAAACATATGCTTATACTGCCGAAACATGGTACCATATTGAGTTTAAGAATATTGACTTCGTATCAAAGACTTTCGACTACTATGTTAATGAGGTTTTGATAAAAGCTGATATTCCTTTCCGAGATGCATCAACTACTCAAGATTTTGATCGCCTGGATCTTTACAATTTTTCTGATGGCTCCCAGGCTTGGTGGGATGAGATTTTAATTGCAACAAATGAATTTCCTACCTGGGTTATGGTTGATACAGCCAGAGGAACGGTGCAACCAGGCGATAGCATACAAATAGAAGTACTTTTCGATGCTGCAGGTATGAATGTAGGTAATTACTACGCGAATATTATTATAGAAAGTAACGATCCAAGCAATTCAGAAGTAAGCGTTTCAGCACACATGCAGGTAGCAGCAGGCAGTGGTATAGAAGAAGCCAAAATTCCAGAAGTCTTTTTCCTCAAACAAAACTATCCTAATCCATTTAATTCTGAAACCTTTATAAGATATGGATGTCCTAAAAAAGCAAAAGTTTGTATACAGGTTTTTGATATTACGGGAAGAATTATCAATACCCTTATAGATAAAGAAGTAGAAGCAGGGTATCATGAAGTTAAATGGGAAGGCAACAATAGGTTCGGGAGAAAGGTAGCAAATGCAGTATATTTTTATAGAATACAGGCTGGAGATTTTAAGGCAACTAAAAAGATGATCTTTTTACAATAAGGGGAAAAGTCTATATAAAAATTGCACAAAAGGCGGAACTATTCCCGCCTTTTTTACACAATCAAAAGTATCTTTATATATCGCTTTTTGGTTTATTTTCCTTTTTTAAAACCACTATCGTCCCTTCGACAATTATCCAGAGGTTTAAGAATAGTATAAATAAATTGAGAGTCAAGAGTAAAGGATCCGCACTTTTAATAAAACGGATCTGATTTATCACAAGAGCCCATGTTGTTATTAGTGCCATAAAAACACACGGTATTCCAGAAAACAAGAATTTCAATCCGCCTTTTCTTTTTAACCAGATGGTTACAAGTAAAAGAGCCAGTGCAGCAAGAGTTTGATTTGTTGCTCCGAACATTGGCCATAGTTTTAAAGCTCCCTTTCCGCTTACACCTGTCGCAAAAGCTAAAAGTCCAGCTGTTATTACAGCAATTGCTGTAGCAAATTGGCGGTTCTGAAAAACTTTAACCTTTCCAAACAATTCAGATAAAACATACCTCTGTATTCTCGTTGCAGTATCAAGGGTTGTTCCTGCAAAAGATACCACGAATACTCCCATAATTGCGATCGCGACACTCTTAGGTATTCCACTTGAGGTTATCATATTTGCAGCGCCTATTACAAAAGCAGAAATTTTCGAGTCAAGCCCTCCTGCTGCTGCCCAGGAAGAATAATGGGCTGTCCAGGCGGGAATGCCGGTTAGGAGTTTACCGTCTCCGCTTTTATATGCAATACCTATACCTGCGGCAACTGCAATTAGAACGAGTGTGGCGAGTACTCCCTCCATTACCATACCCCCGTACCCGATCATTTGGCCATCCGTTTCTTTGGCGAGCTGTTTAGCTGAAGTTCCGGAAGAAACGAGGGAATGGAAACCTGACACTGCTCCACAGGCGATTGTTATGAATATAAAAGGTACTACAGGTGGAGCACCCTTAGGGGCAAAATTGATTGCCGGAGCCACTATATGAAAATTTACATTTCCAAAAGCAGAGGCAACAACTCCGAGAAAAAGAAGAAAAAGAGCAACAATAAGCTGATGGGAGTTTATATAGTCTCTCGGCTGGAGCAGGGTTGTTACGGGAAGCATAGACGCTATATAAGCATAAACAAGAAGAATTATTGTCCATATTCCAGTTGCCGGGATAACGCCAATTCCCGGTAATGTAAGGGGCAATTTTGTTCCTATTACAATTGTCAAATACATAATAATAACTGCTATTATGGAAAATAGAGCTAAATTCCCATTTTTTTTGTATATTACCCATCCGAGCCAGACTGCTATCGGTATCTGAAACCACATCGGGAAAACAGATTCCGGAAACATACTAAAGATTATTGCCATCACTAGACCAAAAACAGCTATTACTATCAAAAGTTCGAGAAAAACAATAGAAAAGAATGCCCTTTGAGTTCTTTTGTTTATATACTTGCCGGTTATCTCCGAGATTGACTTGCCTTCATTTCTTATGGAAAGAATGAGAGAACCAAAATCATGTACTGTACCTATTGTAATTGTACCTAAAACAATCCATATTATCGCAGGAACCCATCCCCAGATGATACCAATTGCAGGACCTACAATTGGACCTGTGCCTGCAATTGAGGCAAAATGGTGCCCGAAGATAATTTCTTTTCTTGTGGGAACATAATCTATTCCATCTTGAAATTTGTGAGCAGGGGTATTTTTTCTATCATCTAATTTGAATATTTTCTTTGAGAGAAAGGTTCCATAAAATTTGTAGGCAAGAAAGAAACTAAAAAAACAAACAATTACTAGTAGTATAACATCCACTTAAGCCTCCTTACTTAGTGTGCTTCATTCCAATTCTTACCGAAAGAATAATCTACTTTTAAAGGTATTTTAGCCGGTCCTCCGGCATTTTCCATGGCAGGCAATATAAGGTCTATTGCTTCTTGTTTTTCGATTAAGGGTACTTCAAAAAGAAGTTCGTCGTGAATCTGAAGAATCATTTTTGTTTTCATCGTTTTATTTCTTAATTTTTTATGTATTAATATCATTGCCTTTTTTATTATATCGGCTGCACTGCCCTGTATGGGTGTATTTATTGCTATTCTCTTTCCGTATTCTATTTGCTGTTGGCTTTTTAACTCGGGAATCATTCTTTTCCTTCCGTAAACCGTCTTAACAAACCCTGAATTCATTGCTTTTTCAATAGTTTCTTTTTGCCATTTCTCGACACCGGGGTGATTCTTGTAATATCTTGCTATTATATCGCTTGCTTCTTTGTTTGTTATTCTAAGCTGCCTGGAAAGTCCAAAAGGGCTGATTCCGTAAATTATTCCAAAATTTACCGCTTTAGCTTTTCTTCTCATTTCCGGATTAACATCCTCCCGTGCAACGCCAAAAATTCTGCAGGCTGTCTGAAGATGTATATCGAGATTATTTTTAAAATCATCTATTAACTTTTCATCGTTCGAAATATAGGCAAGAATACGCAGCTCGATTTGAGAATAATCACAGGATAGAATTTCATGGTATTGTGGAGCAATAACCGATTCTCTGATTTTTCTGCCCTTTTCTGTCCTTATTGGAAGAGTTTGAAGGTTTGGGGACGTAGTAGTTAACCTTCCTGTCGCTGCAACAGACTGTTGAAATTCATGATGTATTCTGCTGCTCTCCTCGTTAACGCAACTTATTAACGGAACCACATAAGCAGCTAAAAGCTTATCTAATTCTCGGAACTTAATCAATTCAGGTACTATGGGATGTTTTTTGTAAAGCGCTTTAAGTACTTCCACATCGGTCGAAAAACCCGTCTTTGTCTTTTTCACAGGAGGCAGTTTAAGTTTAACGAATAAAATCTCACCCAGTTGCTTAGGGGAACGTAAATTAAATTCTCCTCCTGCAAATTTGTATATTTTCCCTTCAATTCCCTCAAGCTCTTTTTCTATAGAACCCTTTAATTTGACTAATAACTCCCTATTAATCAGTAATCCATGATTCTCCATATTATAAAGAACAGAAATTAATGGTTCCTCAATTTCGGTGTAAATTCTTAAAAGGTCATTTTTCTTCAATTCATCTAGCAACCTTTCATAAATTATTTTCATTGAAACAGATATTGACTCAGGCTTCCCGGAAGCAATACCATATTCCAGAAGTATTCTACCAAGAGAATGATTCTTTCTGTTCGGGTAAAGCAAATAATGCATAATAGAAAGATCAAAAATTTTGTTCTTAGGATAAAATCCGATTAAATGTGCAAATTTCTTTGCGTCTTCTAAAACAAAGGAATTTTTTTCAAAATCATTAAGCCTCAAACTAATTCTATCTTTTTCGATAACTTCAACGTCTTTTCCTACAGAAACATAAGATTTATCTTTATCTTGATATATACATAATGTTTGTCCTTCCTGCACTTCAATTGAATTGACCTTATTGAAATTCTGAGATTTCTCCTCTTTTCCAAGCCATTCTTCCATGAGTGAATAAAATTCGAAATGCTTTAGCAAATTTTTTAAGCTTTTGGGATCAACACCTTTATACTTAATATCAGTTAGTCCTTCTTCTATAGGTACGTTTTTCTCAAGACGGGTTAATTCTTTCCACCACTCCGCTTCTTTTTCCTTACCTATAAGTTTATTCTTAAGACTGGTATTTTTAATCTGGTCTATATTTGAAAATATATTCTCAAGAGAATTAAATTTTTCTAATAGCTTTACTGCTGTTTTTTCTCCAATTCCTTTTATTCCCGGTATATTGTCCGATGCATCTCCAGCAAGAGCAAGAAAATCATTTATTTTCTCGGGAGGAATCCCGAATTTTTCTTCAACTTTAGCTTTATCGTACCATTCCACTCCGGATTTATGCATGTTTAATATTTTCACTTTATCCGAGACAAGCTGCATTAAATCTTTATCAAGGGTAAAAATTACCGTTTCTACGTTTTCTTTTTCGGCTTCTCCCGCAAGAGTAGCAATTATATCGTCTGCTTCGTACCCTTCCTTATTTATGACAGAAAATCCTGCCGATTCACATAAATTGTTTATATGCGGAAGCTGCGCAACAAGTTCTTCCGGAGTTTCTTTTCTCTTAGCTTTATAATCTGCAAATTTTTCTTTTCGGAAAGTCGGTCCGGGAAGGTCAAAACAAACCGCCGCGTAGTCGGGGCTAAGTTCATCAGAGAGTCTCTTTAAACTCCTTGCGAAACCAAAAATCGCTGAAGTGGGCTCACCCTTGGATGTTTTTAAAGGATTTTTAACAAAAGCGTAATAAGCACGGTACGCAAGGGATGATCCGTCTATTAATAATAACAAATTTTTCATGATATTAATATAAAAGAGATTTGATCTAAGTCAAGTTTTAATACGCTATCCGTCTTTCGCATTAAACCCTAACTACAGTACCAACAATTTATTGATTAGGGATGGGATTCTAACTGCTAACTTCTAACTCCTAAATTCTCAATGTTTTTATTTATCTCCATCTTTCCCTTATAAATTCTGTGATAGCGAGTATCCCGACGATTATTCCAAAGTAACCGGTAAAGAATCTCCACGACATAACATAAACGCCTAAAACGGATTTTGGCATAAGGTGTTGAAAAGCTTGTACAGCGCCTCCTTCTGCAAATCCTGCAGCTCCTGGCGTGGGAACGAAATTGAGGACGTATGTCAATATGACTTGCCGAATCATTACTTCAAAGAAAGGCGCCTGAATGCCGAGGCCTCTTATTAGAAGCGGTGCAGTCAGAACATAAAAGGTTAGTGAGAGAAAAGTAGTTATGTATGCTTTTAAAAAAACCATTTTTCTTTTCATATACTCGTCGGTAAAAACTTCCTTGAACATTATTATACCTTTTACTATACCTTTTTCCTTACGTCCGAATTTTCGTTTCAGCCAGGCAGTCTGAGTAAGTAAAATGAAAAAAATTATGGCTATTATTCCGTAGAATATTACCAGGTATTTAAGAATTGCACTCATTAATCCTGAAGTCAGGAATTGTCTATAATACCATATAGGAATAAGAAATAGCGGCAGGACCATTGCGGAAAGAAGACCTCGCGTAAAAATCGCTGCACTTCCTTCCGGAACCAATATGTCTTCCTTTTTACACACATAAAGTTGGAAAGGTATTCCTCCGACCTGCCCGGGGGTGATTGCTCCGAGAGGCAATCCTCCCATTGTAAAGTGGAAAGCTCCTCTCCAGGATAGTTTTTTCCCCAGGGCTTCAATAATATATCGGAGCCGCCATATATCAAAGAAGAACCGGAGGGATGTGGATAAAAGGGTTAAACCTAAGAATAAAGGTGATATTTTTTTCAACTGTTCTATTGTATCTTCGTTTATGGTAAAAAACAATATGACTGCGGCAGTCGCAATGGATAAAAAAACGAATAGTCTAATTCCCTGTAATATTTTCTGTTTAGTTAATTCTCTCTCCATCTATTTCCATATCTCCTGATTTTAAAACATCTAACGTTATTATTCCGCCAACAAGAGCCGTCAAATGGAAGGTAAAAAACCTCCATAATATTGTAAACACTCCAAGTAAACCCTTCCCCACTATTCCAAGAAACATAATTGCAAATACTCCTTCGGAGACACCTGTAGCTCCGGGGGTTGGAGAAAAGAACGTAAACAATATAACTACAAATTGAAGAAAAGCAATTCTTATGAAAGAAACATCGATACCGATTCCTTTAAGTAGTAAAGGAGCAATGAAGAAATACGGTACATAAGTTATAAAAGTCAGAAAAAAACTTGCCACCGAATGCCACTTTTTTTGCTTTACAAAATGCCAGAATCCGTCTTTCATTTCTTCTATTTCTTTAAACATTCTATCTATTAATTCTGTCGCTTTTCTTTTTCTCCTTCCCAACAATAGCGTGACTTTAGATAATAAACTTTTAATAATATTTGGTTTTATAAGGGCAAATGCTATAATTACAACTATAATAGGATAAACGATAAGGCTGTATTTAGATAATATTTTTATTGAGGTTGCGTCGTATTGTTTCGTAAGAATAGGAAAGAGAAAAGGTAATAATATTAGCATCATTATAGAATAAAAGATAGCTCGGAGAAGTATAATTAGCGTACCTTTTCCGTAGGAAATGCCCTCTCTTTTTAACAAATACAGCTGGACGGGAAGTCCTCCTGTTTGAAAAGGGGTAACCGCAGCCAAAAAAGCCCCGGTTAAAATAACTTCGGCAGAAGTTCTCATTCTTCCCCATTTTCCTGTAACCCCCTGACATAAAAGAGAGATACGGAAAGAATCGAGAAAAACATGAATCATCCAGAAAATAAAAGCAAATAAAAGGTAAACGGCATCCATTTGTTTGAAAGCATATGAAATTTTTTGAATAATATTGAAACTAAATTTTCTTTCTGGGTCAGGATCAGAGAAAACCAGAAGAGCTACCATGGTTAGAACAACAAGTGTCAGAAATATTTTAAGCCCTCTTTGGATTTTGTTCTCTAAAGTAGCCATTACTTTGCCGCTATGGCCC
The DNA here is from genome assembly GCA_964534175.1 of uncultured bacterium. Taxonomy (GTDB): domain Bacteria; phylum Hydrothermota; class UBA3072; order UBA3072; family UBA3072; genus JAFGHJ01. The sequence goes on along the minus strand of CAZHNS010000015.1, from coordinate 35,864 downwards.
TACTTCAATATTATCGATGAGTCTTGCCTTACCTATCCATACTGCAACTAACACTCTAGTCGGGCCTTCTATTTTCTTTATTTTTTCTAGATTTCCCGGGTTAACAAATTCAATATAGTCTATACGTGCATGTTTCCTTGCTTTTATCAATTCAGTCATTTTCTTCTTTAAAAAACCAACGTCTTTTTTTCCTTTATCAACCATTTCCCTTGTCATAATTAAAGATTCATAAATAATATTTGCTTCCTTTCTTTCTTCCTTCTCCAGATAAACATTTCTCGAGCTAATCGCCAATCCGTCTTTCTCCCTAATAATTGGGGATGGAATAATTTCTATCGGTAAATTCAGGTCTTCTGTCATTGTTTTTATTATGATGTATTGTTGATAATCTTTTTCTCCGAAAACAGCCACATCCGGTAGCACTGTATTAAACAGTTTTAAAACCACGGTAACAACTCCACGAAAATGAGTTGGTCTACTTCTCCCGCAGTAATTTTTTGAGAGCTTACCAACTTCACAGTAAGTTTTAAAACCTTCCGGATACATCTCTTCCGGTTTGGGGATAAAAACACAATCGACATTTTTTTCTTCAAGAAGTTTCAAATCCTTTTTTTCGTCTCTGGGATAATCCTCATAATCTTCCCCCTCTCCAAATTGAGTCGGATTAACGAAAATAGATACTATAACTTTATTTTCATGTTCTCTTGCTTTGTCTATGAGACTCAAGTGACCTTCATGCAAGAAACCCATTGTGGGAACCAAAGCCACTCTAGTGTTTTGGCATTTGTCATTTAAAGAATAATTCTGCTGTTCTTTTATTGTTCTAAAAACTCTCATTGGACGACAGACAAATAGTTTATTCCGCTTTCAATTGAAGCAATTTCTTTTTTTAGTAATTGTAAATGGGAGGGTTTATTTAGGAAATCAAATTCATTAGAATTCAAAATTAGTACAGGGCTTTTTTGAAAGTGAAAAAAATATTCGTTGTAAGAACTTATAAGAAGTTTAATATAATCTTCTTTTATTCTTCTTTCATAACTTCTCCCTCTATTTCTTATTCTTTCCATTAAAGTATCGAGGCTCGCCTGAAGATATATTACGAGGTTTGGTTTTATAATATCTTTATCGAGAAGATTGTAAATTTTTTCATATAAAACCTTTTCTCTCTCCTCAAGATTAATCAACGCAAATATCCTATCCTTATCAAAAGTATAATCGGAAATTATTTTTCTTGTAAAAAGATCCCTGTTAGTCAGATTTCTAAGCTCGTTGTAACGTGAAAGAAGAAAAAAAATCTGCGTAGGAAAAGCGTACCTTTCCGGGTCTTCGTAAAACTGAGGAAGAAAAGGATTTCCATCTATATCCTCAAGTATTGTTTTTGTATTGTACTCTTGAGAAAGAAACTTTGCCAGAGTTGTCTTTCCTACGCCTATTACGCCTTCAATTGCAATATATTCCCAGTTTTCCATACTTTCTTCTTATCTGGACAAATCTCCAGCAGAGTTTTAATTTTTTTACCACTCAGAGGATCTCTTTCCTCTTTTGCTATTTCAAAAAGTGGTTTAAGGTAGAAATTTCTCATTTTAAGGTATGGATGAGGTACATTTAACGCAGGACTATAAAATATCAGCTGTTCCGAGAGGAGCAAATCAATATCGATAATTCTTGGGCCCCATTTTTCTTTTCTTTTTCTTCCCATTTTCTTCTCAATAGAAAGCAAAGCTTGAAAAAAACTTTTTAAAGCTAATTCAGTTTCTATGTACATACATGCATTTAAAAACTCCGGAATGTCATCCCTACCCCAGGGTTCAGTCCTGTATATATGTGAACCCTTAACCTCTCCGATTTTGGAAACTTGTATAAATGTTCTCAGCAGATTTGCTTCCTTATTTCCCATATTAGAACCCAGAGAAAGATATGCTTCTGTCATTTTTTTATTCTTCTATTGTAACCCAGGAATTTTTTACCTTATCTTGAAAAGGAGGATTATTTTTTTTAACCGTGACTTTGACTTTGCCAACATTATCAAGACTCTTTATTTGCTCCCAGATTGAAAGTGCCGCCTTTTCAAGAGTGTAAATCTCTCCTTCTAAACCGGCTCTTATTAACGTGTAAATGGTTCTAAAATCGACTCCGAACGATGGGTCATCTTCTTCCGCAACACTTTTAAAATCAGTCTCTAATGAGACATCTATACAGATTTCTTGAGGTTGTTTCCTTTCTTCACCGAATCCGAAAATTTTATTTACAATTACACCTGTAAAACCTATGCTTTTCATTTACTTGATTATAATTTACGATTAAATATTGTCAACACGTTTTTTTATTTATCCCATCCTATCCCCCAGGATTATTATCACACAGAGACACAGAGAACACAGAGATTTTAAACTGTTGGTCTGTGGGTCGGTTAGTCCGTTGGTCTGTTTAAAAAAACACACCAACACACCACGCACTAACACACCAACTAAAAATGCCACGGATTTTTTAATTTTCATTTCGGAAATTAATTAATGTGGCTTGACATGACTTAGATTATAACTTAGAATAAAAAGATAACTAAGGTGACGTAAAGGATAAATTGAAGGAATAATGTTAGATAATCATAATAATGAAGAATACTTGAAAGGACTGATTGAACTGCAAGACGACTCGAAATATATAAACGAGATTGCGCCAGCGTATGCATTTTCCGCCAATGCTCCAAATTATTTAAAGGTAATTGACATCAAAAAAAATGAAAAAGAATACGAATTTCCAGATTTTTTTCTCGAACTACAAAAAAATAAATTGATAAACTTTGAAGTTACAGCTTTACTTGATGAATTAATACCAGAAACAAATAATTTTTTAAAGAAGTTAGAAAAGATCACAATACCTTTAATTGAACAACACAAAAATTTGTTACCTCCAGGAGCATACAATGTAATTCCCTTTTGCGGTAAAGACAAAATAAGTGATACAAGGCTCGAAAAGATATTGAAACTAAATATTCCAAAATGGTTTAAGGATTATGCAGAGAATGGATCCACTGACTATATTATCTATAATAATACTGGCAATCATTTTGGAAAATTGATTATATCTAAGTTATTTTCTGCCGAAGAGACAAAAATTTCGATGTGGCGACAAGGTGTTTCTTGGATTAAGAGTTGGACTCTGAAAAATTTAGAGAAAAAATTACAGGAAAGTGTTTATAAAAAGGAAAAGAAATACCTTAATAAATATAGTGGAATATGCTGGTTATTAATCTCTGATAGAGAAAATCTTATGAATACAAGTGATTTAGATTTTAGTATAGCTAAGATTTCCTTAAAAACAAAATTCTTCAAAAAAATCTTCCTGATCCGCTACGAAAATATAATTGATGAATTAAATTTACAAATTACCTAAAAATTTTTTGTTGCAATGCTTGATTATAAATAAACTAAAATTATATTAAGATGATTAGATATCTATTAGAATAGAAAAATAATTTTTGATATAAAAACGGGAAATCAAATATGGAAGGAATAAAAATAATCGATACTAATTCGGAAAATATTCTCAAGTTAGGTGTTTGCGGGTATAAGAACATCAAAACGCCCGGATTTCCGGAAAAAGTTGAGTGGTTAAAAAAACGTTTTACCGAAGGGCTAAAAATAAAAACTCTGTACTCGAATAAAGACAAAAATCAGGGAATGATTGAATACATACCCGGAGAATACTGCTGGAGACCGGTTGACGCAGCCGGCTATATGTTTATACACTGTATTTTCGCAGGATTTAAAAAGATTTACAAAAACAAAGGATATGGTTCAATGCTATTAAGCGAATGTTTTAAAGATGCAAAAAGTGAAAATATGTATGGAGTAGCTGTTGTAACCCGTAAGGGCCCATTTATGGTAGGAAACGAGTTCTTTTTAAAACACTCCTTTGAGATTGTAGATAAAGCGCCGCCCGATTTTGAGCTACTTGTAAAAAAAATCAAGAAGGACGCACCAACACCAAAATTCAAGACAGGGATGGAAAAGAATCTTAGTTCCTATGATAAAGGCTTAACTATAATCAGAGCAGACCAATGTCCCTACTCGGTAAAAAATGTAAAAACTATAGTTGAGACTGCAGAAAAAGAGCTTGGTATAAAGGTAAATTTAGTGAATTTGAAAAATTGTAAAGAAGCACAAGATACACCACGAGGTTTCGGAACATTTTGCATTATATTTGACGGTGAAGTTATTGCCGACCATCCGATAAGTAACACAAGATTCATTAATATTATGAATAAAATTAAGAAGTAGGAGTTTGGAATCCAATGGCTAAAGGAAAGAAAATGAAAAAGGAATTACTTGCCTATTGTGGTATTTACTGCGGTGATTGTCTGGGTTATACTGGCGTGATTGCCGATGCCGCTGAGGATTTCAAGGGCGTACTGGAAAAATATGAATTCGAGAAATCGGCTAAAGCCATTTTCCCTGATCAACTTAAAGACTATGATAAGATTTTTGATAAAATAGTCTTTATTACAGGTCTAAGATGTCCGATGGTCTGCAGGGCAAGAACGGATGATAATGTAGACTGTGAAATTAGGAAATGCTGCAGAAGTAAAGGGTTTTTTGCATGTTATAAGTGTGATGATTTTAAAAATTGCGAAAAACTTAAAGTAATGAAAGGTCTTCATTATGAAGCTATGATAAAAAATTTAAAAGAAATTAAAGAGATGGGTTTTGAAGAATGGATAAAGCAGGGAAAAGCCCATCATTACTGGGATAAAGAAGATTAAAATTCAAAAAAGGGGAAAGTCAAGAAATGAGGATAGAAAAAAAATACAAAAAAAATTTTAATGCAAAACCAAAGGAAAGAAATGTCTTTATATTTATGGATGGTACCTGGAATGATGAAAACGGAAAGCAGGGTAGCGGTCTTATTACTAATGTTGTTAAGCTCTTTAGGGCTCTAAAGGAGGACTCTCCGGAACAAATTTCAAGATATTTTAGAGGTATTGGGAATGATGACGATTACAATTTTTGGGGTAGATATATAGGTGGAGGTACAGGTAATGATGAAAAAAGAATAAGAGATGAAGCGTATGCGACGATTGCGAGAGAATATCACCCAGGAGATAAAATTTACATTTTCGGTTTCAGTAGAGGTGCAGCTAGTGCAAGAATGCTTGCCAATCAAGTTCACAAGGAAGGAATTCCTGAAAATATTAAAGTAATATGGGAAACCGCTACGAATAGAACAACAAGAAATATTGAAGATAGATTCGTGCGGTATATCTCGAGCGGAAAAAAGCACAACGTTGATGTTGAATTCCTGGGGGTATGGGATACTGTAGGAGCTTTCGGCATACCTATAAATATCTTGGGGATCCCCTTTGCAAGATGGAATTTATTTAAAGATATGCACGTTGCAAAGAATGTTAAAAATGCTGTTCATTGCGTTTGTATGGATGAAACGAGAAATGCCTACGTGCCAACATTAATGAATTATAAGCCAGGTGTGGTTGAAGAAGTTTGGTTCCCCGGGGTACATTCGGACGTTGGCGGAAGTTATAAGGAAAACGCTATGGGCAAGATCTCTTTTGGATTCATGGTTGACAGACTTAATAAACATTCAAAGAAATACAAGAACAAAATCAAATTCAAGAAGGATGTGTTAAATAACTATACGGAAATCGAAGAAAAGGAAGAATTCGTTTTTCATTTTTTTGGCCTGGGCTGGAAGAAATCTATCAGAAAAATTTATGTATTAAAAGATAATAAAGAAGATGAAAATTTATCCCCAAAAATACACGCTTCGATGATAAAATTGCAGAGAAGCAGAAAAACAACAAGTCTTGTCCGGTTCGGGAAAACCACGAAAACATTAAGAATCCAGTACAATCCTCCAAACGCAAAAATTATAAGAGACAGATATAAGATTGTGGATTGAGTATTGGTAAATTTGTTAATTGGTTTATTAGTTAATTGGTAAAAAACTACAATATCTACATGTGCTACATGTTAAAATAAAGGGAAAATGAGGTTATGCAAAGGGTAATAACAATAACGACGAATAGTAGAGAAGGATTATACGACATTACGCCACAGGTGGCAGAGTGTGTTAAGGAGTCAAAGGTAAAGTCCGGATTCATTAACGTTTATGCTCAAGGAGCAACTTCTGCTATAATGATTCAGGAAAATTGGGATGACAGCGTGCAGGAAGATGTAGTTGACTTACTAAGAAAGTTAATCCCTCAAGGGGTCTGGAAACACGACGTTCAGGATGGGAATGCGGATTCGCATTTAAAAGCTGGTATAGTAGGACCAAGCGAAACGATTCCTATAGTCGAAGGAAAACTCGGACTATCTACCTGGCAGAATATATTCTTCTGTGAGTTTGACGGGCCAAGAAGCAGCAGAAATATACTGATAACGGTTTCAAAAGCTTAAAAAATGAGAATCTGGTCATTGCATCCTAAGTATCTTGACAAAAAGGGGCTTCTTGCCCTGTGGAGAGAGGCACTTCTGGCAAAAAAGGTTCTTGAAGGGAAAACAAAGGGATATAAAAATCACCCACAGCTTGAACGATTCAAGAAAGCACCTGATCCACTTAACTGTATCAATCAGTATCTGGAAACTGTTTACCAGGAGTCGGTTAAAAGGGGATATAATTTCACCTACGACAAAATAAGATGGGACTTCAAACCGGTTAAATTGGAAGTAAATCGAGAACAATTGAATTATGAAAAAAATCATCTGCTCAAAAAACTAAAAATGAGAGACGTCATGAGATATAAAGAGCTAACTCAAAAAACAAGACTCGAACCTCATCCGCTTTTCAGAGTAGTTGAAGGCGACATAGAAGGATGGGAAATAATTAGAGATAAAAAAGCTGTTTAAGGCTGAATTTTTTAAGGTTTTGGTTTATAATATCAATAAGCCTTAAGAAAAAGTTAAATTTAACCGAATATTTTTTATAAACAGAAAACTATAACCCTTTACAGACTACCTCTGGGTAGCCTCTATTTTCAATTTCACAAGCTCAAGTTTTATTTTCCTGAAAGCGCTTAAATCTTTTACAAGAATAACCTTTGCTTTGTGAATTCTGTCTTTTAATTCTTTCATTCTATTAGACGTAACCCTTACTTTGCTTGCTAAATCTTTATCTAAAGCGGGCATTTTTTGTGCACTTTGCAAGAACTCATAATCACTTTCAATTTTTCGTTCCGATTCAAATATCTCTTGTGGTTTTATATCTTTTATAAGTGTTTCTATTTGTTTAATCTGATAATCTATTACATTTAGCTGTTGTTTTGCAACTAAAGGTCTTTCTTTTGCTATATAACTTTCTAATTCTGTAGTTTGGAGCGATAAGCGCTTAATTTTTGCACTTAATTCCATTAACTTCGGTTCTTTTCTATTAAGTCCCGCGCGTATAGTATTATAAGAAAGATTAATATTATCTAATCTCTTTTCTATGAATCCCTGTTTTTCTTCCTGTTGTTCGTATTTTTTCTTTAATTCTTCAATTTTTATCCTATACTCATCAGCTAATTTTAATCTTCGGGCAAGAACATAACCCTGTGCTATCAATCTGGATGCCTGTTTAACTCTACCTTTAATCAAAGCTTGCTCGATTTTCATAAGTAAAAATTCCAGGTGGTCTTTTTTCCATTCATACCACTTCTTCATTTCTTTTAATTTAAACTCTCTTACTTCCATTTCCATATTTCTTCTTATCTTAGCCATTTTTTCTCTTTCAAGAATTACTTCTCGACCGGTCTGCTTGTCCTGCGTAGCTACTTTTCCATCCATCACTTTAATCTGCGACTCATCATTAATATAAGACACTTCAAACTCGGTTCCCATTACTCCGGAAACAGATAATGGGCTTTTCACTTCAAAAGATTCACCTTTTATCAATTTTTTTATCTTAGCCCACACTCGACCAATAGAAATAAAAACGGACCTTTCTCCTATCCCCGAAGTGGAAATTCTTGAGTTTTCGTCTATGTAAAGAGTACTACTATCAGAATAAAGTATTTCAGCCTGAGAACTATCATTTGATATTATTGTATCATTATCCTGTAACACCATACCTATTGTAGGTATAATTGTACTATCGGCCCTTTTAACCACTACATCGTTTGTATAAAAATTCAAAATTGTACCTAAAATTAACAATAACATAACTTCTCCTTTTTCTAAATTTAGATAAACTTACTTAAAATTAGTTCCGTAAATATGTAGTACTGCCATCTAACTTTTTTCTCTTTATTCTCGGTGTCTCTTTCATCATCACAATTATTTCTCTCTGTTTTCTGTAGTTGATTCTGTTTTCCTACCATAAAGATAAATCGGAAGTAATTGCATATATCCCGGTAGATTCACTTTTGCCTTTAAGCTGTATTTTCCCAACAAAATGTATTTTGTAAGTTCCCTGAAGTCTATTTTTTGTGCTTTCTGATATTAATATTTTTGTTTTATATTCCTTATTAAGAGGTTCTATACGCGCAGACGTATTTACGGGATCTCCTATAGCCGTGTATTCAATTCTATTTGTAGACCCAACGTTACCAATCACGGATTCACCGGAACTTATACCTATTCCAATAACAAGAGGAGATTTTCCTTTCATTATTTCCTTTTGGTTGAGATAATGGATACGGTCTTGCATTTTAATAGCGCAGGAAACTGCTCTGTCTGCGTGTCCGGGTTGGTTTATTGGTGCCCCGAAAAGAGCCATAATTCCATCTCCCAGATATTTGTCTACCATACCCCCGTATTGAAAAATAGTGTTCGACATTTCTTCAAAATAAGCGTTTAGAATTGCTACAATATTTTCCGGATCCTCACTTTCGGCTCTCGGAGTAAAGTTTCTGATATCGCAAAATAAGACACTGATATCCTGGCGTTTTCCTTCAAGACTTAAATGAGGAGAATCCATTATTTGTTTTACTACTTCCTCCGAAACATATCTCGAAAATAAATCCTTAATCCATTTCTTTTCTTCCTCCCCAAAATAAATTCTGGAACTTAGCCCACTCAAGAAGGCAAATATAATACCAATTACCGGCCTAGACATCTCGTAGGATACGAAATAACTCATATACATCACGATTGTAAATAACAGATATCCTATCATAATTATAAAAGTAATTATGGGTGAAACATAAGGAGCGGTTTTGTTTGCTAATAGTAAGGTGAGAAAAATTAAGAAAATTGAAATTATAATTACTATATACTTAGGAGGAGTTATAATTGGGTTAGAGAATAAAATATTATGTATTACGTTAGCATGACATTCAACACCCGGTAATTTAGCACCAAAAGGAGCTTGTGAATAATCGTATAATTCCGGAAGGGAAGAGCCAAATAAAACTATCTTTTTTGTAAATAAAGTATCAGGAATATTGCCTTTTACAATGTCCACAATCGAAACATATTTGAATGTTTTTGCATCTCCCTGATACTTTATCTTCAAATAAACGTTATCTTCTAGAGGTATTTCTCTTCCCAAAATTCGCAATTTTCCATTATTAAAATCCCAATCCTTCACTGCTCTCACCGCTATTGCAAGAGAGAAAGAAGGCAATGTATGATTTTTGTAATTAAAAAATAACGGATCCCTTCTTCTTATGCCGTCAGGGTCGAAAACATCATTAACCAATCCTATCCTGGCACCAGCATTTAAGTATCCCGGAATCGGTTCCGTTATTCCTTCAAAAGTAAGTTCTGGTCTCGACGGAGGACTTACTTTTCTAAGGTAATATTCACTCAAATCGCTTACAGGCTTGTTTAAGCTATCTGTATTTAAGTAGGAAGCAAGCACTACATTACCTGCCTTTTTTATTGATTGTGCAACATAGGAATCAAAAGAAAAAGAAGAAAGAGAAGTTTTAAGTTTCTCTTTTATTTCCAAAGAATCAACCGAGGAAAACACTGTTTTCAAATCCTTTTGAATGCGATTCAAATATATCTCTTCCGCGAAATTGCTCAACGAATCAGGTACGGAGAATATTATGTCCAACCCTATCACATAAGGTCTCTGCGAAGAAACAACATTTATTGCCTTACCGAAGTAATATCTTGGCCAATTATGGTACCTGCCAAGTTCATCTACACTTTTCGCATCTATATCCACGATAATTATTTCATTTCTTTCCCGGTTCAGGTCAATTTCGAAAAATTCTCTTTTATCATAAAGAAACCGCTCGAGAGGCATGTAGCTTTGGGGTCTTAGTTCCATAAACACAAATAGTATGATAACAATTGCAAAACCCAGTAATATTAATGTCGTGTTCTTTTTCATACAAGATAATTAAGAATAAAAGGCAATAAAGTCAAGGGTAAATTTAAATTGTTGGTCCGTTGGTGAGTTGGACTTTAAAAAACAGACTAACAGACCCACGTACTAACACACCAACAAAAATTTGACACGAAGCTTGACATATAATAATAGTTCAATAAAATTGTCTTGGGTAAGTATATAAAAAAAATTTTTAACATGAAAGGAGCTACGTATGGATAAAATAAAAATTATGCCGTGTTTGGATATGAAAAATGGTCGAGTTGTTAAAGGTGTTCATTTTGTTGACTTAAAAGAGGCTGGTGACCCGGTTGAAAATGCAGCCTTTTATCAGAAAGAGGGCGCAGACGAACTTGCCATGCTGGATATTGCTGCAACTCTGGAAAACAGAAAAACACGTCTGGAATGGGTTAAAAATGTCTCTTCTGTTATAGATATTCCTCTAACAGTCGGGGGCGGAATCTCGACTTTAGAGGATATAGAATTGGTTTTTTCCGCTGGCGCGGATAAGATTTCTATGAATAGTGCAGCAGTAAAAAATCCGGATTTGGTTAAGGAAGCAGCGGAAACTTTTAGTTCGAAAAAAATAACGGTCGCAATAGACGGTAGAAGAAACGTCGAGATGCCTTCGGGTTTCGAGGTTGTGGTTTCAGGAGGCACAAAACCAGTTGGTAAAGATGCTGCACGTTGGGCAAAACATTGTGAAGAACTGGGGGCAGGAGTAATTCTACCCACAAGTATGGACGGAGACGGAACAAAAGCCGGTTATGATATAGAATTCACCAGGGCGATTTCCGATACGGTAAACTTGCCGGTAATCGCTTCAGGGGGAGCAGGAACTCTTGAACATTTTTACCAGGGTGTAGTCGAAGGTGGAGCTAATATTCTTTTAGCTGCTTCGGTTTTTCATTTCCGTATTCTAAGCATTAGAGAAGTTAAAGAGTATTTGGAAGGAAAAGGCTTGAAAGTAAAATTATAGGAATATAAATATTGGATATTGTTTCTTTTAACGTAAACGGTCTTCGCGCGATATTAAAAAAAGGTTTTATAGAATGGGTTAAGAACCAGAAACCTGATGTCCTTTGCCTGCAGGAAATAAAAGTAGACAAGAATCAGATAGAACACGGGGAATTTCATGATATTGAAGAGTATAATTTTTATTGGAACTCCGCAGAACGAAAGGGATACAGCGGAGTTTTAATCCTATCAAAAGAAAAACCGGAAGATATCGGCTACGGTATTGGGTTGGAAAAATTCGATCACGAAGGAAGACTCATTAGGTTAAAATACCCAAATTTTACTCTACTTAACGTTTATTTTCCAAACGGAAAAAGCAGTGAAGAACGTCTTCAATTCAAACTCGATTATTACGATGCTTTCCTGGAACTATGTGAGAGGTTAAGACAGCAAGGGGAAAAACTTATAATCACGGGTGATTTCAATACCGCTCACAGAAATATAGACCTGGCAAACCCAAGGGAAAACGAAAAATACTCAGGGTTTCTGCCAATCGAAAGAAAATGGCTTGATAAGCTATTGGAAAAAGGATACATAGATACCTTCAGGCATTTCCAACCAAAGAAATCTGAAATGTACACATGGTGGACTTACAGATTCAACGCCAGAAAGAAAAATATAGGATGGAGGATAGATTATTTTTTTGTGACAGAAGATTTAATTCATAAAGTAGAAAAGTCGATTATACTTTCTGATGTACATGGTTCTGACCACGCACCAATTCTTCTTAGAATAAAATAATGCTTTTTTCTGCATTATAAGTATTTCTCATATTTCATACTTGGTTCCGGGCACTTCAGGCATATCAACCCTAAAACCCATCTCTCTTAAATTTTCCCCCAGTGGTTCCATCTGATTTTCTTCTCCGTGAACAAGGAAAATCCGCTCGGGTGACACTTTTTCTGCAAAAGCGATAAGGTCATTTCTATCGGCATGCGCGCTGAACTCGTTAAGAACAACAACTTCGGCTTTTCTTTCATAGGGCTGACCGAAGATATTTACTGTCTCCTGCTCTTCCACAAGTTTCCTGCCTAGAGTGTTCTTTGCCTGGTAACCGACAATCAGAATTATATTTCTCTCGTCTTCAATGTTATTTTTTAAATGATGCAGTATTCTTCCATGCTCACACATTCCCGAAGCGGAAATTATAATTATTGGCCCTTCTTTAGTATTCAATTCTTTTGATTTTTCTACATCTTTTATGTAGTTTATCTCCCCATAATTGAAAATATGATTTTCCTGAAGCATTATGTATGCTTCTTTGTCAAAATATTCAGGGTGTTTCATAAAAACACCTGTTAGTTCAACAGTAAGAGGTGAATCTACATAAATGGGAATCCCGGGTATTTTTCCGTTTATAATCAGTGAATTGATTGCATATATTACTTCCTGGGCTCTTTCTAATGCAAAGGAGGGAATTATAATTTTCCCTTTCCTGTTTATGGCCCTATTTATAATTTCTTTAAGATCGTTTTTAGCATTTTCTATATCTCTATGTAACCGGTTACCGTAGGTGCTTTCCATAATAAGGATATCTACCTTCCCTGGAATTTTTGGATCTTTTATTATAGGAAGATTACTTCGTCCGAGATCACCAGTAAAAAGAATCCTTTTCCCCTCCAACTCCATTAAAATTTCAGATGAACCGAGTATATGACCTGCATCCAAAAACTCAAAATTAATACCTCTCTGATGTTTGTTTTCGTAAATTTTGGGCTTTAAAAGGTTAAGTGAATTTTCTGCATCTTCCACGGTGTACAATGGTTCAATCGGAATATCCCCTCTTTTGATTATCTTCTTATTAACATATTCCGCATCCCTTTCATGAATGTATGCTGAATCAAGCAGAAGATATTTTAAAAGATCAATTGTTGCAGGAGTTGTATAAATGTCCTGCGAAAATCCGTTTTTAACAAGATTTGGTATATTTCCTGAATGGTCTATATGCGCATGCGAAAGAAGCATATAATTAATATCTTTAAGATCGAATAAAAATTCTCTGTTTTTCTTTTCCGCTTCTTTTCTTCTCCCCTGGAAAAGACCGCATTCAACCAGTATTTTTATACCATTCGAGATTAGTATAAATTTACTTCCCGTGACTTCTTTTGTGGCACCGTAAAACTCAATTTTCAATTCGTCCTCCTAATACTCTATTTTTTATATTGAGAATATATAATTTAAAAGAAAATTCAAGGGCAGAAACGTAGCTTTTGGCAAGATTTAGTATATTAGTGTATCAGTGAATTAGTATATTAGTTTTAGTTTTTTACTAATTAACTAATTAACCAATTACCTGATTTCCTATTTTGGTGGTTTTTACGCAGGGGCTGGGTAACAATGGGAGCTTGACAAAGGAATGAAGGCGACTATATTTTTGGTTTGGAGGATATGCGATGAAGACAATTAAATTAGGCCTTCCAAAGGGCAGCTTAAATAGTAAAGATAGAGGTAACACGCATCAATTACTCATCGATGCCGGTTATGAAATAAGAGGATATGAGCCAGGAGATGAATCAGATAAAAAATTGAAAATATTGAACGATCCGGAAATTGATGTTTATCTTGTTCGACCTCAGAGTGCCCCGGTAGAATTGAATAAAGGTTTTTTAGATATTGCAATTGTTGGCGATGATTGGGTAACCGAAGAAAGTTTAGCCAATTCCAGTAACTACATTTTCAAAATCGGTGATTTGAAATACGGTAAAACAAGAATAGTTGCGGCTATTCCAAACAATCTTTCTTTTGAATCTTTCGGAGATTTCTTTAATCAAAAAAGGAAAAAACCAATACTATGCTTTACCGAGTACATTAATATCACAAAAGATTACATAGTAAAAAATGAAGCTTACATTTCGAATTATGGAACAAAAAGTCCTGTAGTCCAAATCAGGGGGCTTATTGAAGGGGAAAATGAATCTGTTCAGATTATAAACTCGGATGGAGTGACAGAAGGATATATTGCAAAAGGAGCGGATATCATAGTAGACAATGCCCAAAGCGGAAAGACGCTTAAAGAATATGGTTTAAAAGAGATAGAGGAAATTACAAATTCAAGCGCAGGACTTTATGGTGGCCCTACGTGCAAAGGATGGAAAAAGAAAAAAGCAGAAGATGTATTTCAACAATTGTACGGTGCAGTAATAGCAAGAAATTATTTTGACGTTAAATTCAATGTTACCAACAACAATATCGAGCGCATCAGAAAATACCTGATTTCGGAAAAACTATGCGCCGATGAACCTACAATAATCAAAGGGAAAAAATATTCACAGGTTAATATATTAATACTAAAAGAAAAGTTTCCACTGGTTTTAAGTGCCCTGAAAAAAGATTATAATATTTCGGCAATAGTCAGGAATGAAATAAAACAATTCGTTAAGTAAATTTAAGCACTTCAATAAGGTTTTATCTGATTTACGGGTAAGGGAAAAGAGAATAACCGAGTTGCAATTTAACTCTTGACAAATCATCAAAGTATTTCTATAATATTTAATAAATGTTTAAAGTACTTAACCTATATGTAAGAAGAATCAAGTGAAAAAACCTTAGGGATATTGAGAGATGGGTTCTATTTTTAGTAAACAAAAGGAGGTAAATGTGAGAAAGTTTATTGCATTGTTATGTATTCTTACTTTAGTATTTTCCCTAAATATATTTGCAAAAGATGCGTTTAGTTTCGAACCCTATGAGTACCCTGACAGTTTTATTCCCTTAACTTATGAAGGTATGGAGCCTTTTTTTACAGGCTATAGAAACAGTTTACCGGCGGATTTTTCTATTGTTGAGAATGAAAAATCGTACCATGGTACTCATGCGATCCGGCTAACTATGACTCATGCAGGGGCAAGTTGGATTCTCCTTTCTAAGAACGCTGCTTTAGGCGGTCCCCCCGAATACTTGGATTCAACTTTTTTGACTGGTTTAGATCATAGGGATACGATTTATTATTACGTTTATATTCCCTGGACCTGTCCTATCGATAGTATCTTTATCTTCGTCAGAAACCAGAATTGGGCTCATGATGATCACAAAGTTTATCACCCCCGCCATTTGCGTTTCGGAAGATGGAATGAATTAAAAGATGGGATTTCAGATGATCTCGATTTGTCTGACGACGTACTGCTCGTACAAAGCGATTTCCAGATTGATCTTATAAGAGGAGTAACTCCAGCTTGTACACTGTACATTGACGCCATCAGTTCAAAAGGTAGAGTACCCGGGAAATACGTAGATACAACCGGACAGTCCGGAATCGAGATAACAGAAGAGGGCGTACTTAACGTTGCCAAATCTTCTATTAATTGCGTAGAGTATAATATCAATGTTACCACTCTAGTAATGGTACAAGTATATGATCTAACCGGTCGAAAGCAAAAAGAAATACCCATTGGCATTCAATCTGCCGGGGCCTATAATATTCCACTGACGGACTTACCTGCCGGTGTTTATTTAACCAGCGTTACTGCCGGAGAAGAAATAGAGACCGTCAAAACTATATGCGTTAAGTAATAAATACTGAAGAAACCAAATAAGTAAAAAGGGCGTTTTTTAACGCCCTTTTTACTTATTAGCAGACAATTTAGCTAAAAATGGTTATCGGTTAATCAGTCTGAATAGTGTAGGTTAAGACACAGCTTACACCAGCAGTCTGTTCTTCGTCGTCGTCTAAAGTCACTCTATAATCTTGATCGAGGGACTGCCATCCTCCAGTATTACCACTTCCGCTCGCGAGAGTATCAGGTGCAGCCGCTGTATTAAAACTATCCCATGAATCCATTCCGGCAGGGCTATATTCTATGTCCGAAAGAAGTATACCACTCCCCGGATCTGCATCTCCAGAAACCGTAAGAACCCAATCAACAGGACTACCAACAGAGGACCCGGATACCATATATTCCAACTGTTGATAAGGAGTTACATCTGGAAATGTCGGATAATATTGCTCCGGATAAGCAGCAGGAGGATAAATGGGATTGCTTGGATTAAGCGTTATGTTGCCGAAATCCCACACGGCATCGTTGCTCACAGATATGCCAACTACGGCCGGTATTATAAAAGTCAAGGTAGCATCCACAGATTGAGGACTGGGACCTGTTTCGCTGACTTGAGCAAAGATAATCACAGGGAAAAATAAAGTTAGAAAACTCAATTTTCGCATTTTCACCTCCCTTAATAAATTATTAATTCAGACATAATTCCTATAACCACCTGCCAAATTATCAAAGAACTATTTATAATACTTACAACTTTTATTCCATATCATAAACAATTGACTTACAATGCATTAACACTTAAAATATCTCGCAAAATGCAATTTATTTTGCATAAAGCTAACTTTTCTCATTGGGAAACAATATCTTACAATCAACGAAAAATGCCACAAAGGTACAAAGTTATATTTTTGTTTTTACTAAAACCTAATACCGAAGAACTAAGACCTGAATCACGATATTCTCTTTAGATTCTCGACTAATTTATTGTATTTATTACTGAGTCTTTCCTTTTTTTGTTTTGTCTTTTCTACTATTTCCACTGGAGCTTTATCCAAGAAATCTTTCCTGGAAAGTTGTTTATTTGTTCTTTCAATAAACCCTTTAAGCTCATTAATTTCTTTTTTTAATCTCTTTTTTTCCTTATCAATATCGATTATTCCTTCAAGAGGAACATATACATCCATGCCATTTAAATAGAAAAAGGCAGAATTTGAAACCTTTTTCCCCTCTCTAAGCTCTCCTATTCCTGCAAGCCTGAATATCCATTCTTTCTGGCTCTGAATAAGATCCAGAATATTATTTCTACAACTCACAATAACTTTCAGGCTTAGATCAGGAGGCAGATTAAATTCTCCTCTTATATTCCGTACATTCGCAACAAAATCATGCAAAAATTCCATTTCCTTTTCCAATTCTGTATTCCTGTAATGCTTATCATAAAAGGGCCATTTTGAGCTAATAATAGCACCGGTTGTGTAAGGTAGCATCTCATAAATTTCTTCAGTTATATGAGGAATAAAAGGATGCATAAGCTTTAGATATCGTTCGAAAGCCCATAGGGCAACCGAGACAGCGTTTCTTCTCTTCTTTTTGTCTCCTGAGTATATACGGGTCTTTATCATCTCCAGATACCAATCACAAAATTCGTCCCAGAAATGCGAAGAAAGAGATCTACTTGCTTCACTTATTCTAAAAGAATCAATCTGTTCCTCAATATTTTTTACCAAACCCATAACCCTCGATATAATCCATTCATCCATTTTGGTGAGGCGAATACCTTCAATACTTCCCTTATCAGTATCTTTACAATTCATCATCAAAAATCGCGTCACATTCCATATTTTATTTAGAAAATTCCTTCCTTGTTCGATACTATCTTCATTATATATCACATCTTTACCCTCGGGAGTAATTCGCAAGATTCCTATACGCAACGCATCCGCACCATAATTTGAAATTAAATTGAGCGGATCGGGAGAATTACCAAGAGATTTAGATAAAGCTCTACGGCGGGAATCTCGAATCATTCCGGTAAAATATACCTTAGAAAAAGGAACTTCTCCCATAAACTCGAGCGAAGACATAACCATCCTGGCAACCCATAAAAATATTATGTCCCATCCAGTTACCAGGGTTGTGGAAGGGAAGAAAACATCTAGTTCGTCTGTTTTATCAGGCCAACCAAAAGAAGCGAATGGCCATAACCACGAAGAAAACCACGTATCAAGAACATCTTCATCCTGATATATATCCTGACTTCCACATTTTGAGCATTCTGAAGGCTTTCCTCGACTAACCATAACTTCTTCACAAGCTTTACAATAATAAACGGGTATTCTGTGTCCCCACCATAATTGTCTCGAAATAACCCAGGGACGAATATTATCTAACCAGTGATTATAAACTTTCTCCCACCTGGGAAGATAAAATTTAACTTTTCCTTTCTTTGTAGCATTCTTCGCCTTACGTGCCATTTCTTCCATTCTTACGAACCATTGTTTCGAGATATACGGCTCGAGAATTGTATCACACCGCGAACAATGACCAACTGAATGCGAATACTTTTCGCTTTTTTTCAACAACCCCTGTTCTTTTAAATCTTCCACAATATTATCACGTGCATCATAGCGATTCAACCCTTCATACTTACCTCCATTACCATTAATATTTCCTTTCTTGTCCAGAATATTAATAGAAGGAAGATTATGCTCTTTGCCTATTTCAAAATCATCCGGATCATGAGCAGGAGTTATCTTAACAGCTCCAGTCCCAAATTCTTTTTCTACCCTTGTGTCTGAAATTACAGGAATTTCTCTATCCATTAACGGTAGGATTACTTTCTTACCAATAAAATCCTTATATCTTTCATCATCAGGATTAACAGCAACAGCAGTATCACCCAACATGGTTTCCGGACGGGTTGTAGCAACCTGCATTTTTCCGCCGTTTTTTATTGGATATTCTATATAATAAAGTTTCCCTTCGATATCTTTATTTTCAACTTCCTCGTTAGAAATAACTGTTTCACAGCGAGGACAATAATTTACTATATACTCATCTCTATAAATATAACCTTTTTTGTATAATCTTACAAAAGCTTCTTCTACAGCCCGGGAAAATCCTTCATCAAAAGTAAATGTTTCTCTGCTCCAATCACAACCGAGACCCAGGGTTTTCATTTGTGATACAATCCTGTTATGATATTCGTCTTTCCATTTCCAGACTTCCTGGACAAATTTCTCCCTACCCAGATCAAACCTCGTGAGTTTTTCTTTAGCTAATTTTTTTTCCACAACATTTTGGGTAGCTATACCGGCATGGTCGGTTCCAGGAAGCCATAGAACCTCGAACCCCTGCATTTTATGAATACGTATAAAAACATCTTGTATCGTCATGTTAAGTACATGTCCAAGATGTAAAATTCCTGTAACGTTAGGAGGAGGGAGCAAAATGATATAAAACGGCTTTTCGCTGTTACTGTCAGCTATAAAAGCTTCACTCTTCTCCCATTTCTTTCTCCATTTTTTTTCAACTAAATCTGGAACATACTTCTTAGGAAGCTCCAAAACTACCCCCTCTTTTCCGGTATAACTTCATAGAGAACTCTTTCCTCTCTTACTTTACTATCAAAAAATTGAACCCCTTTCTTTACACTAACAGATTCCCCTAGAACCTTAATTTTTTCTCTTTCACCCAAATTATCGAGTAAATAATCTATTCTCTGAAGAGAAACCTTGTGATCGCTTACAACATAATTACCGGAAAGTCCTTTCATCCAGAGGACAACCTCATCTATGAGTTTTTTTTGCATGGAAAGATAAGAAGATTTTTCAATTTTTTCTTCTTTCCCAACCGGTTCAAAAGAACCAACGTTGAGTACGAAGCTAAACATCGTAGAAGCGCCTATAAGGATAACTGAACGGTCTGGATGATGAACTGTAGAATACATATTAGCTCTACGAATAAGATTACCTGTAAGGTCGAGCCGACCAAGCACATTTTTACCCAAATAAATATCCTCTCCAGGTTTACCTGAAGCAATTCCTATACCAATTTGGAATATCTTCTTATATTCCGGTGGTAATCGTTCATAAGTTATACCTCCAAAATCTATCCCCTTCACATCAAAATCTTTAAACCATTCCTGATATCTTTTTAAATTCTTTCTTACAAATCTCTCCGAGTAATCAAGCATTTTACTGGCACACCTAATAGCCCGACTCGCTGCATCAGGGGAAGCCTTCAGGCTAATTTCTCTACCTTCTAACTCTTTTGTTTCACCTCCCGGCATTGAAATCTGTCTGAAATTAAAATCACTACTTTCTTCGGAAAACAAAACAATTCCACCGTCTCCAGTATCTTTAACAAAAAAACCGCTTGTATCTTCTACCGCCTTTAACAACTCTACCTGAAATTCATTCCGAATGCGATCTTCCATCTCCGCATCCAACAACTTTTCACCCATTATAGAAGAACCTCTAATATCGTATACCATTACTGAAACTGTCTTAAGACAATCTTTAACTATACTTTCTCCTCTCGAGAGCGTTCTATCAATTTCAGGTATAAAGTAAACAGCCGGCGGATCGCTCTTTCGGGCAAGAAGGCCTATCCAGCGAGCTTCTTCCAAAGATTCATTTTCCGTTTCGGGAAATACTTTGACCATATCCTCAAAAACGAGCTCTACAACAGTTGGTATAAATACTTCATCATAATTTTTAATAAACCAATCTATAACGCTTTCCAGATCAGTCTTTCTACCCAATAAACTGCGTGACAGAAAAGATTCAGGGGTACCGCTCAGTTTTTCATTGAGCGTTACTTTTGATCTATTTATGTTTTCTCTTATCTTATTACCGAGATTGGGATCAAAAAATCTAAGAATACCGGGAACATTTACCTTTTCTTCAACCTCAGCAATATCCTTAAGACGTGAAAGCTGAGAATTTAAAGCTCTCACCTTCGCTTCTCCGCTATTTATATACTTTACTATCTCACTTAGATACCCACGGATTTCTTTAACTCCCAAATCGTCGACTCTTTTAAAAACATCTTTCAATTTCTTGGAAGCATTATCTTTGATCAAATCCCGCGTTGTTTTCGTTTTCTCTCTTATATCCGTATAATCAACCTTACTTGCCTCAATCCTAACTGGAGTAATATAACAATCAGCAAATATTCTCGTAACGTCACAAAAGAAACTTCCGGCTTCTATAAAATCCGAAAAATCTTCTAGCTTTACTTCAGATAATGATACAGGAATCAAAAGTGATTTTTCTGTAAAACGCACAAGATTTTTTCTCATTGATTTTTTACGAAGTTCCCTTTTGGTGAAAAATTGCAATGAGAGACTGACTTTTTTATGAATGGGAACTGCTTTTTTTGAAGGAATCTGTATTTTTAAATATCTTTTTAGCGCAAATTCAATGAAAATTGGAGAAATTCCCGCTTTTACTCCCTCATCGAAAATACTATTTAAAGTTTGAATAAATTCGTCTAATTGAGTTGTTAAATACTTCTTCTCCCCTTCTGAAAGCAATGATTTCATAGATTTCAAACCTTTTTTTAATTCGGTTTGTATTTTTTCGGAAAAAACAATATAAGTTATTGAATCACGACCGCTTAAAAAATCAAGTTCAGCAGGAGTGAAAGCTCCCAGCAGCTCATCTTTAAGTAAATTAAAATAAGCTCTTCTGCCAAATTTTTTTCTAAGGGTTTCGGCGTAATTAGATTCTTCTTCCGCTTTTCTTTCTAAAGAAGAGACTTTCTCATCTAACACAGTCTAAACTTATACAAACTCTACTATACTTTCGACAGTACCATCCCCTCTTCTACCTGTAGAAAGGTCTACGACACGAACATATCCACCACTCCTATCCTTGCACTGCGGAACTATAGTCTCAAATAATTTATAATAAGCTTTACTTGAGCCCAATTCACTCTTAAGTTTTCTTTTTATATTCAAATCGCCTTTAATAGCCCGAGCTATTTTTCTATCGACAAATCTCTTTAAGGCTTTAGCTTTACCTTTAGTTGTTTTTATAGATTCATTCAGTATAAGCGCACAAAAAAGATTATTTAGAGTCGCTTCTCTATGGGATTTTGTCCTTCCTAATTTACCTATTTTCTTTCTGTGTCTCATCCTTCTTTCTCCAGATGTTTTAGATCCATATTTAAAGCCAAATTGTACTCAGCCAATCTATCTTTTACTTCCCTTAACGAAACTTTACCAAAGTTTGGAAAATTAAGCATTTCTTCCTCTGAATATTTAACAATATCTTTCAATTTGTTAATATTCTTATTCTTCAAAACATTGCTTACTCTATTGCCCATTCCTAACTCTTCCACAGGTAATTCCAATGCTCTTTTTAGTTCTTCTTTTTCTGTCGTTCCTCCAGCTTCTTCTTCCTCAAAAATATCTTCTTCTATAAACAACTCAATATGATTTTTGATAATTTTAGAAGAAAGATTTAAAGCCTCGTCGGGATAGATAGAACCATCTGTCCAAACCTCCATGATTAATTCCTCAAAGTCTGTTCTCTGTCCGACCCTTACATTGTTTACCGTATATTTTACTCTTCTCACGGGGGAAAAATTCGTATCTATGAATATTGTGCCTTCTGCCATATCAGAATCTGCAAAATACTCTTTTGGTTTAAATCCTTTCCCAACATCTACTCTTAATGTCGCTTTTATATCGCCGTCCTCTTCCAAAGTCGCAATCACCACATCAGGAGTACTGACTTCCAAACCTGGAGTTAACTTTATATCTGAGGCTTTAACCACTCCAGGACCCTTCCCTTCAAGAATTACATATTGAGGAAGCTCCTCGCTGTTATATCTAAATCTCACTTTTTTCAAGTTCATAATAATCTGAGCGACATCCTCCTTAACATTTTCAATTGTTGAGAATTCATGCATTACATCCTCTATTTTAACAGCCGTTATGGCTGCACCCTGAATCGAAGAGATTAACATTCTTCGTAGAACATGCCCCATTGCAATTCCATATCCTCTTTCTAAAGGGGATAAAGAAAATTTACCATATGTTTCATTCTTTTCGATTACATTTACTTTTTCCGGCATAACCAGGGATCTAATTCTCAACTTTTACCTCCCTATTACTTAGAATACAACTCAACAATTAAATTTTCTTTAATAGGATATTCCACATCTGCCCTGCTCGGCTCCGTCAGCACCTTCCCTTCTCTTTTCTCCCTATTGACAGATAACCAATCTTTAGCTTCTATCTCGTGAGCGAGAGCTTCTTTGAAAAGAGGAACACTCTTACCTTTTTCGCTAATCGAAATAACATCTCCAACAGAAACCTCATAAGAAGGGATATCCACTTTTCCACCATTAACCTTTATATAACTGTGTCGAACAACCTGTCTTGCCTGTCTTCTCGACATAGCGAAACCCAAACGGTAAACAACATTATCCAATCTCTTTTCCAACAATTTTAAAAGCTCTTCACCCGTTACTCCTTCAATCTTAGTAGCCTTATTAAAGAGATTTCTGAACTGCCCTTCTCTAAGATCATAAATCCATTTAATTCTTTGTTTTTCTCGTAATTGCAATCCATAAGAAGATTCTCTTGAGCGCCATCTCTTCGGAGGCTCTCCCGGAGGTCTTACATATTCTTCGCCAATGGGACACTTATCCGAATAGCATCTATCTCCCTTCAAGTAAAGCTTCATCCCCAACCTTTTACATCTTCTACACTTTGGCCCAGTATATCTACCCATCTATAGCCGCCTTTTCTTTGGGGGTCTACATCCGTTATGAGGTAGCGGAGTAACATCTTTAATAGCACTCACATTCATACCTGCTGCCTGTACAGTCCTGATTGCCGATTCTCTGCCCCTTCCGGGACCATTAACCCAAACTTCCGCAGTTCGCATACCTGCTTCAATGGCTTTCCGAACAGCTGTTTCTGCCGCTTTTGTAGCAGCATATGGAGTTCCTTTTCTTGTACCCTTATAACCAATGCTGCCAGCAGATGTCCAAACTATTGTATTTCCCTGTTTATCAGTTATAGTAACCAGTGTATTATTAAATGTAGAGTGTATATGAACTATACCTGATTCAGGCGCTCTTAATTTCTTCTTTCCGGTTTCTTTTCTTTTCTTTTTAGCCACTGATCCCCCTTACTTTTTAATCTCTCGCTTCTTAAGGGCAACAGCTCCTTTTCTTGGACCCTTTCTTGTTCTAGCATTGGTCCTTGTTCGCTGACCTCGCACTGGCAAACCCTTTTTATGTCTTACTCCACGATAACATTTAATATCTTTCAGCCTATTTATATTCTGTCTTATCTCGGATTTCAATTCACCTTCAATTTTGTACTTACCTTCGATGAGATGTCTAATTTTGTCAACTTCCTCGTTAGTTAAATCTTTAACCCTTTTACCCCTCTCAATATCAACCTCTTCTAGAATTTTTATAGCTGTCTGCCTACCAATACCAAAAATAGCTGTCAAACCTATATAGACAGGTTTATCCTGTGGCAAGTCAACTCCGGCTACTCGCGGCATATTACCTCCTACCCTTGGCGCTGTTTATGTTTCGGATTTTTACAAACCACATAAATTTTACCTTTTCGTCTTATAATTTTACATTCTTTGCATAATTTTTTAACGGATGCTCTAACTTTCATCTACACCTCCTATGACTCTCGATAAACAACCCTACCCTTAGTAAGGTCATAAGGGGATAGTTCTACATCTACAACATCCCCCACATCAATCTTTATATAATTCATTTTCATCTTGCCCGACAAATAGGCAAGTATAATGGGATTATTTTCTAAGTCTAGTTTAACCCTAAACTTAGAATCCGGCAATTTTTCTACCACTTCCCCTTTAACTTTTATTATATTTTTCTTACCCAACTTTAAGGCCCTCCATAATCCTGTCAGCAATATCTTCTAAATTACCTTCCGCTGAAATTTTCAAAAGAATACCGATACCTTCATAATATTCTCTCAGTGGTTCAAATTCACTTTCGAATATAGATATCCTTTTTTTTATAGTATCGATCTTGTCATCCTCTCTCTGAATTAATACCCCACCGCATTTACCACAGATGCCATCTTGTTTTGGAGGATTATTAACCAAATTATAAATAGCTCCACAATCAGAACATACTCTTCTGTTAGTTAATCTTTTTATAAGAACCTCCGGAGAGGCATAAAGATAAACAGCATAATCCAGCTCTTCATCTTTACTTCTTAAAAAATTATCTAGTAATTCAGCCTGATTTTTATTCCTTGGATAGCCATCCAATAACCACCCTTTTTCACTATTTTCATCTGAAAGCACCTCTTTAACGGTCTCAAAAACTATCTCATCAGGTACAAGTTCTCCTGAATTAACATACTTTTTAAGCTTATTACTCAGAGCGGAAGATTCTTTTAAAATCTCCCTAAAAATATCCCCTGTTGAAAAATGTGTTATTTCCAGATTTTTAGCCAGAAGATCAGCATGTGTACCTTTACCGACTCCCGGAGGACCGAGAAAAACCAACCTCATCTTCTTCCTCGAATTCTTCCTTTTTTCATAAAACCATCATAATGTCGCATAAGTAGTTGAGATTCTAATTGTCTCGCAGTATCTAAAGCAACTCCCACAATAATAATTATAGAAGTTCCTCCGAAATAAAAAGGCAAATTAAACTTTACCCTGATAATTACCGGGAGGACGGCAATAATTCCAAAGAAAGTAGCACCTGGTAATGTTATTCTTGCAATCGTTTTATCAATATATTCGGCAGTATTTCTTCCAGGTCTGATCCCGGGTATAAAACCCCCGTATTTTTTCAAATTTGCTGCAAGGTCCTGAGGGTTTATTACAATCGCGGTATAAACATACGCAAACATTACTATTAAAATAACAAATAACGCATTATAAAGAAATCCACTGGGGGACAGAACATTAACTATCCAATCCGCCCACGCTTTACCCTTAAAGAATCCTGCAAAAGTCGGAATAATCATCAGGGCTGATTGAGCAAATATTATCGGAATAACACCGGCGGTATTAACATTAAGCGGTAAATGAGTAGATTGACCGCCGTAAACCTTTCTACCTTTAACTCTCTTTGCATATTGAACGGGTATCCTTCTCTGTGCCTGCGTAACGAGAACTACTGCGGCAACAACCAAAACGGCTAATGCGGCAAAACCTAAAGTAAGAACCCAACTCACAGCTCCTGCTTTCCACATCCTTATGAATTGACCCAACTGTGAGGGTATTCTCGCAAGAATACTCATCATAATAAGAAGCGAAACACCGTTACCTATACCATTTTCAGTTATAAGCTCTCCAAGCCACATAAGGAAGATAGTACCTGCTGTCATTGTTACAATTATTGAGAATTTAACAAAAAGAGTCGGGTTAGGTAAAACCGGAACTCCAGTAACAGAAAGATTCTGCAAAAAGAAAGAAAAAGATGTAGAATGAACAATAGCTATACCTACGGTTAAATATCTTATGTGTTGAGTCATTTTACGTCTCCCCTCTTCTCCTTCTTTTGACAACCTCTGGTAATAAGGAATTGTTGCGCCTAAAACCTGAAGAATAATTGATGCACTAATATAAGGCATAATACCGAGAGCAAAGATCGTTGCTCTGCTTAAGTTTCCGCCAACAAACATATCAAACAGGCCAAGAACCGAACCCTGCATTCTTTCAAAATAAGCAGTAAGCACTGCTATATTGACTCCCGGAGCCGGGATATGACTACCAAAACGGTATATCACCAGCATAAGCAGTGTAATAAGAATTCTTTTTCTTATATCTCCAACTTTCCAGAGATTTCTAAACGCATCAAGCATCCTTTACTGTCTCTCCTCCCGCTTTTTCAATCTTTTCTTTAGCAGATTTTGAAAATTCATGAGCATGTACAGTCAATTTTTTATCAATATCACCAAACCCGAGAATTTTAACCCTATCTCTTTTCCCTGCAAGACCAATATCTTTTAATTTTTCAAGTGTTATTTCTTCTCCGTTTTTAAATCTGTTAAGCTTTTCTACATTAATAACTGATATTCTATAACTTTTTATTCTATTAAAACCTCTCTTAGGTATTCGCTTTATTAGAGGTGTCTGCCCACCTTCAAAACCTTCTCTAACTCCGCCTCCACTCCGCGCATTCTGACCCTTAAGGCCACGCGTAGAATAAGTTCCCATACCAGAACCCGGACCTCGCCCAACTCTCTTTTTACTTTTTCGACTACCTTTGGGTGGTCTTAGCTTACCTAATTCAGTTCCCACTAACTTCCTCCGTTTCAACAAGTTGAGATACTTTTCCTATCATACCCCTAATAACAGCATTATCCTCGTGCATAACGAGATCGCCTATCTTCTTTAATCCGAGAGCTTTTAATGTTCTTTTTTGTCTCTTATTGGCACCGATACTACTTTTTATCTGTTTAATCCGAAGCATCTTTTCCTACACCTGTTTTCCTTCTTGATTTTAAAATTTCTTCGATCGATTTGCCTCTAAGTTCTGCAAATTCTTCGGGAGTTCTCATTGACAATAAACCATTATAAGCCGCAATAATGTTATTAAAAGGATTCTTAGAACCAAAACACTTAGTAAGAACATCCTGGTATCCACCAAGCTCAAATATGGCCCTTAATTTATCATTGGCAATAACACCGGTTCCGGGAGCAGCAGGTTTAATCATAACTTTGGCTGATTTATATCTGGCAGTTATTAAATAAGGGACTGAAGTCCCAACAATCGGAACCTTAATCAGTCTACCTCTGGCACCCTTAACTGCCTTTTGAATAGCTGTAGGAACTTCATCAGCTTTACCGTGGCCGTATCCAACAATACCCTGTCGATCGCCTACAACGACCCATGCTGAATACCGGAATTTCTTTCCGCCCTTCACCACTTTAGAAATTCGGCCAATGTGAACGACTCTTTCCTCGAGTTCATATTCCCTTGGGTCAATTTTCATCCGTGACTTTGTAAATCCGCTTAAAATTTTAAACCTCCTTCTCTCGCACCGTCTGCCAGGCTCTTAATACAACCATGATAGCAAAATCTACCTTTGTCGAAAGTCACTTTATCTATTTTGTTTTTCTTACACCTATCAGCTAAATACAAACCAATTTCTTTTGATCTTTCTTTTAATGTTTTTCCTTTAAATTTCTCTCTCAATTCTTTATCCATTGTACTCGCCTGCACTAAGGTACACTCTTTTATATCATCTATTACCTGAGCATATATATGTTTATTTGTCCTTGTGACGGACAAACGAGGCCTCGCTGGGGTGCCGAAGATCTTACTTCGAGTTCTCATCTTTCTTTTTAATCTTCTAACTTTACTTCTTTCGAATTCACCCACTATAAGCCTCTCTTACCCTCTTTATGGATAACATATTCACCCTCATATCTTATTCCTTTACCTTTGTAAACTTCGGCAGGTCGTAGGGCTCTAATTTCTGCCGCCTGCTCTCCGACTAAAGCTTTGTCTATACCCATAACAGTTATTTTGTTCTCTTCTACTTTAAATGTAATACCCTTTTTGGGAGTAACCTTTATAGTATGCGAATATCCAAGGTCAAGATCAAGATCCTGCCCTTTCAAATTTATACGATATTCTCTGCCTCTAATCTCAAGAGTTTTAGTAAATCCATCTGTTACGCCTATAACCATATTATTTAAAAGAGACCGAGAAAGACCCCAAAAAGCATTTTTATCTTTCAATCCACTCTCTACTGACACAATAATTTTTCCGTCATTTATCTCGACGTTAATCCCCCCCGGTAGAATTGTTTCTAATTCTCCTTTCTTTCCTTTAACTCTAATCTTTCTATCTTCAACTTTAATATCTACACCCTGAGGAATAGATATTGGTTGCTTGCCAACTCTCGACATTAATCCTCCTTACCACACTTGCAATAAAAGTTCACCGCCGACACCCTCGGCTCTGGCTTCAGCATCGCTTGTTATCCCTTTAGATGTAGATAGAATGGAAATCCCGTAACCTCTTTTAACCAGAGGAATCTCGTCTTTCCCGACATAAATTCTTCTTGAGGGTTTGGAAATTCTCTTAATTTCATGAATTGGCGATTCATCCTTTATATATTTAAGAGTAATCTTTACCAAACCTTGATTACCTTCCTCGATAAACTCAAAATTACCAATATAGCCTTCTTCTAAAAGCACTCTTGTTATCTCTTTAGCCATATTAGAAGCCGGGACTTCAACATGTCTGTGCTCTGCGGCAACTGCGTTTCTAACTCTCGTAATCATATCAGCAATCGGATCTGTCAACAAAACAACCTCCTACCAGGAAGCTTTTTTAACTCCGGGAATTTCTCCCTTAAGAGCAAGCTCTCTAAAACATAAACGACATAACCCGAAATCACGCATATAAGCGCGTCTTCTTCCACATCTAAAGCATCTATTAACCCTGCGCGTCGAGTATTTAGGCGTTCTCTTACTTTTCACAACCAATGATTTCTTAGCCATTATGCGCCCTTCTTAATTCTAAATGGAAGCCCAAACCTTTTAAGTAATTCCTTTGCTTCTTCATCAGTTTCGGCTGTTGTAATTATCGTAATATCCATACCTATCACCTCTTTAACTTTATCATAATCAATTTCAGGGAAAACAAACTGTTCGGAAATACCGAGAGTATAATTTCCCCTGCCATCAAAAGAATCGGGATTAAGACCCCTGAAATCACGAATTCTGGGAATAGCTACATTTACAAGTCTATCCAGGAATTCAAACATTCTCTCTTTTCTCAAAGTGACCTTCAAGCCTACGGGATCTCCCTCCCTTAGATAAAAAGAAGAAATTGATTTTTTGGCACGGGTAGTTATGGGTTTCTGCCCTGTTACTTCTTTTAAACTCTCAACTGCAGATTCAAATATAGAACGCTCCTTAGCAGATTTACCTAAACCGCAATTAACAACAATCTTCTGCAATTTAGGCACTTTCATATAATTCCCGTACTCTTTCAGGAGTCCCTTATTTATTTCTTCTTGATAATATCTTTGCAATCTTGGCTTATTTTTCATTTTTTATACCTTATCAGCTATCTCGTTACATTTCTTGCAATAACGAACCTTTTTTTTATTCTCAAGAAACATGAATCCAACTCGTGTGGGCTCGCCACAAGAGGGGCATACTAATTTGACATTAGAAATAGGAATAGGAAGTTCTTTTTCTAAAATCCCGCCGGGTTCTCCTTGCTTTCTGGGTTTCGTATGAACCTTTCTCAAGTTTATTCCCTCAACCACAACTCTATTATCTTCTGTTATTACTTCCCTAACTTTTCCTTTTTTCCCCTTGTAGTTACCTAAAATCACTAAAACTACATCTCCCTTTTTAATTTTCACTATTGTACCTCCGCAGCAAGCGAAATCAACCTCATAAATCCCCTGTCTCGTAGCTCCTCACCAACAGGCCCAAATATTCTGGTTCCTACAGGTTCCTGATTTGCGTCGAGTAAAACACAGGCATTATCATCAAATCTAACTGCGGTGCCATCTTCTCTTTTCCTTTCCTTCTTAGTACGAACTATAACCGCTTTATGAACAGCACCTTTCTCAACAGAAGATCTAGGCGCAGCTTTAGTAACGCTTACAACTATAATATCCCCCAAAGCCGCATACCTTCTACCCGATCCTCCTAAAACCTTTATACAAGAAGCTTCTTTCCCACCTGTATTATCTACTATTTTTAATTTTGTTTCTTGCTGAATCACTTCTTCTCCTCGGCCTTTTCAATAATTTTATCAACTCTCCATCTCTTAAGTTTTGAAAGAGGACGGGTGGAGATTATACGAATTACATCCCCGAGGGAAGCATCTTCATTCTCATCATGCGCATAAAACTTTTTCCTTTTTCTAATATATTTCTTATAAACCGGATGCTGAACTCTCCTCTCCACCAAAACCACTACTGTCTTTGATGGAGCAATCGAAACAACTCTACCCACCTTCCAAGCCACTTTCTCTCTCCTTTTCATTAAAAACTGTTTCCACCCTTGCTATTTCTTTTCTTAACTGTCTGAAGCGCGCAGGATTATTAATTTTCCCTCTGGCTTTTTCAAAACGCAAGGTAAACAATTCTTCTTTTAAATCATGCATTATCGAATTTAATTCCGCATCAGTCATTTCTCGAAGTTCTTTTGCCTGCATTACAAAACTCCTTCTCTCTTTATAAACCTGGTTTTAACAGGTAATTTCGCGCTTGCTCTTCTTAAAGCCTCTTTTGCTGCCTCTTCGGAAACACCTTCTAGCTCAATAATAACTCGCCCTTTTCTACAGGGAGCTACCCAAAAAAGGGGTTCTCCTTTCCCTTTTCCCATACGGGTTTCGGCTGGCTTTTTAGAAACAGGCTTATCAGGAAAAATTCTTATCCATAACTTTCCCGCTCTCTTCAGGTAGTGCGCTACAGTAACTCGCATTGCCTCTATCTGTTGAGCAGAAATCCAGCCTGATTCAATAGCCCTGAGTCCAAAATCTCCGAAATCCAACTTCGTTGATGAAGTTGCTTTTCCCTTTAGGTTACCCCTTTGTTTCTTCCTATGCTTAACTCTCTTAGGCATTAACATAATTATTAAAAATCCCTGTTAATCCAAACCTTAACACCTATTGTCCCCGATTTGGTATGAGCTGTTTCCTGGGCATAATCAATATTAGCTTTTATAGTATGAAGAGGTACTCTACCTTCAAGATACCATTCTTTCCTGGCTATCTCAGCGCCTCCGAGTCTTCCTGCACACTGAACTCTTATACCGGCTGCACCCATCTTAATAGCTTCTTCCACGACCCTCTTCATTGCTCTTCTCTGCAAAACCCTTCTCTCTATCTGTCTAACTACAGACTGCGCAACAAGAGATGCATCCAACTCAGGCATCTTACACTCTTTAATATCAAGATAAACATTCTTATCTAGCATTTCGTTTAACTTGGCCCGAATCCTTTTAACTTCCTCTCCACCTTTACCTATTACCATCCCTGGTCTTGCCGTCTCAATAATGACTCTAACTGTCTCAGAGGTTCTTTCAACTTCTATACTTGATATCCAAGCATCTTTAAATTCAGACTTTAAGTATTTTCTTATATTAATATCTTCTTTTAAAGGCCCCGCGAATTTCTTGCCAAAAAACCATCTTGATTTCCAATCCCTATTAACTCCCACTCTAAAACCTATCGGATGTGTCTTTTGACCCATTATTTTTCTCCTTTTTTATCAACTATTACTGTTATATGTGACATTCTTTTTCTAATAAGCCCGGCACGCCCAAATGACATCGGTCTGTACCTTTTTAACTTCTGCCCTTCATCGATTCTAACTGATTTAACATATAAATCTTCTTCCTTTAAATCCATTTCACCAGCCTTATCAATACAATTGCTAGCTGCTGTATGAACACATTTCTTAAGAATTCTAGCTGCCTTATGCGGCAGGAAATCTAATCTAATCTTCGCCTCAACAACAGATTTCCCTTCAATATGAGGAATAATTCTCCTCCCTTTTCGTGGTGATAATCGTATATTTTTTTGTACTGCTTTTCCTTCCATCATACACCTTAATTTATATAACAGCTTCTTTTTGCCCGCCGTGTTTAATAAACTTTCTTGTCGGAGCAAATTCACCAAGTTTGTGTCCTACCATTTCCGGTCTTATATATACAGAAATAAAATCCTTCCCGTTATGAACATCAATCGTATGACCAACTAAATCCTCTATGATGGTAGAATTACGTTTATAAGTTCTCACCGTCGGATCGCCTTCCTTCCATTTCTTTATCCTCTTTAACAATTTCTCGTCTACATATTTCTCAGCCATACCCTACTTTCTCCTTCTCACTTTTCTTCTTTTAATTATATATTTAGAAGATTGCTTCTTGGGATTTCTAGTTCTGTATCCTTTAGCCGGAACACCAGTTCTAGAAACAGGATGTCGTCCTCCTGAAGACCTTCCCTCACCACCTCCAAGCGGATGATCAACCGGATTCATGGCAACCCCTCGGACTCTTGGTCTTCTGCCTTTCCATCTGCTTCTTCCGGCCTTCCCATCCGAGATAGAATCATGAGAAATATTTCCAACTCGGCCAACCGTAGCGCTGCAACTCGAAAGCACCAATCTTACTTCTCCCGAAGGCAATCTAACATGAGCATACTTTCCTTCTATCGCAAGAATCTGAGCTCCTGTACCGGCACCTCTCGCAAGCACACCACCCCTACCAGGTTCGAGCTCAATATTATGTATAAAGGTACCTGGGGGTATTTCTGAAAGAGGAAGAGAATTTCCAATAGATATAGGAGATCCAGACCCTGCCTGAATCACATCCCCGACTTTCATCCCATCGGGTGAAATAATATATTTTTTCTCTCCGTCTTCGTATATAACCAGAGCGATCCGAGCCGACCTATTAGGATCATATTCGATTGAGCCGATTTTACCTTTTATTCCAAATTTGTTTCTCTTTAAATCGACCGACCTGTATTTGCGCCTAACTCTACCACCTCTATGGTTGGAAGTCATTCTCCCTGAGGAATTTCTTCCCCCTTTACTCGGAAGATTTTTGGTCAAACTCTTATTGCTTCTTTTTTCGGTAATTTCAGAAAAGTTTTCAGGTTCATAATATCTACTACCAGGAGTTACGGCACGACTCTTTCTTTTTCCCATTTACGCTCCCTCAAACAAAGGTATTGAATCCCCTTCACGAAGAGAAACAACTGCTTTCTTCCAGTTTTTTCTTCTTCCTACAAATCTCCCAAAGCCCCTGATCTTACCCTTAACAATCATAGTGTTTACGTCTTCCACATGAACTTTAAAAAGGTCTTCAACTGCCTTTTTTATCTGATGTTTGTTGGCACCAATATAAACCTCAAAAGTATATCTACCGATAGACATAGAGTCTGTGCCTCTCTCGGTTATAATCGGTCTTATTACAATATCTCTACTATCCATCATTTAAAAACCTCGAGTAACATTCCGACAGCTTCTTTCACAACCACCAACCAGTCATTACTTAAAACCTGATAAGCATTGACCTGGTTCGCAGGAATAACTTGCAATCCAGATATATTCCTGCAGGAGAGATAAAAATTCTTATCACTCCCGTCATCAAGAATTAAAATCTTATTACCATAAATACCTATCGATTTAAGCGCCTTAGCTACCGCCTTTGTGGAAGGCTCATTTAATTTCTTTTTATTAATTACCACAAAACGATCATCAGATACTCTTTTGGAAATTGCCACATTAAGTGCTTTCCTTTTAACTTTTTTGTTAACTTTGAAATTATAATCTTTCCTGCGCGGACCAAAAGTAACACCTCCGCCAACCCAAACAGGCGTCCTTCTAGTACCTACACGAGCTCTTCCCGTTCCCTTCTGCCTCCAGGGTTTCTTACCACTTCCGGCAACGTCACCCTTAGTCTTGGTGTAACTATTGTTTTGCCTCTGCTGATGAAGATGATTTACTATAGAATAATATAAAGAGTTCTCGTCGAATTTTGATTCGAAAAGATCTC
Organism: uncultured bacterium; assembly: GCA_964534175.1. Taxonomy (GTDB): domain Bacteria; phylum Hydrothermota; class UBA3072; order UBA3072; family UBA3072; genus JAFGHJ01. Next base: position 1,564 of record CAZHNS010000015.1, on the reverse strand, counting down.
CTGATAAACTAATAGTTCCGTCTTCTTTTCCAGAATTGTTGTAACACTTAACCTTAACTGCCATTTTTAGATATCACCTTTCTCTTCATTTTTATTTTCTTTCTTATCCGTATTATCTTCCTTATCACCAGCGCTCTTTGCTTTTTTATCTTCTTTCGTTTCTTTCTTCTCTTCTTTGCTTTCTTCTTTTTCCTTTTTAACTTCTTCCTTTACTTCTTCACTATTTTCCTTTTTTTCTTTATCTTCTGCTTTTTTATCCTTCTCATTATCTTCCGCTGATTTATCTTCTTCTTTCGCTTTTTCTTCCGTCTTTCCCTCAGTTTCTTCTGCTTTCTTTTCTACTTTTTCTTTTGTTTCTTCAACCTTTTTCTCTGGTTCTTCTTTCTTCTCTTCTGCTTTTTCACCTTTATCTTTTGTTTTCTTTTCTTTTTTATCAGTAGTTGCTTCCTCTTTTTCTTCCTTCTCTTCCTCTACTTTTTCTTCCTTCTCCTCTACTTTTTCCTTCCTTTCTGGCTTTTCTTTTTCCTTTTTAGCTTTTTCCTGCGCTAATTCTTTCCTGGCAGAAATATCTATATCACCACCAATTTTTATAAGGAGAAGCCCATTTCTGAAACCTGGTACCGCACCTTTAACTACTATAAGGCCATTCTCTTCATCAAGATTAACAATTTCAAGATTCTTGACGGTTACCCTATCGTTACCCATTCTTCCGGGGAACTTCTTTCCTTTAAGCACTCTACCGGGATATGTCCCTGCTCCGGCGGAGCCGGGAGCACGACCAAAACGAGACCCGTGTGAACCGGGTCCCCCTGAAAAGCCCCATCTCTTAACCACACCCTGGAAACCTCTACCCTTACTCCAGCCTACGATGTCGATCCTATCTCCTTTTTGCAAAACAGAAACAGGAACTTTCTCACCAACTTCAAAGGCAGAAGTATCCTCTGCTCTAAATTCTCTAATAACTTCAACTGGAGGAACTCCAGCCTTCTTACATAAACCTAAAACGGGTTTTTTAACCCGTTTTTCCTTCTTCTCACCAAAACCCATAACATAAGCAGTATAGCCATCTCTTTCTTCTGTCCTTCTATCTATAACAAAACAAGGAGACGCTTTTATAACAGTAACAGGAATACTTTTTCCTTCCTTGCTAAAGACTCTTGTCATTCCCAATTTTCTTCCTATTAACATCTCCCGATTCCTCTCTTAATATTTTATTTCAACCTCGACCCTTGCGGGTAAATCCATTTTTGTTAAAGCTTCCATTGTCTGATGTGAAGGTTTATTAAGATCAATAAGCCTATTGTGAATTCTAATTTCAAATTGTTCCCTTGACTTTTTATCCACATGAGGAGAACGAAGAACCGTATAAATTCTTCTCTTAGTCGGCAATGGAACCGGACCTATGACTTCTGCCCCGGTCCTATCCGCGACTTCCACGATTTCTTCTACAGAATCATCAAGTATTTTATGATCGTAAGATTTCATCCTTATCCTAATGTGTTTGGCCATTTACTCCTCGATTGCTGTTACCACACCAGCACCAACAGTTCTTCCGCCTTCCCTC
>CAZHNS010000014.1:0-57795 GCA_964534175.1 uncultured bacterium | reverse complement strand
TAGGCGACAGGTGTAAGCACAGCAATGTGTTCAGCCGAGTCGTACTAATAGACCGAGTGGCTTGTCCAATTTTAAATATACCTATTATTTATTCAATTATCATAGAACAGAAACAAAAAAACCGGTTTTACCGGTTTTTTTTGTTTTTAGAGCACTCTAATTATCTCATTAAAGAAGAGCAAAGGCAAACTATTCATCAGGAACGATATCAATTTCCCCACCGAGGGCTCGTTCAGGGATACCTTTCTAAAAAACCGCAGTCAGTTTCCCCGAGGGGAAGAATCGTAAGGGGTACTATCCAGGAAAATACCTCGGAGCTCGAACGGGCACGGATTTTCAATTTCAAAGAAATTGAAAAGAGTGAGAGCGAGAGATAAAGAGCAATTCCCTCGCAGGGGGAATTGACTCTGGTTTTCCTGGATAGTACCCCTTACTCATTGGACTGTTTTTGTAAAAAGTCCGTGCTCGATCGGTCTCCGAGACATTTTTTATGAAAGGCAACCCCTCACTTACTTATAAATTCTTCCCTGCCTTTCTCTGTGGGTTAAAAATTTGGGGGATGGGTGCAGAATCTTGACTTTTAAATCCTACAAAATATCTTAAATTATGGAAAAAACATTGTTTTTAATAAAACCCGACGCTATAGAGAGAAATCTTGTAGGGAAAATAATTTCTCGTATAGAAGAATCATCTCTTAGGATATTGGATATAAAAACGCTTTTTCTCTCGAGGGAAAAAGCAGAAGAATTTTATGCGGAACACAAAGGGAAAGAGTTTTATAATAGACTTATTAACTACATGGCGGACAAAAAAATTGTTGCTTTAAAACTGAAAGGGGTAGACGCAATAAAAACCTTAAGGAGTCTGGTGGGAGCAACAGACCCAAAAGAGGCGAAGAAAAACACAATCCGGGCAGATTTTGGGCTGGGAACGCCTCAAAACAGCGTACACGCTTCGGACTCGCCTTCGTCTGCAAAAAGGGAAATTGATTTCTTTTTCGGAAACTAAAAAAAGTTTAACCACAGAGAACACAGAGAAAAAATTTATTGCTTTTAACTAAAACCTAATACCTTACACCTAATACCTATATAGCCTTGCAATTAAGAGAAACATTCCTATATTTACCCATATGTTTGATAAATTAAGCGAAAGAATAAAAAGCATAGCTAAAAATCTCTCGGGTAAAGGCAGGCTTTCCTCTTCACAGGTTAAGGAAAGTATGAGGGATATACGAAGAGCGCTGCTCGACGCAGATGTGAACTTAAATGTTGCGCAGGATTTCGTAACAGAAGTCGAAAATGAAGCGGTTGCACGAAAAATCTATGATAGTTTCACTCCCGCGGAAATGATAGTTCAGATTGTCGGCGAGAAACTGATAGATTTAATTGGTAAATCAGAACCGCTTGTGCTGGATAAACAGCCTTCCTCAATATTACTCGTGGGCCTGCAGGGTTCGGGAAAAACAACTACAGCCATAAAGTTAGGTATTTTCTTAAAAAGTAAAGGCAAAAATCCCTTTCTTATCCCCGCAGACGTAAAAAGACCCGCAGCTTTTGAGCAGCTGCGCGATATGGCTGAAAGGGAAAATCTCCCCTATTTCCCAGAGCGACTCGATAATGAAGTAAAACTCTGTAAGCAGTCTCTATCCCGCTCTGTATTAAGAAGATATGATACTCTTATTTTTGATACTGCCGGTAGATTACACATCGATATTGAAATGATAAAGCAGATTAAACAGATAAAAGAAACGGTCAATCCTTCTGAGATTCTGCTAGTCGCGGATTCGATGACCGGTCAGGATGCCGTGAATATTGCGAAAGATTTTGATGAGGCTCTTGGTATAACCGGTATTATTCTCACCAAGATGGATGGAGACGCAAGAGGCGGTGCTGCTTTATCCATGAGAAAAGTTACGGGCAAACCGATAAAATTTATAGGAGTTGGAGAGAAGTCGGATGCTCTTGAGGTTCTTCATCCAGAAAGACTGGCCACGAGAATCCTTGGCATGGGAGACCTTAAAACGCTTCAGGAAAAAGCAGAGAAGGCAATAGAGAAAGAGGATGCAGTTAAGCTTCAGAAGAAAATAAAAGAAGGGAAACTCGATCTGGAAGATTTCCTCGGACAGATAAAACAGTTAAAGAAAATGGGGCCTCTCGACGCTCTTCTCGATATGTTCCCGGGAGGAAAGGGACTTAAGAAACTAATGGACGAAAAACAGATGGTAAGGACCGAAGCTATTATTCAATCGATGACTCCGGCAGAACGCAAAAACCCCTCGATATTAGACGGATCCAGAAGAAAACGCATAGCAAATGGAAGCGGGACATCGGTTCAGGATATCAATCGCTTGCTTAAAGAATTCAAGATGGCTCAAAAACTATTAAAACAAATGAAAGGAAAAGGAGGACCATCCGCTCTTTCCTCTTTTCTTAGATAAAGCGATATTATGAATACATTTATTCTGATTTGCTGTTATCTTCTTATGGTAGTAGGGCTTGCCGGCTGCGTACTTCCTATGCTGCCTGGTACGCCTCTTGTCTTTATAGGAATTTACGTCTACGCATGGCTCACCGGCTTTACAATTATTTCCCGAAATCTTATTATTATTTTTCTTATATTAACCGTTATTTCGGTAGTAATAGAATATATTTCAAGTTCCATAGGCTCGAAGAAATTCGGCGCTTCAAAACTTGGATTTATAGGTGCTTTCGTGGGAGCAATCGTCGGCATCTTTTTCGCTCCCTGGGGATTAATTTTAGGCCCGCTTTTAGGCGCTTTAATCGGCGAGCTTATAACCGGGAAGGAAATAAAAAAGGCATTGCGGTCCGGTACCGGAGCAGTCATAGGCTTCTTCGGAGGAACCTTTCTTAAGATCGTCATATCTTTTGCAATGATTGCCTTTTTCACAATGCGGTTGATACAAAACTAATTTTTTAATTGCCCTAACCTCAATATACCACTAATTTTTTACTGATATCTTTTTTATTATTTCTTAAATAGTACACTCCGCTTGCCGGAGCAAACCAATAGGTCTTATTAGTAGTAATCTTCTTTATAAGGCGACCGGAAATGTTATAAATATTAACTTCCGTTATATCCGGACTGGTTTCTATATAGAATAGGCGAGCTCCTACCTGTTTAATCGAAACATCAGGAATCTTTATTTTCTCGTCGATTCCGGATGCTTCCAACAAACTTACCTGTTTCCACGCTTCAACACTGTCACCGGCATTATCTTTTAGGACGAGTTTTAGCTCGTAATCGCCCTCTGTAAGGCTAGCTGTATTCCAATAATCCAGAGTGCTTCCCCTTATTTCCTGATACTTTATGTCGGGAAATGGGGTTAAGGGTTCTTCACCGGCTTTACGAAAATATAGTCTGTAATGGTCAAAGGCTAATGGCTGATACGGCCCTTTATCTATCCATGCCGAACCTATAATTCCAATCGAGTCTTCGGGATAACCACTCGAAGGAGCGGTTATTGATGAAACAAAAACAATAGAGGTGTCGGATGGTATCGGTTCCTCGGGAAAAGTAGTATTCACAATTACCATAATCGAGGCGCCGGTTGCCCATATCCGCCCCACTGGCATCGCGCAGTTTGCAAGAAAGCAGATTCCCCTGTCTTTGGAAATAACATCGGCAAATATACTTGAGGAAAAAACAGCTACAAATGAACGATGCGCAGCTTCGATATGACCTCCGGTGCCGTCACAGAACGCGTTTTGAATTGTTGTATAGCTGTCAGTAAATCCGCACAGCTCGCCGAATATCGAGCCTGAAAGGGTAATATTGGTTGTATCATCCGGATAAAGATTCCAGGTTGCTACGTTAGTATTTATAAGACGATAAGTCCGATCGCTAACCGGCAGCACCCAATCGGAATAATCGAGCCCGTTTACCAGACCTGAAATTGCAAATGTGTCTGTTCCCTCAAACATAAGGCCGGTTACTCTTAAATCAGAATCCCGGATAATGACATCAGAACCTCTAAGAGGTATTGTTGCCCACATACAATCGGTACTGCTGTCGATCTCAACATGATATCCGACACCGCTAACATTCGCAAGCGTAGAGTCGAGATAAAAACCGTAAAGGGTATCATCTTCCGGGAAATCAAAATCTACTACTGAAGAAGTCGGGAAGAAATACCAGGTAAGAAGATAATCGACATGTTTGAATTGGGCATAACAATCATCGAGGAAAAGCCACTCGCCGGTGTAACCATCAACATCTCTTAAGGTCACAGTCGCAGTGTGTTGCACTCCGGCAGTTATCCAGTCTTGATTTGTGACATTCTGCATATTAAATTCACCATCGAAGGCGATACTGAAGGAAATTTGATAGCCGTTAAATGAAGTCTCAGAATTTGTTATCGAGCAGTAGGCAGAATCGGTGACAAATAGAATATGATGGTAGATATAATGTTGAACTATATTGACATCGCTTGAATCAAAAGTGGCTTTTCCATGGTTGGCTATAAAAATATTGCCGTCAAGATTGAAATCGGCATTTTTGACCTCAAGAACGCCGTCATTCACGATAATAATATTACCCTGATTATAAAAATAACCTGTAACACTTAAGGTTTCAGCTGGGGTATCACCGATTATGAGGTCTGCGCGCAACTTTGGTGTAGATTTTTGTAGTAACATTGGTGCGGCAGGGATTATCTCATCAACTGCCCCTTGCTGACCCTGGAAAATTTGTTGATTGTAATTGTGCCTGAAGAGTTCCATAGCCCCATCAAGCCTGGACTCCTCAGCAAATATAGTACTTAAGATTAATATTAACCACATAAGATTTCCTTCTGTTAAATATATTTACCTGTTTGGTTATGTCAACTGATTAGCGGAGTTATCCCTGTGTTCTCTGTGTGCCTTTTTAGGGTTTTGGGTTTAGGTGTCGGGTTTTTTTTGACTCGGGACTGATGACTCGAACCTTTGGACTCCTTATGGTTGCCGGGCAATCATAAGGAAGTGGGTTGATTTTCATATAATTAAAGTTACTTTACCTCTAAAAGGAGAAACCAAATGTGTCTTGCAATACCAATGAAGCTCATAAAAATCGAAGGCAATAAGGGCTTGGTCGAGCTTTCTGGAGTACAAAAAGAAATCAGTTTAGACCTTCTGGGAGAAGTGGAGATAGGAGATTATCTTATAATACATGCCGGTTTTGCCATAGAAAGATTAAATGAAGAAGAAGCAAAAAAGACACTCGCAATCTGGGAAGAAATTGCAGAAGTCCAAAAACAATGAAATATATAAAAGAATACAGAAATAAAAATTTATCCCTTAAAATAGCCGATAAAATAAATAAATCGCTAAAGGAATTTAAAGGAACTATTTCTTTGATGGAGGTCTGCGGAACACATACTCATTCGATTTTCCATTCCGGAATTATGAGCCTTTTATCCGATAAAATAGAACATCTTTCGGGTCCGGGCTGTCCGGTATGCGTTACCCCGAACAAATATATAGATACGGCAATCGCCTACAGCCGCCTCCCGGACGTAATAATAACAACTTTCGGAGATATGATTAAAGTTCCGGGTTCATCCTCTTCTCTGGAGAAGGAAAAGGCAAATGGGGGAAAAGTAAAAATAATTTATTCCCCTCTCGAAAGCCTTGAAATAGCAAGAGATAATCCTGATAAAAAAATCGTTTTTCTCGGCGTTGGCTTTGAAACTACCGCCCCTCTGGTTGCCTCCACAATACTAAAAGCGCGCGAAGAAAAAATTAAAAACTTTCTTGTTCTCGCGGGCAACAAACTAATTCCTCCCGCTATGAAGGCACTTTTAGAAAGCGGGGAGATAAAAATAGATGGTTTTATATGCCCCGGGCATGTAAGCGCCATCATAGGAGAGACGCCCTATCAACCAATAGTTGAAAAATACGGTATCCCTTCTGTTATCGTTGGCTTTGAGCCAATCGACCTTCTGGAAGGAATAGAAATGTTGGTGAGGCAAGTAACGGAAGAGAAAAAAAGCATAGTCGAGAATCAATACAGAAGAGTCGTACGCAGGGATGGTAACAGAAAAGCTCTTTCTCTTATGAATCAAGTTTTCGATGCAAAAGATTCTGAATGGAGAGGTCTCGGATTGCTGCCAAAGTCAGGGTTATACATAAAAAATACTTACTCGAAATTCGACGCGGAAAAGAGAATAAATGTCGCGGTCGAAAAAACAAAAATTCACCCAAATTGTTTATGCGGAGAAGTTTTGTGCGGTACGAAGAAACCTTATGAGTGCGATTTGTACGGCAAGCTCTGCACCCCCAAAAATCCAATCGGTCCCTGTATGGTATCCTCGGAAGGCACCTGTGCCGCATATTACAAATTTAAAAAACAATGAAAAAGAAAAACATTAAAGACAGTAAAATTTTACTGTCTCACGGAAGCGGAGGTATGGCGATGATTTCTCTTATAAAGGAACTAATGCTGGATAAATTTGACAATTCAGCTCTCAGGCGACTAACCGATTCCGCTTTATTAAAATCTACAGGAGAAAAGAACTTATGCTTCACAACCGATTCCTACGTTGTAAATCCACTTTTCTTCCCTGGCGGAGATATTGGGACTTTAGCCATAAATGGAACTGTTAATGACCTCTCTGTAATGGGAGCAAAACCTCTCTATATTTCATGCGCTTTTATCATCGAAGAGGGTCTTGACCTTGATATTCTGGATAGAATCACGACTTCAATGGCAAAAGCCGCAAAAAAAGCAGGAGTACAGATCGTCACGGGAGATACAAAAGTTGTAGAAAAGGGAAGTGCCGATAAAGTATTCATCAACACTTCAGGTGTTGGCATTCTAAAAAAAGATCTTGTCTTTGCCAAAAGCAGGATAAAAGCCGGAGACAAAATTATTATAAACGGAGAAATCGGTGCACATGGGTTAGCAGTAATGAGCAATCGTGAGAATTTTAAAACGGACATAAAAAGCGACTGTGCTCCTCTATGGGATTTAATAGAAAGTATGCTATCAGTAGGGGGAGTAAAGTTTATGCGGGACCCGACAAGAGGCGGAGTTGCAGCTGTTTTATGCGAAATCGCAGCTTCGGCCGATTTTGGAATAAAAATCAAAGAAGAATTTCTACCAATCCACGAAAACGTATCTTCTTTTTCGGAAATTCTCGGGCTTGATCCGCTCTATATAGCAAATGAAGGTAAAGTTATCGCTGTTGTAACAGAAGAAAAATTTTCATTTATTCTTAACAAAATGAAAAAACATCCCCTGGGAAAAGAAGCTTCCATAATAGGAGAAATAACCGAACAAAACAAGGGAAAAGTTGTACTTGAAACGGCTATCGGAGGAAAAAGAATAATTGACCGCCTTGTAGGCGATCAGCTCCCTCGCATCTGCTAAATTATAAATGTTAATAAGAAAAGATGCTATAATCTTAAAAAGTTACAAATTCCGCAATACAAGTAAAATAATCCACATAATTTCTTCAGATTCCGAGCGCATCTCTCTTGTTGCAAAAGGAGCGAGGCGAACCAAGTCACAATTTGCCGGTAACATAGAGCCTTTAAACCTGTCTCAGCTTGTATACTATATAAAACCTGGCAAGAGTTTAGGAACATTAAAAGAGGCAAATATCAAAAACGGCTATAAATACTTGAAAAAAGATTTATACCGGTTAAATATCGGCTGGAGCCTGATATGGATAGGAAAAAAAATCCCTTCCCCAATGAATGGGCTTTTTGGTCTGGAAAAAAGGGCTCTTTCTTTCCTAGATAGAGGTTTTAAAGAAGAAGTTTTTATCTACTTTTTTCTTTCCCTTTTTAAGCTTCAGGGTATTCCGCCCGAGATGAATAAATGCATAACATGCGGTTCAAAAGAAGTATATTATTTTGACATAGAAGAAGGGGGAACAAAATGCAAAAACTGCGCTACAAAAACATCTCACTTTTTCACTCATTTAAAGGGAACGATTGAAACTCTCAGAAAAGGAAGATTTCAAGTCTGGGAATCAGTAAAAGAAAAAGAGAAAAAGGAAATATTACAGATTACTTTTAAATACGGTCTTTATCATTTAGGCGACTGGGTAAACCGCATAACAGAGATATTGCCGTTTGAAATCAATCCATAAGAACGGTACTTCTTCCAATCCCCAAATATAGCAAGTGTTTTATCCCCATCCCTGTACAAATAAGGCTTATGAAAATGACCCATTATAACAGCGTCGAACCCTTCTGAAAACTTCTCCGAGGCGAACCTAACAAAAACCCCATTGCTCAATTCGTGATCTCTGGAATTTTCTTTAGAGAACTTTGATAGCGCTTTCGCCATCTGCAAACCCATCTCAGGATGTATCAAGGAAAAAAGTACCTGTGAAAATCTGTTAGCCAAAATTTTCTTTGCCATAAAATTACCATCCATTTCATCTCCATGCTGCACAAGTATTCTCATCTCTCCTATCTTAACCGTTTCAGATCCCTGGTACTTAACAATTCCGAGTTCCTCGATAAAATCACCTATCCAGAAATCATGATTGCCAATCCAATAGTGGATTTTAATGCCCTCCTCTGCAGCTCTTTTCAATTCAAAAAGTATTCTAAAAAAGCTCTTAGGAATAAAGGACTTATATTCAAAATAAAAATCAAAGATGTCTCCCAGTAAAAACAATTCATTTCCTTCTTTAATTACTTTTTCAAGAAAGGAAATGAATGTTTCGATTTCTTTTTTGTCCGACCAATCCTGGAAATGAGTGTCCGAGACTATAAATACTTTCTTGTCTTCAGGAATCTCCAACATTTACAATATATTTGTCCGTCAATCTATTGTTTAAGCTCCGTTTTCATCTCGCCAATAAGTCTTATAGCTTCTTCGAAGTATCTCTTATCGACGAGGTCATTTAAAAGTTTCTTATATCGCTCTTCTTTGGACCCTCCTCCTTTATCCTCCATTATTTCCAGAGGATTCGTTTCCGTGTCGGAAGACTTTTCAAAAAGACTCTTCTCTTCCTCATCAAGTGCATCCAAAATCCCTTTCTCTTTTTTTTCTTCTTTTGTTCGACTTTCCTCTTTTTTAAAAATTTCTTCAAATGGAGATTTATTCTGCTCCATCAAGCCTCCTTATCTTTGTATAATTTAAGCTTTTCTCCTACATCTTTCAATGTAGGGTCGAGTTCAAAAGCTTTCTCCCAGCTTGCCACAGCCTTATCGACCAATTCCTTTTGCTCATAAGCATAACCCAAATTCGCATAAGTGATTGCCTCTAAATCATCTTTTTTGCTTGCTTCTTTAAAAATTTCAATCGCCTCATCTATATTTCCTCTTTCAAACAATATAAGCCCCATACCAACCTGAGCTTCAACCATATCAGGTTTTTCTTCCAAAATCTTTTCGTATATTTTACGGGCATCCTTTTGTTTACCGTCCTTTGAAAGGGCAGCAGCAAGATTTGCCAGTACCTCAGGGGCTGTATCATCTAAAAGAACCGCTTCTTTTAGTTGACGAATTGCCAATTCTACTTTCCCTACATAAAAGTTTTTCACAGCCATATCGTTGAGCCTGCGTGCTTCTTCTTTATTTCTTCTGTTGTCAAATTTTTCCCTTTCCCCTTTAAAATCTTCCACATATTTTTCTACCAGAGAAGATAGTTCTTTTAATCCCTCTGAAGACTCTTTGAATTGCATGTACATTTCCTCAAAAACTTTCTGTAAAGTTTCCCGGAGCGCATTAATTTCTTCTTTAAATGAGAGCTCCAGCTTTTCAAAAACTTCGCCAACATGCGTCAGACCATTGCTTACAACATCCGCCGAATTATCAATTTTCTCAGCTAATGTTTTCTGCAGTTCTTCTGTCTTTTCCAATAATTTCTCAGGGCTATTCTTAGCCTCATCCGAAAGATTGTCCAGTCCGGATTTTACAACATCTCTTAGAGAAACAAATTCTTCTTCCAGTTTAACATCCAAACTTTTTGAAAATTTTTCAAGAATTGAAGAGACTTCTCCAAGCTTGACATTAAGTAAAGACCTCAACTCATATTGATCGTTATGCTGAGATTTACTGAGGCTCCGCAAAACCTCTATTGTTTCACTTCTACGCTTATTTTTTTCGCCAACAGAAGATTTTTTCTTATTCTTACCAGTCTCTTCTGAATCTTTGTTTTTCTTTTTCTTGTTTCCTTCAGCCATAAAATATCACCTCCTTATAAGAGGCCTTATCCTTTTGTATTTTTCTGTTGCATCTCGCAGCATAGAAGATACATACAACTTCTTCTCCATGGGATTCATCTCTGCTTTTGAAAGGAGGCTTAAAGCAAGCTCTGCATTACCGCTATAAAAAGCGAGCAATGCTCTTTTTTTAATGAACTCTTCTCTTGATTCCGAGCTTGTAAGACGCTGGTACGCACTCCAATAATCTCCCAGCTCTGCTTCTAAATCACTCAAAAGGACCTCTTTCTTTTCATCTTCTACTTTTCCTATCTCTTCAAATGCCTTTTCAAATTTTTTTAATTTAATGTATAAAAGAACTCTTTCTTCAGGGACATCTGTCAATTTAAGTCTGTCTAGCAGAATCTGTTTTCTTATTGCCTGTATTTTTTCTATGTTAACTTTAACCTTTTTCCCCAGAAACCACAAGAGCGCTTCCTCTTTTTCGCCAAGGTTTTTTACCTTTGCCAGATAAAATCCGGCCTTTTCCTTGTCTCCGGCAATAAAATAAAGGTAAGCTCCTTCTTTAACAATCTCTTCGTTATCCGCATATTGCTCGAGGAGTTGTTCGTAAAAAGGTAATTGTTCTTTTATCCCCACATCCTTCATATATTGGATCGCTTCATCCCAATTCGAAAGAGCTAGATTAATTCTAATAAGCAAAGGTGTCATCTCTTCATCTTCTGGATCGATAACTTCTTTTAGCTTTTCGGCAACCTCTGGAAAATCATCGAGCAATTCTTCCATTTCGACTCGACTCTTCTCTTTATCCCCAACCTGATAGCGAATCTTGGTAAGAGCGAGACGGATAGGCAAAGGAAAGGTTTCTTGAAATAAACTCTCAATTTCACTTAATAAAAATTTCCCTTTTTCCTCTGAGCCATCGAAAAATTCTTCTATAATGCCAATAAGAGGCGCATTGCGCTCTTCGTTTGCATAAATTTTTAATAAATTACCAACTACTTCTTCCGAGAGTTCTACTTTGGGTAGTAAAACTCCTATTTCCTCAACCATTTTATCCCGCTTTTCCTCATTAGTCCAATAAGCTTCTATAAAATACTGCAACGCCTGTTCCACATGCCCCAAATCTTTCTCGATACCCGCTCTTAAAACAACTATGCTTTTTTCAACATTTGGGTCTTCAAACTTTTCTAAAGCAGCCACTGCCGAGCTTTTGAGTTTGGGGTCAAAACGAATACCTTTTTCTATTTCCTCAATACCTGACAAATCCCCAAGGAGAAGCTTAGCTTTTCCGTAAAAAATCCTGAGCGCGGCATGAATCGGGGCAATATCAATAAGCTTTTCACATTCTTCCCTCATTACCTCAACCATATTCTGATTTTGTGCAAGTGCTGCTTCCAAACATTGAACCGCTTTATCTACATTACCTGCTTCTCTATATAGTTTGTATAGTGTCATGAGCATTTCGTATTCAGCGGCACCCTCTTCTTTTATTTCTTCAAGTACCTCGATGGCCTGTTCCGAAAGCGAATGATCTAATCCTACGGCTCTTCTAATAAGAGCCGCCGCATTTGACAAATTGCCGATTTTTGAATTTGCTTTTGCCAGAGAGAGCATCAACTCCGGTTGCTCTTCTAGCTCTAAACTCTCTAAAACCTGCGAACCCCACTTAATGGCTTCTTCATAATAATTGTTTTGAATCAAAATTTTTGTAAGAACCCGCGAGATAGCCTCGTTTGTCTCTCTTTTCTTTACTTCGTTTATCAGAAAGGTGGTTACTTCGCCAACATAATCAGGAAACTCTCTTGCCGCATTTTCTATCTCCCGACAACCTTTTTCAAACTCACCCTTATGAAAATGCAAAGAAGAAATAAGTTTTCTTATCCTGGGTTCTTCTCGATAACCCTGAAGATAGGTTATAATAAATTTAAATCTTTCCGGATCCTCATCTATAGCTTCCTTAAAACTGCTCTCTGCTTTATCCAACTCATTTGACAATCGGTATAATTCAGCCAATGCGAAAGGATACGTAAAAGGTGGAAAATCCCGTCTATCAAGATTCTTGTAAAATTTTAGAAACTGCTCGGTGAACTCCGGTTTTGCTTTTACCCTTTTATCAAACTCGGTTAGCATAATAGGGATACAATCAGCCTGCTCAGAAATTATCAGATTAAGTTTCTCCGCAATCTCCTCTGGTCTATCCGGAATTTGAAGCATTAAAGAAATAATTTCCCCTTCGGTGCTCACCGGATTTTCTTGTTTAAATTTCTGAAGCTCCTCTTTTATCTGCTCTGTCTTTTCGGAATCTAAAGACAATTCTTTGTAAATTTGAAGGGCTGCTTCAGTTTCACCTTCTCTTGAAAGCAATCTGGCTTTTAAGAGTAAAGCCTCCGCAGAAAACTCCTTTCCTTCAAACATTTGATTTAACCTTTCGAGTATTACCGATGAGGCAGAAGGAGATTTCTCAAAAGCACTATTAAGAAGCCTCACCACATCCTCTGTCCACTCAAGTTTACTATAAACATTTGCCATGTCAAGAAAATTATCTATCTCCGGAGGAAGTTTCTTTTCAAGTTCTTTTACTCTTTTCCCTATCTGTTCATCAGCTTCGATTGTAACTGCAGCGAGAAATTCCTTTAATCCTTCTGCATTTCTGTCCTTTTTTATATAAGCCTCGGCTAATTGTTTATGAATTGCAGGATTGTCAGGATCCTTCTTAACCATTTTCTGATACTTTTTTATGGCATCATCAACCTCGAAATCCTCTAAAAGATCCAGGGCTTTTTCTTCTTTTCCTGATTCAATTAATAATTCACTTAGATAATCAACAATTTCTTTAGATTTCTTCCCGTAAGAAGATAAAATTGCAATCACCTCTTCCTGGAATTCAGGTTTTGCATTTACAGATTCACGTAGTTTAGTAACTCCTTCTTTATAATGTTTATCCTTAAGCAAAAAGTCACCCAAACCCAGTTTTAGATACGCATCCCCATAATTTTCTCTTTCTGCTCTTCTTAGTTCTATACTGAGATTTTGAATTTCTTCAGGCTTTTTTTCCAAAATTATTTTAAAAATTCTTAACGCCTCTTTGCTATCCCTACCTTCTTTCATGATTCCATATAGATAAAGATGCGTGAAATCTCTCGCACTAAACTCCGATTTATTAGTAAGAATATTTTTAACAACTTGCTCTTCTCTCTTTATGAAAGCCTCTTTACTCTCCTCGCTCATCTCTCTGAAAAGGTCGTAAACCCCTTCAAAGTCCACCTTTTCCACCCATTTCTCCATAAGATATTCAGCGAGTCTATCTGGTTTACCTCTACCGTAAAACAAATCCTCCACTTCTCCGACAACTTTCTTTTTCCCTTTAGCGGAAAGTGATGCGCCTTTTTCTGCCCAGATAATTACTTCGTTTAATTTGTCTACAGAATGGTATAAGTGCATAATTTCAAGGATAAGGGGAAGATCTGATTCCTCATTTCTTAAAGCATTTTGCAATATTTGAACAGCTTTAAGAGAATCTCCTTTCGATGCTACCCTTCGGGCTTTATCAATTAGATTAGACTGATCGCCAAAACTAAACATAGCCAAAGTAGAATATAACAAAAATAAAAAGTAAGTCAAGACTTATTGTCGAACAAAAAAAGAATAACTAGACTAATATTCGGCTATCTCGGTACGATTTTTACCTTCTTTTTTTGCGCCATATAAACCCCTATCAGCAGCTGCTATGAGGTCTGTTTTATTATGCGCATGTTCCCCAAGTTCGGAAACACCTATAGAAACAGTAATTTTGAACTTAACATCATCCGGGGAGATAAATACTTTGTTCTCGATTGTATCCCGTAGATTTTCTGAGAGTTTAAATCCTTCCTTTGCAGTGGTTTTTGGTAATATGATAGCAAATTCTTCGCCTCCATATCTCGCGAGGATATCAGAAGCTCTTATTCTATCTTTCATTAACTTCCCAACCTCCCGCAGAATCATATCACCGTTCTGATGCCCAAATTTATCATTGATTAATTTAAAGTTGTCAAGATCGATCATTAATAAAGAAATAGACTCATTATTACGCTCGGCCTCTGCAATTTTATTATCCAACATTTCTTGGAAAAAACGGTGATTGTAGGTTTCAGTTAATCCGTCCCTAATGGCTTTTTGCCTTTCATAATCATATAAAACAGCTTTTTCTACAGAAGAAGCAGCTATATCCGCAATAAGATTCAAAATCATTAAATCGTTATTCCTGTCGAACCAATCTTTATTTTCAGAAAGAAGTAATATCCCTCCCTTCACCTCACCCCTGAAAGGTGAAAATAATAGAGACCTGGCATTAAAATCTCTTTCTTCCGGAAACAAGATAGGTCTCTTTATTTCTTCAGAAAGATCTGTTTTACATAGAGAAATATTTTTTTCAAGGGCTAAAGCAATTATGCTTTTTCTAAAACTCTGATAATATCTTCTTCCGTCCTCTTCAGTCACATGATATTCGTTTCCTTCTTTAAGCAAAAAGATAGTCCATACATCCCTGTAACTATTTTTAACTGTCTCAAAAATGCTTTTTCTGACCTCTTCTAATTTAATCTCCCCCGCCACTTTTCCAGTAAGATTCAAAAGAGAACGAAATCTGAAAGCTTCAAGCATTGAAACATTCATATGCTTATAAAGAGAGAACAAAGTCGATAAGCCTTTTACAACACTCGATAAAAGTTCTTTATCTCTTTCATCAAAGGGTTTCTTTTCGGTTCTGTCGACAACTACAATGCCAACAGCTTTATCGTTAAACCTAATAGAACTTGCTATAAAACACGCTATGTTTTCTTCTTTTTCATAATATCCTAATTTAATTGAAGAATCATTAAAATCATTATTAACCAAAATCCCATGGTTTTTTAAAAACCAGGAGAGAGGACCTTTATCTATAGTAACTAGCGGTTTAATTTGCCCTCCGCTTTTTGCTACCTTAACCAAGAATTCATCCGGTTGATCTTTTTCAACCAAAAGTACTACACTAAAGGGCTTAAACAAGTGAATTATTATATCAACGCTTGCAGATAAAGAATCATAAATTTTATTAGAAACCGTGGTAGGCAATTCTTTCTTTTCTGAAATACCTTCTCTTATATCCATCTGTCCGGCGCGGTCTGCCGCTTTGTTTTTTTCAGTTATTTTGTCTTTTTCTTTATCTGACTGCAACACATATAATAATGCTACCGTACCATAAAAAATCAGGTAAGGGACAAAAGACAATTCCTCAAACAATGAAAACAGCGGTAAAATAAGCCACCAGACCTTAAATTTTAAACCTCTTTTTTTAAGTATAAAAACAACAGGAATATATGAAATAAAAAGAGGAGATGAAAGGCCTCCGGATAATTGTACAACAAAAGCAATACTTGTCATAGAAAAATAAGGAGAAATATTCTCGTACTCTATAATCAAAAAAAATATTACTGCGAGAATAACTATAGGAATCCAGGAGAGTACAGTTAAAGGAAAAAAAACAAGTAACAAATATCCTATAAAAAGTAAAACCGCAAATATATTCTGCAAATTCATATAAAATTATAATTTCACTTGCAAACATTGTCAAGGACAAAGAATAAAAGTTAAAAAACAAACCTGCAGTAATATCCATTTAACAGCCTCCGGCTGAAAGTAAAATTCGTGTTTAATACTTGTAAATACCATCTTTATAGTATTTAAGTCTAATTTCAGGTCTAAAAAAAAAGAACCAAATCTACCTGAAAAATTTTTTTATTTTTTTTTAAAAAAAATTCAAATCACCTCTTGACATAATATTAATTTTAACAAATAATAAAAAGTACACTACCATGAAAGAGAAAGGGAAAATACAAAACTCATTCGACTGGAAACAAATAAAAGAAAAACTCCAGAGTGAAATAAATGAGTCCGCTTTTAACGCCTGGTTTGCCAATATGGAATTGGAAGAATTAAATGGCGAGGATGTCTATTTTAATATTCCAAATACATTCACCCAGCACTGGATAACTGAACATTTTATGAATGAACTCAATTCTGCAATAAAAGAAGTCACAGGTAAATTTCTTAAGATACATTTCCTTGTTAATAAAAAAATCGACATAGAAACATATAAAAAAGAGGAAAAAGAAGAAGAACAAAAACAGGAACAAAAACCTTTGCTTCATGATAAATATACCTTCGATAATTTTGTAGTAGGCGATAATAACAAATTTGCTTATGCGGCGGCTATGGCTGTTTCCAACGCACCGGGTAGAGAATATAATCCACTTTTTATATATGGAGGAGTCGGGTTAGGAAAAACACATTTATTACAGGCAACAGGAAATAGAGTTTATTATCAATACCCAAACTTACGAATACTTTATACCCAAACAGAAGAATTTCTCAACGAAATGATTAAATCAATCCAGGAATATTCCACTGTCAAATTTAAACAGAAATATAGAGAAATAGACTTACTTTTAATAGATGATATTCATTTTCTATCGGGAAAAGAAAGACTGCAGGAAGAGTTTTTCCATACTTTTAACGCTCTCTTCGAAGCGAAAAAACAAATAGTGATAACTTCCGACCGCCCTCCCAAAGAAATTTCTGGCCTCGAAGAAAGGGTAATTTCTCGTTTCCACTGGGGTTTAATGGTGGACCTTCAACCTCCAGATTTTGAAACAAGGTTAGCTATCCTGCGTTCTAAAATACAAAGCGATAATATTCAAATCAGCGATAGCGTTGTTAGCTATATAGCTTCCAATATAAAATCCAATATTAGAGAATTAGAAGGTTGTTTAATAAAACTACTGGCTCATGCTTCTATATATAAAACTGATATAACTGTGGAATTAGCCAAAAGAATTTTAATTGATTTTATTAAAGAAAAAGAAAAAAGAATTACAATCGAAAGAATAATTAAAACTGTTTCTGAGTTTTATGACATAGATATAGAAGAAATAAAAGGAGATAAAAGATCAAAAAGTGTTGCTGAGGCCAGGCAGATGGCTATTTATCTTACAAGAAAACTAACGAATCTTTCCCTGAAAGAAATTGGGAACGATTTCGGAAAAAGAGATCATTCCACTATTCTACATTCTTTCAACAAAATTGAAAATTTAGCAAGGAAAAACAATAGGATAAAAGGGGATATTACCACAATAAAAGGTAAACTAACAGAGACTTAAAAATTTAATATGATTTATAAACATTTTATCCACAAACTAAATGTAAAAAGTTTAATTATAAATAAAAAAATAAAAGAAGTGTATTCGTTATCAACTTGTCCACAAGGTACACTATAACTACTATAATGAATTATATAATTATATAAGTAATATTAAAAAGGAGGAATAATGCTTTTTTCTATAAATGCCGAAGATTTTGTAAAAGAATTTAAAGCTATAATTCAAATTGTGCCTATGCATACGACTTTTCCTATATTGTCTAATGTAAGAATAAAAATAGAAAAAGAAAAATTAAACATTTTTGCAACCGATCTTGATACTTCACTAATATATAATACAAATCTATGTAAAACGGAAGAAACAAGCGTAATTGTAGTTCCTGCAAAAACCTTGTTTTCAATAATGGGAGAAATAAGAGGTGAAACAGTTTTTAGTAGAGAAGAAGGCAGGATTAAAATAGAATACGACAAAGGCTACTTTTATTTACCTCTAATGGATGAAGAAGATTTCCCTTCTGAACCCGTAATAACAGAAGAAGAAACTTATGAAGTGGATGTTAAAGAATTAGAAGATGTTATTGACAAACTTGTTTTTATTGTACCCGAGGATTCATCTAAACGTAAGATGAGTGGAATGTTATGGGAATATGAAAACCAAAATTTAAAACTCGTAGCAACCGATAGCTTTAGTCTAGGTTATAAAGATATAAAAGTTAATCTTGGTGAAAAACCATTTAAATTGGTTGTTCCTCCAAAAATTTTAAGACAACTTCCTACTTTTAACGCAAAAAAAATGAAGATAGGAGTGGATGAGA
Source organism: uncultured bacterium (assembly GCA_964534175.1). Taxonomy (GTDB): domain Bacteria; phylum Hydrothermota; class UBA3072; order UBA3072; family UBA3072; genus JAFGHJ01. The sequence continues at coordinate 39,680 of CAZHNS010000014.1, read as the reverse complement.
GTAGAATTCACTTCTTCGGAGAGCAGTTTACACTGGTTTCTAATTTAATAAAAGTAGATTTTCCGAATTACAAAGCTGTTATATCTGAAGAAAACGATAATATTCTTACTTTAGACAGAGAATCATTTCTTTATTCTCTTAAAAGAGTTTCTGTCTTTTCTAATGATAGACCAAAAACTGTAAATTTAGATTTAGGAGATAGTTTGAATTTAGAGGTTTTTTCAGAGATAGGAGAAAGTAAGGAAGAATTAGAAGGAAAGTATGAGGGGAAGAAAATAAATATAGCTTTATCTTCCAACTACTTGATAGACTTTTTAAGAAAAATTAAATCTAAAAAAGTAACCTTAAGCTTTGAAGCCAAAAATAAACCTATTACAATAGAAGGAGAAAAAAAAGAAATATTTTATCTCTTAATGCCCATAACTATAGAATAGGCTTAAAAAACAAAGAAACAGTAAAAAAGTTTTTTAATTAATTAGACAACTTTTTTAACTTTATTTGCTTTTAAACACTTTGAACATATATAAACTTTCTTAATTTCGTTATTAACTTCTATTTTTATATTATGTAAGTTAGGTTTTTGTTTTTTTCTTGTTTTTTGTTTGGAATGACTGACTTTATTACCAAAAGTTGTAGTCTTTCCACAAATATAACATTTTTTTCCCATTAAAAATCCTCCATTTTTTTGATATAATAGAAGAAATATGCATTTTGTCAATACTAGACTCTATATCATTAACTTGGATAAGATTTTATAAAGCTCCAACATATTTAATCTCTTGACTTTTTATATTTTTTTTCTATACTAATTATACTAAAAAAAGGAGGTAGTATGAAGAAGTTATTTGCAGTTGTATTAGTCTTAATTCTTTTGGTTCTTGGTTGTGCTTCGAAGGGTGTAACTAAAGTTGGCGATATAGAAATTCCCGATTGGTATCTAAATCCACCACCAACAGATGAGAATTATATATATGGAAAGGCTACCGCTACTTCAGTAGACTTACAGATAGCAATAGATAAAGCCAAACAAGGAGCGCGAATGGATATAGCCGAGAACCTCGAGTCTCATATTATGGGGTTGATAAAGAAATTTGAAGAAGAAGTGGGAGGAGTAGAAGAAGGAGAGTTTTTACAACAATTTACTCAAGTTTCTAAGAATGTTGTGGATCAAACCCTTGTGGGATCAAGAGAAAACAAAACTAAGGTGAAAGAGGAAGGGAAAGGATTTCGTGCTTTCGTACTTATGGAACTTCCGATTGGGAAAGCCAGAGAAGAACTTTTAAAACAATTGTCTTCAAGCGAAAATGAAAACTTATATACTCGTTTTCGCGCCTCCCAGTCTTTTCAGGAGTTAAAAGAAGAAATTGAAAGCCTTAGAGAATACAAAGAGGGGGAGCAAAAAAGTTTACAAAATTTTAAATAAAGCAAGTTTTGTACATGTGAACGAAAAATAGTTTTACCTCCTTGTTATTTTTAGTGTGTAGATTAACTCTGCAGTATATTTGAATACTGCAGAGTTTTTTATATAAGAATACGAGAAATATCTATTTAGACCTTGCGAAAATCGAATTTTTAAGTAAATTATAGAAGGATGATTTTTAAAATAAAAAAGAGTAAAAATTATCGTCCTTTATTAACTTTAATAATCTTTATGTTCCTTTTAATTCCTATTCCTTTTATCTCTACAACTTCAGAAGTGAGGTGGCATAAAGAATACGAAGAGCTACGACAGCAAGCTTTATTATACGCAAGATCTAGTGGAGTAAGGGGCGATAGTGAAACAATTAAAAGAGCTTATGATTATTCCATTCGTTTCTGGATGAGATGGCCTGTGGTTGTACGTTGGATCCAGGCTGAAAGCGATTTCATTCCAAGCGCAACGAGTAAAGTTAATGCCAAAGGGCTTACTCAGGTAATGGCCGGAACAGCTGCTTATATCGGAGAAGTTCTTTTGTACTCTGGTTCCGTTGGTTTGACTGTTGAGGAAGAAGAAAAATTAAGCAATGTAAGTTACAATTTGTATGAAGTTGAGGATAATCTTCTTCTTGGATTTTCTTATCTTAAGTTCTTATCTATGTTTTCGGACAATCCTGAAGAGGCTTTGGCGAGGTATCTTGCTGGCAAAAAATGGGTTGATTTTATTGACTCAAGATACGTTCAAAGTATTTCGGACGGAAAGCCAATAAGCATAGACGCAGCATTGTAAAAAAAGAAGCTAGTAGCCAGAATTTAGAATTCCATCTATTGCCAAAAATATATTTTAACAACTATATTGTATATAGCACAAAAAGTCCTTCACTGTTGTTTTTAGCTAACAGCTAAAGGCTAAAAGCCAAAAGCATAGTTCAAAAAGACCCCTTGACAAATAAAAAAAAATTTGTATATTGCTTTCTATAAGCTTTCTATAAAAAAGTACTTTGTCAATAAAATTAATACAATATAGTTGGAAAAAGAGCGAAGGAAAAAATTTTTTGTTAAAGGTAGGAAAAGGAGGTATTATAATGTTGTTTTTTTCTTTATTTGTTTTTGTTTCCGGTTATTACTATCAGCAGAATGATATAGGTGGTTATTCTCTTGGCGTGGGTGGGGCTCCCATAGGGTTAAATAATAGTGTCGAGTGCGGATTTTATAATCCTGCTGCATTTGCGAGTACCGATCAACTAAAAATTTTCACAGGCTGGAAGTTAACTAAAGGAAAAATGTCTATGGTTGGTTCTCCGGATGATACTTTTCGATTAGATTACTCTTTTCCTGACTATTTGGGTATTGCTCTTCCGTTCGGTAGGGATTTTTTCTTTGGGGTATCTTTATCTGTTCCTTATAGGTCTTCAAGAAAAGACACTATGACATTTGCAATTGTCGATGAGACTGAACCATCTGGGTTTAGACTCTTGCAGGGAGATTATGTTGTTTTGGAAAGATTTTATTTCTTAAATACTGCAGTGGGAAAAAGAATAAACAATAGATTATCTGTTGGGGTGAATATGGGTATTTTTTGGAATCGTTTAAGTGACTCTTATGTTGCTGCCCCTGATGTTTATATTGATGCTTATACTATTGTAAAATACGGTATTGAGCCCTGTCTGGGTTTACAATATAAGGCAAGTGACATTTTTTCTTTTGGTTTCCTTATTAAGAAAGGTTTTGGAGAAGCATTTAGAGAAACCATTTACGGAACGGAAGCTACTTCTGTTGAGTCTGACGAAAGCTTACCTCTTGTGTTAGGATTTGGGACCGGAATAAATTTAAAGGATAAGATATATCTTAACGTATCAGGGGAGTATATGCTTTGGACCTTGGCATATTCCGGGGAATATGGGGGATCGGATACTTATAGGAATATAATCAGACTGCATTTTGGAGCACAGTACAGATTCAACGATTTGTTCTCTTTGAGTGCGGGTTTTTACACCGAACCTTCTCCAATAAACATCCCCTCATTTTATGACCCGGGCAGTTATAATCAGATGTTTCTGACCGGAGGAGTGGGACTTGATTTTGGAAGAGTTGCATTAAATCTTTCTGCTGCAAGCGGTAACCTGATAACAAAAGATCCTGCTTTAAGAAAAGAAAATCATTTTAATTTATCTTTGAGTTATAGATAATAGTCTTTTAGGCTGTTAGCTTTTCGCATTTGGCTTCAATATAAATTTAATAAAAGGCTAAAAGCTAACGGTCAAAAGCGAAGAGCTGCGAGCTTATATTTTATTTTTGCATTAAGGGGTTTTGTCGTGTGATGTCCTTTGTGACTAGAAATATTTGTTATAATATTTTAACCATAATCTCCATTGCGGCACCCGATATTAGAGGAAGTGTAAAATTATCGTCGATGCCAAAAGGAAAGAACTCAACGAGAGAGGCAACAACCGAACCGGCAAATAGAACAAGCAAGCTGGGTTGGGGGAGGAGAGATGAGATACAGAGACAAATAACCATACAGGCCAAACTACCTTCCACCGTTTTCTCTGAAAACTCTGAACCAACACGAGTCTTGCCACATCTTACGCCGATTATATGAGCAGCCGTGTCTCCGAAAGCAAGAAAAAGTAATACGGCAATAGCTATCCATTTATCAAAAAAATATACCGAGAGGAAAGAAGCGACCGCGTAATGCGTTGCAGCTGTTAAAGTAGTTTTTTCTTTTTCCCAGAGCAGTTTCCCGAAAAGGCGATTAAAAAATTTGCTAAGGGGCTTTACCTCAAGACGCAGAAAATCGAAGAACAAGGAAAACATTCCAATAAAGCAAAGACTTATCACCATGGGATATCTTGGGATAAAAACATAACAAAGTGGTACTACAGCGGTCGAGAGATGCAGCAGTTTTCTTATGATAACATATCTGCTTAAAGATTTCATGCTTTTTAAAATTAACATGATAAACATTAAAGTCAAGATTTTTGCTCAGATGAAATTGTGTTTTGGTAGAGAGAAAGATTTTCTTGTTTTTTTTTAAAAAATTCTTGAAAAGCCCCTTGACTTATTAGGATGATTTTTTAATATTAGAATAAAGATATAAAATGCATAAAAAAAGTCTTTTTGTATTAACTGTTGACGTTATAGGGTTTTTTCGGTATTCGGAAAAAGTGAAGACTTCGTATCTCTTATAAAATAATGGTTTATATTTTAGTGTTAAAGGAGGTTTAATTAATGGAATGGCTTATTAGGAAAAGGTCTGGAAAAGTTGTTCCGTATAATAAAAAGAAGATAAGCGTCGCTATTGCTAAAGCTCTTAAAGCGATAGGAGCGAAAGAAGACGCCAATGCTATAACCAATCAAGTTGAGACTTCGCTTTATATGAATTTCTTCAAACTTGGAAACGTCCCGAATGTAGAGGAAATTCAGAATTATGTAGAAGAAACCCTGATGCTACGGAAGTTACCGGATGTGGCCCGAGCGTATATTCTTTATCGCGAGAAGAGAAACGAGGCCCGGAAGGTAGAAGATGTATTTAGAGACGTTGAAGGAATAATGGGTAAATACCTGAAGAAGGAGGACTGGAGAGTTCAAGAAAATTCAAATATGAATTTTTCTCTTCAGGGTTTAAACTTTTACGTTTCTTCCTCTGTGACCGCGCGATACTGGCTTGGCAAAATTTATAGCCCCAGAATCAGAGAAGCGCACAGTAGCGGAGATTTTCACATTCATGATTTGGGTATACTTGGCCCCTATTGTGTAGGCTGGGATCTGATGGACCTTTTAAAGGAAGGATTTAGAGGAATGAGCGGTAAAGTTGAATCTTCTCCCGCAAAGCATTTAAGAAGCGCGCTCGGCCAGATTGTTAATTTTATATATACTCTTCAAGGGGAGGCAGCCGGAGCACAGGCTTTTTCGAATTTTGATACACTTCTGGCTCCGTTTATCAGGTTTGACAATTTGGATTACAAAGGTGCAAAACAGGCTTTGCAGGAATTTTTGTTTAATATAAATGTTCCTACCAGAGTTGGGTTCCAGACGCCCTTTTCAAATATTACTCTGGATTTAAAAGTTCCAAATAGCTTCAGGGACAGAAAAGTTATAATAGGAGGAAGAGAAAAAGACGCAACATATGCAGAGTTTCAGAAAGAAATGAATGTTATAAATAAAGCGTTTGCGGAATTGATGATGGAAGGGGATGCAAAGGGCAGGATTTTTACCTTCCCTATTCCAACTTATAATATAACAAAAGATTTTGATTGGGAAAATGAAGAACTTAAACCTATATGGGAAATGACGGGCAAATACGGAATTCCCTATTTTAGTAATTTTGTTTCTTCAGATATGGATCCTGAGGATGCGAGAAGTATGTGCTGCAGATTAAGATTAGATAAAAGAGAATTAAGAAAAAGGGGGGGAGGGCTTTTTGGTTCAAATCCTCTTACCGGTAGTATAGGAGTGGTAACTATAAATGTTCCGAGAGTTGCCTATCTTTCAAATGACAAAGAAGAGTTTTTTGATAGGCTTTCAAATGTTATGGAGACAGCGAAGGAGTCTTTGGAGCTGAAGAGAAAAATTATAGAAGATTTTACGCGTGAAGGTTTATATCCTTATACGCGATACTATTTAAGAGAGATAAAAGAAACGATTGACTCTTACTGGGCAAACCATTTTTCTACTATAGGGCTTATAGGGATGAATGAAGCCTGCGTCAATATGTTTGAAAAAGGGCTGATGACAGAAGAAGGAAGAGAGTGGGCAATAAAAGTTCTTGAATTCATGAATGAAAAAATTTCCGAGTTTCAGGAAGAGACAGGGAATCTTTACAATCTTGAAGCTTCTCCAGCTGAGAGTGCTTCATATCGGCTGGCCAGACAGGATAAGGAAAAATTTCCCGATATTTATACAAAAGGTACGGCTTATCCTTACTACACCAATTCCGTTCACCCACCTGTTGATGAGGTAGATGATGTCTTTAGCGTTCTCGAGCATCAGGATCCCCTTCAGGTTTTGTTTACTGGAGGTACGGTTGTTCATATTTTTCTTGGGGAAGCTATTGCGAATTGGCAAACGGTTAGAAATTTAACGAAGAAAATAGTCGAAAGATTTTCCTTGCCGTATTTTAGTTTCACTCCTACTTTTTCAATATGTCCTGTACATGGTTATATATCGGGAGAGCATTTTTACTGCCCATATCCACATACCGAAGAAGAGTTAGAAGAGTTCGGACAGGCTGTAGAACTTGGCAAAATAACTCTACAGAAAATGAGAAATGGATCCTATAAAAAAGTTGAGGAAGAAAAACCGGAGAAAAAAGAGAAACCAGAGCTGAAAGCTTTTTTAAATAAAGCAAAATAGGAAAACAAGGAGTTAAATTGATTGAAAATTTGCGAGAAGAAAAAACGGAAGACACAGAAAAAGTTTATGCTGTAAAAGCCGAAGTTTATTCGCGGGTTGTTGGGTACTATAGGCCGGTTCAGGATTGGAACGAGGGTAAAAGAGAAGAATTTAGAGAGAGAAGATATTTAAGAACAAAAGAATAAAATAAGTGATCAAGTCTTTTTTAGGAACCAGCTTAATAGAGTATCCTGGTAAAATCGCAGCAGTAGTTTTCATAGGCGGATGTAATTTACGATGCCCCTTTTGCTATAATCTTGATCTTGTTTTGCCGGAAATACTTAAAAAAATCCCTGATATACCAGAGAACAAAATCATTGAAGAATTAAAAAAGAGAAAAGGGTTTATAGATGGAGTCTCCTTTACCGGGGGCGAACCTCTTCTTTTTCCCGGGATGCCGGATTTTCTTAAGCGAATCAAAGAGGAAGTAGAAATTGAGATAAAGCTCGATACTAACGGGACGCTGCCGGACAGATTAGAAAAAGTTATTCCTTTTGTCGATTATATATCAATGGATATAAAATCTTCACCGAAAAAATATTCTTTAGCGACGGGGAAAAAGACTGTTTTTGAAAATGTTGAAGAAAGTATAGAGATAATAAAAAATACGAAAGACTACGAATTTAGAACAACAATGGTGCCAGGTGTTGTAGAGAAAGACGACCTTAAAAAAATCTGTAAAAAGATAAAAAAAGTAAAAAAATATGTTCTCCAGGGTTTTAGAAATACGAAAACACTTTCTCAGGAGTTTTCTGAGATAACTCCTTATCCGAAGGATTATTTAACAGAATCTTCTCATCTTTTAAAAAATTGTGCAGAGGTTGTTGAGATTCGCGAATAAAAAGCGATACTTTTAGCCGGAAAGTTAGCTTTTTATTATTCTTGTAATTTCAGGTAAGAGAGGACTTCTCTTTAGTAACTTTTTATCAATAAATAAGAACGAGAAAAAATATAGTACCATTAGAGACATGCCTAACGTGAAACCCGCAAGATCTGTCCGCCAGATTGTTTTCCCTAAAGCTGCTCCGCCAGACAGAAAGAGAAGAGGCAGAACAAAATTCATAACTGTTGCTTTAAAAACATTTTTATTACTTGTACAAAGCTGAACAACATCTCCTGCCTTTGCACCTACCTCGTTTCTACAGATTATTTCTCTTCCTTTTTTGTCGATACGGCAAAATTTGGCAAACTCACAGGAGTCACAACTTTGAGTGTTTTCTATAAAAACAGTTGCTAAATTGCCGTCTGTTTTTATGACTTTGCCTATCCCTTCCATAATTATATATGCCGCAAAGGCACTAAGGCACAAAGCCCACCATACCCAAGACCCAAGAAATCAATTTGTTTCTTTGCAACCCATCCCGTGCCCCAAAACTTTTTACATTTGGAACATGTAGATATTGTAGTTTTTTTACTATTTAACCTTTTCCCCATTTTTCTATTTAACTGATCCGAAGGATCTTTAAGAAAAAAGTTCCGTGCTAAGATAGCGTTCGCCTGTATCGGGTAAGATTACAACTATCTTTTTTTCTTCCGGTAAACCTTTCGCTATTTCAAGAGCAGCCCATAGGGCAGCCCCTGAAGATATGCCAGCGAAAATGCCTTCTTCTCTGGCAAGCCTTCTTGAAGTCAAAAATGCGTCTTCGTTTTTTACTCTTAATATCTCATCAATTATTTCTAAATTTAAAACTTCTGGGATAAAGCCCGCTCCTATACCCTGGATTTTATGTGAGCCCGGTTTGCTTCCAGAGAGCACAGGGGAGTCGGTAGGCTCCACAGCTACAATAAGAATTTTTCTATCCTTAATTTCTTTTTTGAGAACTTCGCCCACGCCGGTTATCGTTCCCCCCGTTCCTACTCCGGCGACAAAAACATCGATATCAGGAACTTGCCTTAATATCTCTCTCGCTGTAGTTTTGCGGTGTGTTTCCGGATTTGCTGGGTTGGTGAATTGTCCAGGACAAAAATAACCCTCTTTTTTCTCCAGTTCTTCTGCTTTATCGATAGCCCCTTTCATCCCGAGCGCTCCGCTTGTTAAAAGAACCGTGGCTCCGAGAGCTTCCAAAATTTTTATACGCTCTCTGCTCATTGTTTCTGGCATAACCAGTATTAGTTTATATCCTTTGACTGCCGATACGTAAGCGAGGCCAATGCCTGTGTTGCCGCTTGTAGGTTCTATTAGAGTGTCACCGGGGCTAATTTTTTGAGTGCTTTCTGCTTCTTCTATCATGTTAAGCGCGATTCTGTCTTTTACGGATCCGAGGGGATTAAAAAATTCGAGCTTACAGTAAATTTCCGCAGAATTTTTATCGGGCATTTTATTAAGTTTTACAACTGGCGTATTGCCTGTTAACGCAAGAATATTCTTTGCCACTCTGTTCATTTTATTTCCTTTTTCTCTTTTCAAGGCGAGGGTGTTCGGCGACGAAGACAGAAGTATAATCAGGAATATTTTCGGTTATCCAGGAGTTGGCTCCGATATTAACATGTTTGCCGATTTTTACCGGACCCAATATTTTTGCTCCTGCTCCTATCACAACATGGTCGCCAATATCGGGATGTCTCTTGTAATCTTTTTTGATGTCTCCTTCGCCTTCCTTTTCGAAATGTAGTACCCCGAGTGTTACGTCCTGATAAATTCTCACCCAATCTCCGAGAACCGATGTTTCTCCTATTACCACGCCTGTTCCGTGGTCAATAAAAAAATAGTTGCCGATTGTTGCTCCTGGGTGAATATCTATTCCCGTTTCCGAGTGAACGACTTCGGAAATTTCCCTGGCGTATCCTTCTGCCCCATATGTATAGAGAAGGTGAGAAACTCTGTGAATTTCGATAGCAAGGAACCCCGGATAAGAGCGAATAATTTCAGTATAAGTTTTGGCCGCGGGATCTCCTATATAAGCTGCTTCGACATCTTTTTTTAGTTTTTCCCTTACTTCGCCTAAATTTTCTAATACATTGCCGACTATTTGTTTTACTTCTTCTTTGTTTTTAGCATAAGGGCTTATTCCTTCGACGAAGAGCTTTCCCAGTTCTCCGATTTTTGTAGTTAACTCTTTGGCGTTTTCTTTCTTGGTAAGATTTCCGCAGTTCCAATATCTCGGGAAAAGAACTTGTTTTATTAAGTTTATCTCTTCAAAAGGATACTTCCTTGAAGAGAAACTTTTTGTTATATCTGTAACAAAAGGAGCCCCATCTTCCCCGTATGATTTGAGCAGAAGCTCCACTGCCTTACTATTCTTTTTTAGTTTCATTTTAAAGTCTCCAGGTTTAAACGGCCAAATAACATATTAATTGATAAGATATAGATTAACACCCATACTTGTCAAGGCTTTAGAAATTTTTTATACATTGAACCGGAGAAACTTTTTCGGCTGTATAATATATGCTCTTGAAGGCCAGTTACTTAGGACGGGACAAAAAAGGAGCCAAAATTTTCTTTTTTAAAAACATGCTTGACAGAAAGGTTGTTTTCTGTTAAAATAAAAAAGAATGAGAGAGCATAGTTTTTGAAATTATGTGTTTTAATATAACAAGACTTTTTCTTTTGTTGAAAACAAGGGAAAAAAGTTATAAACAAATTTAAATCAAGGGGGTTAAATGATTAACAAAAAAATTTTTTTCTTAATTACTCAAAGTTTATTAGTGATAATTCTTTTTGTGGGGAGTTTTTCGTGTTGTCGTAAGGAGCCGGAAGTAGAGGTGGTAGAGGTCGAAGAAGCAAAGACTTTAGATGAGTGTCTGAAGCGACAGGGGTCTCTTAAATTTGATGAGAGTATTCCTCAGCAATATAATGTAACTTCGACATTGTATAATCGGGAACTGGGGGGGGATGTTGTAAGCAGTATGCAGATAAAAGCAAGCTTTGTTCGTTCGGTAGAAGAAAAAGAGGTTATATGCAGATGGAATAATGTTAGAATGTTTTCGACCAGAGATATAGAGGGCGAATTTCCGGACGGGAAACCTCTGGATTATATGGAGGGATTTACTTATTCTCTTTCCGATACGATACTGACAGAGGAGTTTTATGAAGATTTTCCTGAAGAAGACAGGACCTATATGAAAACGCTCATCTGGGATGCTCCCTGGCTTGAGGTGGCATATGTTGCGGTGGATAGTATTGAGTACAACAAACCATATTTTTCTGATGATTTAGAAACAAAAGAAGTAGAAGCTCAGAATTTCGCGCTTTTAAAAACAAAGAATTTAAAATTGATCTGGAGTGGTGTTGCCGAAAAAGACGGAGAAGAATGCGCCTTGTTAGAGTTTAAATCTCTTTCGAATCCTGTGGAATCGGAAAAGGATGTTTTGAGCGTAAAAGGCAGATCATGTTGTTGGGGTAGTTTTTGGGTTTCGCTTAATGATCACCAGATTGAATATGCAGTAATTAATGAGGATTTGATAATGGAAATGAGCATTTCGGGGAATCCGGTCGGACAAGTATTAAATATGCAGAGAGAATTGATTTTTGACAAAACGAGATAATTTGTTTCTTTTCTCGTTCAAAGTTTTCTATAGAAAAAAATAAAGGAGTTGTAGATGAGTCTATTTGGCGGAATAGAAGCTGGTGGGACAAAATTTGTCTGTGCGGTTGGCACAAACCCGGGGGATTTACGAGACAAATTCCGTTTTGAGACGACAACTCCAACCGAGACTATCAATAAGTTGATTGAATATTTTAAAGAACAGAACAAAAGAGAAGAAATATTGGCAATAGGTATCGGTTCTTTTGGACCGGTTGATCTGAAAAGGGAATCTTCCACATACGGGTATATAACTTCGACTCCAAAGATTAAGTGGCAGAATACTAATTTTTACGGTAAAATAAAAGAGGCGTTTAATATCCCAGTAGGTTTTGATACAGATGTAAATGCTGCCGCGCTCGGCGAACACAGGTGGGGAGCTGCAAAAGACGTGGCAGATTTTATTTATATTACGATTGGAACTGGGATTGGAGGTGGAGGGATGATTAACGGGGGATTCTTACACGGACTAGTACATCCTGAAATGGGGCATATATTTATTCCACATGACAAAAAAGCTGATCCTTACGAAGGGATATGCCCTTTTCACAAGAATTGCTTTGAGGGTTTGGCATCAGGCACAGCCATAAAAGACCGCTGGGGAGAATCGGGAGAAAAATTGGGCAAGGATCATCCTGGGTGGAAACTGGAAGCTATTTATATTTCCTTAGCAGTAATAAATTATATTTGTACTTTATCTCCCGAGAGGATTATTCTTGGCGGAGGGGTTATGAAACAAGAACAGATGTTGCCGCTTATACATAAGAAAGTGAAAAGGCTTCTTAATAATTATATTAAAGCCCCGGAGATTACGGACAACATCGAAAAATACATCGTCTTGCCGGAATTGGGAGACAACGCAGGCGTGCTTGGAGCCATTTCTCTGGCTGAAGAAGCTTGCGGACAAAAATTGGACACAGACAAAGACTGATTATTATTCTTGTTAAAAAAATCCGCCTCCGATATTCCAAATACAGAAACCGATTAACACAGACATTCAAAAATTTATTTAATTAAAACGTATTGGGTTTTTGTTAATCGTTCTTTTTTTTGTCGTTTCTTTTTCTCTGTACGCTCAATTCGCCGTCGGGTTCGAGGCGGACAATTTTTGCTTCGGAATAATACTGTATATTTTTCTCTCTGAGTTTTGACTTTAACTGATCTTCTGTTAGATTGGCTTTGGCGAAATTTTTCTTTACAAGCTTTCCGTTTTTGATTATGATTGTGGTATCTCCGTATATTATTCTTGTTATTTTTTTTGGGGCTCTGCAAGCCAAATATTCGCATACTTGAATTAATACAACGAGGGTTATTATTGCTGCTGTGGAACGCAGTAGCGATACGACTTCTTCTGGATAGATCATTACGTCTCCTACAGCAGAACCGAGAGCAATCACTATTAGTATGTCGAAAAGGGTGAGCTGGGCTAGCTGCTTTCTCCCTCTTATTCGTATCACAATAAAAGCCACAAGGACTATAATTGTGGTGCGTATAATCACTTCTAATACCTGATTAAGACCTATAATGTTAATCATTACAAATATAATTATTGATTATTAGTATGATGTCAAGTAAAAAACCACCATTATAAAGATTTTTTAATTTCTTTGAGGTTCTTTTTCGCTTGCGGAGCCATATTGAAGAAATTGTTTAATGTTTCGCATGCGTACTCTTCACAATATGCGCAGTTTTTAACACCTCTTTCTACTGCGCAGGCCCTTACTTCACACATGCTGCAATAACCTATATGTCTTCCTCCTATGGACGGACATCCGTCACAATTTATATCTTCGATTTTAAACTCGTGCTTGTACTCTTTGGCCCACTCTTTTGCAATACGCTCCCTTTCTTTGTCGTCGTTGTTTTTTGTGGCAATAAAAGCAGGGCATTCACTACATACAAGACCACAGAAGCCAATTAGTTTTTCCATCTTTCCTCCTTAAAAATTAGTTTTACAACAATGTTTCACGTGAAACATTGTTGTGTTAAAATAGTAATAGCGTTTTCTTTGAAATCTATCGTTTCTTTGCAATTAAACTTTTCTCCGGTATATCTGCCGTAGTATAGTATTTTGTCAGCCAGGCCTCGAGGTATTTGTTCAGGGTTTACCGCTCTAACGAATACCCAGTTGTACTTTTCTTCAAGATCGTTTTTTCTCCTTACGAATCTTTTTATTATTTTTACGTTAAGGCTAAACAGCAGATTAATATGTTCGAGAAAGATAACGGGCTTGTTTTTTGATTCTAAAAGGTGCAGGGTTATGTCGGGCTTAAAGATTTTTAATGGAATGCTCGCGATTCCTCCTCCTGCTCCAAAATCAAGAATTTTTTCTCCTTCTTTTATTATGCGACAGGGAATTAAAGAGGGAAGAAGGAGTTTTCTTAAAACCTCTTCTTTCTTGAGTTTTCTTGAAACGAGGTTTATCTTTTTGTTCCACAGCATAAGTTCCTCGAAGTACAGCAGGAATTTTTCTTTCTGTTCGTTTTTGTGCTTTATGTTTAGTTCCTTTAAGTTTTTTTCGAGAAAATGTTTCACGTGAAACATTAATAGTGAATTTTTAGAGATAGTGTTGCTTTGGGGGAGCCTCTTTGGTCGATTGTAAGCTCGCTTTCAAAGCCGTATAATTGAGCGTCCACATAGGCATCCAAAATCCCGATTCCCCAGACTAAAGCCATCCACCAGCCTATTTCTCTTCTTTCGTCAAGTTTCTCGTCGAGCAGAGCTTGTTGTTCGTTTGATAAGTTCGTTTCTCTCTGAAGTTCGTTTATTTTTATTTGGGTCTGAACCTCTCTGTATATAAGATAAGATTGGGCTCCGCCGATTACTATTCCTTTAAAATATCTTTCGGTGTAAAATTGCCCGCCGCCGGGGATAATTGTGGTTAAAAGCATGGCTGTTTTTGCGGATTTAGAGATTATTAGAAGCAAAGAAAACATTTTATTTTAAAAAGGCGACTGTGACGCCATCTCCTCCTTCGTAATGAGGTGGAGTTTCTATGTTTTTTACTCTTTTGTCTTTTTTTAGTTTTTCATAAAGCATATTGCGTAATATTCCGCTCCCTTTCCCGTGAACGATTCTTACTGAATTATAATTTGCAACGATTGCTTTGTCAAGAAAAATGTCTGCAGATTTCCAAGCTTCTTCCTTTGTCATGCCGCGAACGGAAATTTCCAGAGGGACTTCGAGATCTACGTGAATTTTAATTTCGGAAGGCTTACGTGAGGTTTTAATGTGTTTGTTTTTTTTCTCATCTTTTTTTTCCGGAGCCTTGGCGAAGGTTTTCTTGTATTTTTTTATTGATTCTTGCGAGGCTTTTGTTTCTTTTATGTCTTTTATTGTTTTTTCTACGGTGGAACGCGCCTCAGACACAATATTGCCGGCCTTTTCTTTTGCTTCGCTTAAGATTTTTGTTTTTTCTTTGTTAATATTTTCTGTCATTTTGTCGTACTTTTTCTTTAATTCGTAATATTCTTTTTTGAGTTTGTTTGCCTTCTTTTCTTGTTCTCGCAAATTTCTGTTCCTTTCTGAGAGTTCCTCGATTAGTTTTTCCGCCTCCAGGCTTTCGTTGTCTATAAAGTTTTTTGCGTCATTAATTATTTTTGGAGGTAAGCCAAGTTTCTCGGCAGTTGCTAATGCTCTTGATCCTCCCGGAATACCAATCTGCAGATGATACGTTGGGCCATTTGCGTATTCCATCGAGCCGTTAATCATTCCTTCTTGATTTTCAACATAGAATTTTAGTGGGCTTAGATGAGTTGTGGCAATAACGAGGCTTCCTCTGTCTTTTAGGTCGTTAAGAAGAGCGATTGAGAGGGCGCTACCTTCAACGGGGTCTGTGTTTCCTCCAAGTTCGTCAAGCAGAATAAGGCTGTTGTCATCAGCTTCTTCTAAGATTTCTTTAAGATGTACTATATAAGAAGAAAAAGAGGACAAGCTTTCTTCCATAGACTGTTCATCTTCTATTATTCCAGAGATGTTCGCGAAAGAACCGATTTCGTTACCTTCTTTTGCCGGAATAGGGATTCCAGCCAACGAGGATAACACGTTGATGCCCAGGTTCTTAAGGAGAACAGTTTTTCCTCCGGCGTTTGGCCCGCTGATTAATAGAATTCTTTCATTTTGCCCTATTTCTAAGTCAAGAGGCTCAACGTTTTCTTTCCCTCCGAGCAGAAGAGGGTGGTAACATTCTTTCATTTTTAAATTGCTGTTTTCGGGGAAAGTCGGTATGATACATTTGAACTCCTCTGCGTAGAGCGCTCTGGCTTTGAGGGAATCAATTTCTGTTAGGGTTTTGGTGTTTTTTTCGATAGAAGGAAATTGTTCGGCAACTTTTTCAGTAAGATGTTTAAAAATTCTTTTTTCTTCTGATTTTATGTCTTTTTCTATCTCCGAGATTCGGTTGTTGAGAGTGATTATTTCTCCTGGTTCTATAAATGCTGTGTTCTGAGTGCGGGAAAGGTCTACTATTATTCCTTCTATTTCGTCTTTCCTGTCATATTTAACGGGAAGAACAGTTCTCCCCAATCGGATAGTTATAATCTTGTCCTGAAGAAGGTGTTCTTTTTCTTTTAAAAAAGCATTGAGTTTTTTTTCTATCTTTTTTTCAATGGTATCTTTTTCTCCGTAGAGAGCCTTCAATGCAGGAGTTGATGTGGGTATTATAGAACCGTTTTCGTCTATAAAAGTGACTATTTCTTTGCCGAGAGGAATTAGCGGATTAAGGCTTTTGCCCAGTTCTTCGAGGGTTTTGTTTTCCTCTAGTAAGTTTTTAATCTTCTCCGATAAATTTAACAGCTTTCTGTAATACAGGAGTTTTTCTCCCGATAAAATTTTGCCCTTTTCAGGAGCTCTTTCGTTTTTTAAGATCTGGAGGTTAGGAAAAAAATGTGTTAGTTGCTTGATCTCCTTTAAGCGTTTAAAGGCAAGCTGTCTTTTTTTCTTAGACATATCTGGTTTTAGATTTAAAACCGCAGTTTTTCCGGGGTCTGAGTCTGCATAGCATGAGATTTTTTCTAATAATAAATCTAATCCAATTGTGCTTGAAAGTTTTTTCATTATATTTTATTGCCCGTTTCTTCGAGCTCTCTTTCTCTTTTTTCTCGTTCGTAAGGAAAGGGGATTTTTTCTTTATACTGATCGAGGCCTTTTATTCTTTTTTTTAAAAAATGTTTTAAAGGAATTCTAACAACAACAGCTGTTTTATAAAACAAGCTGTTGCTTAAATTGCTGTTTGGTTCTTTAGTAGGAGCTAGGCTAACAATGAGGAAAATTACTATTATAACAATTAATCCTTTGATTGCACCTATCGCTGCGCCAAGAATTCTATCAAGAAAGGCAAGTGGGGTTTTATGTATGATTTTTGATAAAATCGTAAAACAGATACTTATTGCGAAAAAGTAAACCAGAAAACTTATGACGTATTTCATAATACCAAAGTCTATTCCTAAGGGGAGGTACATTGCGAGAATAAAAGAAAGTATTAAACCGCCAATTTCAGAAACCTCAATTATAAAACCTTTTATAGTGCCCCATAAAGAAAACCCGGCAATAATTGCTAGGGACACTAAGTCAAATAAATTCATTTTAATTTATTTGAAAATGATTTTAAGGAGATACTAAAAAGAGCCGACTCAGTAAGGGCTAAAATTAGCTTGAGCGTTAACCGCTCCTTCTTCCCTTGGAAAGATCTTTGCGTTTTCTTTGTCTTTTTTCGCTTGGTTTTTCGTAACGTTGATGTTTTTTTATTTCGCTTCTAATTTTTTCTTTTTCGCACAAACGCTTAAATCGTTTGAAAGCTTTCTCGAAAGATTCACCTTCCTTAATTGTTACTCCTGGCAAAGATATATCACCTCCTTTAAAGTTTTTATCCTTTTTGTTTTTTATTCCTATTTATTTTTTACGCAAATATCAACAAAAGTATAATAAAGATTTTCTATAAGTCAAGGCTTTAGATGTTTTGGGGAGTTTTTTATAATTGTTTTTAATTGTCGAAATGGTTTCGGATGACGAAAAATACATGCAGGAGTTTTATCCTATTGACAAAAATAGCTTATTTTTTTATTTTCAAAAGTATGAATTATTTGCTTTTAATCATCGGACTTGTTCTACTTGTAAAATGTGCCGATTATATGATCGACGGGGCAGTCGAGCTTACAGCTATTTTCGGCTTTTCGTCTCTATTTGTAGGGCTTTCTATTACTGCTTTGGGAACCAGTGCGCCGGAAGCGGCCGTCTCGATTAAAGCAGCTGTTTCGTCATATCCCTCGATTTCGTTTGGGAATATCCTCGGAAGCAACATCGCAAACATCGGGCTTGTTGTTGGCCTTGGCGCCCTTCTCTGGACGATTAAAGCCAGAGAGTCGACGATAAAAAAGGAGGTACCTTTTTGTCTTTTTGTAGCTATCTTGACTGTTTTGCTGGTTCGTGATGATTGGTATGGTCGAAGTCATTTAACTCTTTCTCGCCTTGATGGGATACTCCTGCTTGCGCTTTTCTCTCTCTATATATGTTACCTCTATTTTATGGCGAGAAAAGACAGGATGGTGTTTCGTCTCGCCACCGACCGGCCAAAAATCGAGCATTCACGAAGAGAAGTTTTAAAAGCTTCCGTTTTTTTGGTAATCGGTATAGCCGGAGTGCTTGTTGGGGCGAATCTAATTGTAGACAACGCTGCAATAATAGCAAGAAGGTTGGGAGTTTCCGAAATTCTTGTCAGTGTTACTATAATAGCTCTTGGAACTTCTTTGCCGGAAATGGCGACTTCTCTTGCTGCAATGAAAAAAGGAGAAAATGATATTGCTATAGGGAACATAGTCGGAAGCAATATTTTTAATATTCTTTTTGTTCTAGGGTTAACGGCAACCATACGCCCTATTACGTTTCCCCTTTTAGCTTTCAAAGACTTGCTTCTGGTTGTCGGAATATCTGCTATACTTTTTGTCTTTGTATATACAAGAAGTAAAATATCAAAAAAAGAAGGGGGTACACTACTTCTTTTTTATACGGCGTATATAGTCTTTGCTATTATCAGAAGATAAAGTATTTACAGTCTTGGAGTAAAGTCTATCCTGTCTTTCAAATTTTTAACAAATTCTCCTGCAAGACATACGGAATTTTCAATATCCCTTAGAGAGACAATCTCGACGGGAGTATGCATGTAGCGGTTAGGGAAACTAATTAAACCTGTAGCTACACCGCTTCTGGTGAGCTGTATAATGTTAGCGTCGGTACCGGTTGCTCTTGGCGCTGCCTCGATTTGATAGACAATTTTGTTTTTCTTTGCAGCAAGGAGTAGCATATCAAATATAACAGGGTTAATGTTAGCGCCCTTTGCGATCACCGGGCCTTTATTAAGGGAAATATCTCCATATTGTTTCTTTTCTGTAGTTGGGTGGTCTGTTGATGTTGTTACATCAAACGCCAATCCCAAATCCGGAGCAATGCCGAAGGCGCTGGTACGTGCGCCTCTAAGCCCGAGTTCTTCCTGTACCGAAGAAACGCAGAATAAATTTACCTCGACTTTTTCCTTTGCCAGGTATTTTAAAAGAGCCCCTGCGGCAAAAACGCCAGCTTTATTGTCTGTTGCTTTTGTGAGAACAAGATCATTCTGTAGTTCTTCCAATCCCAATTGAAAAGTTATAGGGTCTCCTATAGACACGATACTTTCAGCCTGTTTTTTATCCTTTGCTCCTATGTCTATCCATAAATCCTTTAGCTTGAGATTTTTGTTTTTTTCTTCTTTTTCCATCATATGGATAGCTTTTCTGCCTATGACTCCTCTTATCTTTCCTTTTTTTGTGTAAACATCAACTTTTAAACCGGGCAAAAGAGATGGGTCAACTCCTCCTATAGCCTTAAAGTATATGAACCCGTCTTCATCAATAAAATTAACCATCAATCCGATCTCATCTGCATGTCCCGAAACCATCAGTTTTAGCTTCCCCTTCCCTTTCCGAAAAGCGATTACATTGCCATGTACATCTGTTTTGACTTCATCGGAATATTTTCTTACGAATTTTCTATACACTTCCTGTGCAGGTTCTTCAAAACCCGATGGGCTTGGGGCTTCTACAAGTTCACGAAAAAACTTTTTTAATTCTTTATCCATATTATCTTTCTCCTTAAATTTATTATACCTTTATGCTAATAAAAGTCAAGATTAGATTACTGGATATATAAGGCTCTTCGTGGTTAACAATTTGACAACTGATGGAAAGGGTTGCAGCTTAAAGAGTAATCCCCTTGACATCCTGATTATAATATATATAAATAAAAACATGCAGAGAATACATATATGGGTAAGCGGTGTTGTTCAGGGGGTTGGTTTCAGGTATTTTACTGTAAGACAGGCAAGAGAATTGGGCGTGTCGGGATGGGTGAGAAACACCCCTAATGGCAAAGTTGAGGTTGTAGCCGAAGGAGAAGAGTGGCGATTAGAAGAGTTTACTAAAAATGTAAAAATAGGTCCTTCGCTTTCCTCTGTAACAGGGATAGAAGTTAAGGAAGAAGAGTATCAAGATGAATTTGAAGGATTCGAAGTGAGGTTTTAAGATGGAAGAATTGAAAAAATATATTAGGGACATACTGGATTTTCCTAAAAAAGGTATTCTTTTTAGGGATATTACTACCCTGCTGAAAAACAAGGAAGCTTTCAGGGAGGCCATCGACTGTATGACTGATCTTGTGAGAGATAAAGAGGTGGATCTTATTCTCGGTGTAGAATCCAGAGGTTTTATTTTTGCGGCACCGATTGCGTATAATCTTGGGTTGCCTTTGAATATTATCCGGAAACCGGGTAAATTGCCCGCTGAGATTGTAAGCGAATCTTATACTCTCGAATACGGCGAGAATAAGATAGAACTGCATAAAGATGCGATAGAAGAGGACGATAAGGTTGTTATTATAGATGATTTACTGGCAACAGGAGGAACAGCACTGGCCAGCGCGCACTTAGTAGAGAGGTTCGGAGGAAAAGCGAGCTTACTTCTTTTTTTAGTTGAGTTGACGGATCTTAAAGGTAGAGAGAAGCTTCAAAATTATTGTGTGGAATCTGTAGTAAGATATTAAGATAGGCCTTTAAAAACACGGCGAGAGCTTTTAGCTCCCGCCTGGAGAAATTAAACACTCAGACAAAAAGATATCTCAATTTGCCTGTATTCGAATTATATAGCTTTTTTTTCTTTTGTCAAGGGTGACATAAATGTCACACATTGGCACTTACACTCAAGGTCAGAAGCAAACGCTTGTTTTTCTGTTTTCAATAAAAAACCGGTTATATAAATGTCTTTCTGTTGTTCTCGAATATGACATTTCTTTGTATGACGCACGAAATTTTGTATGCTTGACAATCATTAGTTTTTTTGATAGTATGTATTGAGCTAATGAAGAGAAGAAGGGAAGATTAAAGATAAAAAAGAATACAAACGCTTTATAGCAATATTTTATTTCTCTCTGGGCTCGCTTTATAAAAAAAACAACCAGCTTGCTGAAGATAATGTTGCTTTTTTAGATAGAAAATCATTCCCGGAGGCTAGTTGAGAATCTTTTTGAAAGATCTTCTGTAAAATAAAATGAAAATAGAAATCCCGTATGGTCTGGAAAGAGAAGAATTAGATTTACCTGAAGCCCTTAAAGTCGAGATAGTTTATCCAAATAAAGTATTTTTAAGAAAAAAAGAATTCACAATTGAAGAGGCTCTGGACAACCCATTGAATTGCCTTCCTTTTCGAAATTGGGTAAAGAAAAAAAGAAACATTCTTTTTATAATTAACGATGCTACGAGACCCACTCCTACTTTTGGTATACTAAAAGAACTGAATAAGAAAATGAATCTTGAAGAAGCAAAATATATAATAGCAACGGGTGCCCACAGAGAACCGACCGATATGGAGTTGGAGCGGATCTTCCTAGAATTTTATGATAAAATAAAATCTAATATAATAATTCACAACGCACACGATAAAGAAAGTTTGATCAAACTTGGAAGGACAAAAAGAGGAACAGAAGTATACATAAACAAGGAAGTTATAGAAGCAGAAGCCATAATCTCAATTGGTTCGGTCGAACCGCATTACTTTGCAGGTTTTACAGGAGGGAGAAAATCTTTCTTTCCCGGACTCGCGGGATACAGCTCTATCGAGCAAAACCATAAACATGCTCTCGAAAATGGCGCCAAACCTTTAAGCCTGGAAGGAAACCCGGTTTATCTAGATTTATTGGAAGCCTTTAAAAAGATACCCGATATTCCAATCTTTTCAATTCAATCAGTAGTAGAAAACCAGAAAGAAATATATGGAGTATTCTGTGGCGATATACATGAATCCTTTATAGAAGCGAGCAAGTTTGCAAAAAAGGCCTTCTGTGTCGAAGTAAAAGAAAAAGCGGATATTGTGATAACAGTCGCAAAACCTCCGCTGGATAAGACCTTATATCAAGCGCATAAAGCAATAGAGCATGGTAAGCTCGCGCTCAAAAGAGGGGGAGTACTTATCTTAGTTGCCCCGTGCAAAGAAGGAATAGGCCCTGATAATTTTTATAAGTTACTTTTAACCTCTTGTGATCCGGTTAAAGTAATAAAAAAAGCGAAAGAAAACTACCTGTTAGGGTATCACAAAGCGGCAAGAATTGCAGCTCTATCGAAAAAATCTGATATATGGTCTGTTTCCGAAATCAAGAATGAAATTTTAAAGAACACATTCGTAAAAACATCCAATTCTTTACAGGAAGCTTTTGCAAAAGCGATAGGAGAAAGAGGGAAAAGGAACAAAGTTCTTATACTTATGGATGGGGGAAATACAGTACCGAAAACAAAAAATAAACCTCATAAAATTTCTCCTTAAGAAAGATCATGAGGTTTATACAACCTTGGTAATTTTTAAAATGTCTTGATTTTTATTCTCCTACTATTTCTACTCTGTTTAAATAATCCTTGAGTTCCGATAAACTGTTTTTAATCTCCTCGGAATTTCCTTTCTTTGCATATGATTCAATCTTTTTCCCCAACTCTGACACACCATCAAATCCGTAAATGGAGCCCGAGCCTTTCATGCTATGACCTAGTCGTTCTATTGTTTCAAAGTCTTTTCTTTTTAGCGAATCTTCTACTTCCTTTATGTCCTGCGCTCTGTTTTTCAAGAAATTTGGAATCAGTTGGACTGCATAGCTGGGAACATTTACTTTAATTTTGTCATCTCCTGTTCTTCCCTGCATTGTTTTACCCTCCTATTAAATTGCATTCTGATATTTTTATGCAGTTTCTGCCAGATTGTTTTGCCCCATAAAGAGCTTTATCGGCTTTGTTTATGAACAAGCTTGCATTCTTTCTTCTGTCTGGTTTAATCGTTGCCACTCCGATGCTTATGGTGACGTTTTTACTTACAGGTGAAGTCTTATGATTGATTTTTAGCTTTTTTGTTTCTCGGAGAAATCTTTGCGCTACCTCAAAAGCTCCTCTTTTATCCGTATCCGGAAGCACGGCAATAAATTCCTCTCCTCCATATCTGCATAAGAAATCTCTTGGTCTTTTTAAAGCATTGTTCAATGTATTGGCAATTTTTTTTAGACAGTCGTCGCCGTTTAAATGTCCGTATGTATCGTTGTATGCTTTGAAACAGTCGATGTCGAACATTATAAGCGAGAGAAATCCTTTTTCCCTGACAGCGTTTTTCCATTCTCTTTTGAAAAATTCATCAAAATAACGGCGGTTGGGGACAGCGGTTAATCCATCCAAATAGGACATCTGTGTTAATTTTTTGTTGGCCGCATCTAACTGTTCAGCCATTTCCGTCAATTCCCGTTCTCTTTCTTTTCTGCTGTCTGTTTCCATCTTCAAGCGCAGCGCGGAACGGACTCTGGCCAAAAGCTCAGTCACATTTATCGGTTTTGTTATGTAGTCAACAGCTCCTGCATGAAAGGCCGACTGCAGATGATCAACTTCTTTTTTGGCAGTTACCATTATTATAGGAATGTCTTTAAGCTTTTCTTTTTCCTTTATCTTAAGACAGGCTTCCAAACCATCTACTTCCGGCATCATTATATCCATCAGGATAAGATCTATATCCTTTGGCTTTTTTCTGTCTTTAAGACCAATAAGTTCGAAAGCTTTATCCGCAGAATCAGCAAGAAGTATATTTTTGTAACCGTTTTCATTTAAAATCGACTTAAGTACTAGTAACTGGTCTTCAGAATCGTCTACAATAAGAATATTCATTTAAAAGCCTTGTTTATATATATTAGAATACGATTTTTTTCCTAAAAGTAAAGGGGTTTTCTATAAAACGGAATATTAAAAATCAATATTTAATCTTTACAAGGAAAAGACCCTGAGGAGGGGCAACGGGTGGTCTTCTTTTAGTTCCAGAAAGAACTCCTTTAACGTCACAAGGCGTTATTCCGCCCTTCCCAGCGGCAACTAAAAGTCCCACAATACCTCTTACCATTCTCCGAAGAAAACGATTCGCTTCAACCTCAATAAAAATTTTGTTTTTATCCTCAGCAATTTTTATCCTTTTCAAGAGACAAATACCACTGTCCTTAGTTGCGAGGTTTTTAAAGTCTTTTTCTCCTATTAGATCTTTTCCGGCTTTTTTCATTTTTTTTACTTCAAGATCTGAGTCAATTTGGAAGAAATATCTTTTATCGAAGACAGATTTCCCTTTTACTATCTGATATTTGTATATCCTCGATTTTGCAGAAAATCTCGCATTAAAGTCTTCCGGTACTTGTTTACACTGTTTAACAAGAATATCTCTCGAGACGTTTCCATTTATTGCGTTTTTTAGCTCCCGGAGAGAAAATTTATTAGGGGCAGAGAAAGAAGCGACTTGTCCGGTTGCGTGGACACCAGCATCGGTTCTTCCTGAACCAGTTATCCTGATTTTTTTGTTGAAGATCGTTTTTAGAGCTTTTTCCAATTCACCCTGGACGGTTCTTTTCCCTGTCTGAACCTGCCAGCCGTAGAAATCCGTTCCATCGTATTCTAAAAGTATTTTTATATTCTGCATTTTAAAAATTTTTAACCACTAAACACACGAAAAACACCAAATATTTTTTGTTTTTTTAAAAATTCACTTAGCAACCCAGTTTTTTGGCTTGTAAACGCTGTACGTTCTTCTTTTTATATTAATCACATATGCTACATTTGCAATTCCTTTTTTAAAAAATTATACCCTTTGATGCCTTTTAAGCATTAAAAAGAATGTTGGTTTTTTTATCTGTAACCTTGACATCAAAATGAAATTTCCGTATAATGAAAAAAAATTAGGGAGGTTTTTATTATGGGAAAAAGAATTACTATCGCTACAATCTTTGGTTTGATCTGTGGGGTTATTTGCATGATGCTGGCAACATCGAATGCCCCATTACCATGGGCTATAAAATTACAAATTCTTGCAAGCAGGACTTTAATCGGTTTTGCCATAGGGATTAGTGCGTTGAAAATTAAGTGGTGGCTGCATGGGCCGCTTATGGGGCTGATATTCAGTTTGCCTATGGGTTTTTCAGGTATGATGGCTATCGGTTATAACCCTGTTTGGATGGTGTCAGTAACTTTAATTATGGGCATTATCTATGGGTTTATAATCGAACTCTTCACCACAGTAGTTTTTAAAGCAAAAGCTTAAAAAAATAAATTTAAATTTTTATAAAGAAAAGGAGGCTAAATGAAAAGGGTTATCTTTCCTTTTTTGGTATTTTTAATATTAATTGGTTGTTCTTCTTCCAACGTTAAATATACGAAAATCGATGAAACGTATATAGGAACTCCGAAAGCTTCCGACGCTGAGGTTATATTGACTCAAAATAAGATTAAAAGACCGCACCGAGTTATCGGTATAATTGAGGCAACTCTCGGGAAAGATGCACGGAGAGTCGAGTTAAATGCTTTGATGGTTAAGAAAGCCCGTGAAATTGGGGCTGATGGTATTATGCTTGTTGAATATGATGTTGATCCGACTGTATATGTAACAAACCATCATAATGTCGTCGGTAAGGGTCCCTGGAAACATCATGTTGTGAAGAAAACAAGACACGTTAAGGTCGATAAAACCGCCAACGGCATCGCAGTTATTTTTAAGTAGATTTAAGTAAAGAGTAGAGAACGGTTAAAAAAACAAAAGTAAATCTTTGTGGTTTATTTTTGTTGGGGAAGTTGGGATGGGATTCTAACTTCCAACTCCTAACTTCTAGATTCTTACTTACCCAATATACTTTTTAAGTTCTGCTACGACCCGAACTGCGACGGATTTGTTTTTCGCCAGAGCAAAAATGGTGTCGTCTCCGGCAAGAGTCCCGACAATTCCGTCAATTCTAGCATGATCTATAGCCGTACAAACAGCCTGGGCATTACCTGTTTTAGTTTTTATTACTATTACGTTGTTGACATAAGAGAGTTCGACCAGCCCTAGTCTAAAAAGAAGATCAAGGCGTTCCTCTCCCCCTTCGACTTTAATTATTCTATATGTACCGTCTCCAATCGGAGCCCTTATATAACCGAGTTCCTTAAGGTCTCGAGATAGAGTGGATTGAGAAATTTTTACTCCGCTTTCTTCTAATCGATCTTTTAATTCGACCTGAGAATGTATCTTATTTTCGTTTAAGATACTTCTGACTATTTCTAAACGCTTATTTTTACTTTTAGACATAGTTGTATCCTCGCATATAATTTAAAGTTTGGACGTTGAACTTTTTATAATCTTGTTTGCTATTTTTATTTGTTCCTTCACGGATTTCTCCCCTGTTCCTCCAGTTATATTACGACGGGAAAGAGCTTTTCCAAAGTTTAGATGGTCGTAAATTCCTTCATCAAACAGGGAAGAAAATTCTTTTAATTTGCTTAAAGGTGCTTCGTTTAAAGAAGCTTTGTTTTCTTCTGCCCATTTCACGATTTTCCCTGTGATTTCGTGTGCTGTTCTAAATGGAGCGCCTTTTTGCGTGAGATAATCTGCTATTTCTGTGGCAAGCAGTGCCGGAGAAAGGCGTTGCGTAATAGCTTCTTTGTTTACTTTTAAAGTTTTTAAAACGCCTGCAAATATCTCTAGAGAACCTTTCGCAATCTCAACAATCTCAAAAATATGTTTTTTGTCCTCCTGTAGATCTCGATTATAAGAATGGGGAAGTCCGTGACATATAGATAGTAGAGCGGTGATGTGTCCTATTGATGAAGCCGCTTTTCCTCGTATAAGTTCGAGACTGTCAGGGTTTTTTTTCTGTGGCATAATGCTGCTGCCAGTGGCGTATTTTTCATCTATTTCAACAAAACCAAACTCATTGGTTGACCAGAGTATGAGGTCTGTCGCATAACGACTCAAATGTGAATTAATTAAGGTTAGAGTAAAGCTAATGGTTATTGGAATATCCCGATGTGCCGTCATATCCAGGCTGTTGCGACTGAGTTCGTTGAAGCCCAATTCACTTGCAAGGAATTTAAGGTCTATGGGGAACCCTGTACCAGATAATGCAGCTGAACCTAAAGGCATAATCCCGCAATTTTTTAAACCAAGCAATAAAGATTCTTTGTCTCTCTCTAGTAACCAAAAAAAGGAAAGAAGATAATGGGAGAAAAGAAGTGGTTGAGCCTGTTGGAGGTGAGTGTAGCCGGGCATTATTAATTCGATATTATCTTTTGCTACATCGACGATAACTTTTTCAAGTTCTGTTATTTTTTTCAAGATCAGAGATACAGCCTTCTTTAGATAAAGAAGAATGTCAGTCATTACCTGATCGTTACGACTTCGCCCCGTATGAATTTTTTTCCCCACGTTTCCTGTGATTTCAATTAGTCTGCGTTCTATTGCGCTGTGGATATCTTCATCGCCGGGTTTTATGGCAAAATTATTTTCCGAGAATTCTGCTTCGATTATTTCAAGAGCAGATAAAATTTCTTCCATTTCCTTATTTGATAGAATGCCAATTTTATTTAATCCTTTAGCCCAGGCTTTGTTTACGGCCAAGTCTTCCGTATACAGAAGTATATCTGTCTTAATAGAATGACTGAATTTTTCCATTTCCGGGGCGGTTTCTTTAGTAAAACGCCCTTTCCAAATTTTCTCTTTTCCCACTTTTCTTCCTACAGTTTTTCTTCCTTTTTAAGTTTTTGCAAGCCACGGATTGTCAATTGCAAGCCGAAGAGGTTTATAAAACCCTCTGCGTCTTTCTGGTTGTAAATCTGGTCTTCTCCAAAGGTGGCAAAGTCCTCTCTATACGTAGAAAACTTTGACTTTCGCCCTAATGTGATTACGTTTCCTTTGTAGAGTTTTAATCGGACAACTCCGCTCATTTTCTCCTGTGTTTTATCAATGAAAGCATCAAGAGCTTCCTTTAATTCGGAAAACCATAATCCATAGTAGACCAAGCGCGCATAAAGGTTTGCAACGTCTATTTTATGATGTAAGGTGTTTGCGTCGAGCACTATGCTTTCTAATTGTTTGTGTGCCTCGTAAAGTATGGTTCCTCCGGGAGTTTCATAAACTCCTCGCGATTTAATTCCCACGAGGCGATTTTCGACCATGTCAACCATACCGATGCCATGTTTCTTGCCTAATTTGTTTAGGTTTGTCAGCAAATCTATCGGGGATTGTTTTGCTCCGTTTATCGCTACCGGAATGCCTTTTTCAAATGTTATCTCGACATTTTCTGGAGAATCAGGTGCATCTTCCGGTGATTTTGTGAATTCATAAGCATTCTTAGGAAATTCATTCCAGGGGTCCTCAAGTACACCCCCTTCAGTGCTTCTATGCCATAAATTTGTATCGTTGCTGTAAATTTTTTCTCTGGTACTCGTTGTATGAAGGCCGTATTTTTTAGCGTAGTCTATCTCATCCTCTCGGGACTTCAAATCCCACTCTCTCCAGGGTGCGATTATTTTGAGTTTTGGATTTAAAGCCTTATACGTTAATTCGAAACGTACCTGATCGTTGCCTTTTCCGGTGCATCCGTGTGCAACTGCATCCGCTCCTTCTTTCTCCGCTATTTCGACTTGTTTTTTTGCCGCTATTGGACGTGCGAAAGAAGTACCCAGCAGATAGTTGCCTTCATAGATTGCCCCTGCTTTTAAAACAGGGAAAACATAATCTGTAACGAATTCCTCTTTTAAATCTACCACATAAGCTTTATCGGCTCCAGAAGAAAGGGCTTTTTCTTCGAGCCCCTCTAATTCGTCTTCTTGTCCTAGATCTGCAGTAAATGTAATTACTTTGCAACCATAGTTCTCCTTTAGCCAGTGAAGAATAACAGTTGTATCCAGCCCTCCAGAGTATGCGAGAACTACTTTTTTTACTTCTTTTTCCATTTTTACCCTCCTAAATATTCGGCAATGTTTTATAATACCTTAAAAAATTTAATTGTCAAGACGAAAATTCATTTTTTTATGAAAAATTATTCATTTATACTTTTTTAATATTGCCTGTTTTTTCTCTAAAAATTTAATATAAAAGGATATAGAGGACATATGACTTAAAAATCTTTTATGCAATTTTTTGCATAATTTTCTATATGGGGTTATAAGGTTAACACTTGACTTTTTAACCGTAAAATATAAGTATTTTTTTGGGATAAAGAATTTATGAAATTGTTTAAAGATATTCCAAAGAACGTGAAAGCTCTTGGTTTTGTAAGTCTCCTTAACGATGCGGCAAGTGAAATGATTTATCCTCTTTTGCCTATTTTTCTTACTTCCGTTCTGGGGGTCGGGGCAGGGGTTTTGGGTGTTATTGAAGGTGTTGCGGAATCTACGGCCAGTCTTCTTAAATTGTTTTCCGGCTGGATTTCGGATAAGCTAAGAAAAAGGAAAGCTCTTATTCTGATCGGCTACACCCTGGCTGCGCTTGGAAGGCCTGTCATTGCTTTAAGTAGATACTGGTGGCAGGTTGCGGTTATAAGATTTATAGATCGTTTGGGTAAAGGGATTAGAACTTCGCCCAGAGATGCCCTTATTTCTATATCGACACCGGACGATA
This sequence comes from uncultured bacterium, assembly GCA_964534175.1. Lineage (GTDB taxonomy): Bacteria > Hydrothermota > UBA3072 > UBA3072 > UBA3072 > JAFGHJ01. The sequence goes on along the minus strand of CAZHNS010000014.1, from coordinate 10,396 downwards.
TAAAAGGGAAAGCTTTTAGTTTGCATAGAGCAATGGATCACGCGGGGGCGATAATAGGACCTGTTTGCGCCATAATTCTTTTAAAGTTCGGTATGAGTCTTAAGAATCTGTTCGCCTGGGCGTTACTTCCCGGAATTATAACTATCTTTATTATCTTTTTCTTTGTAAGAGAAAAGAAAATAGAAGCAAAGACAAAAAATGTAGATTTTACGTTCTCTGTTCTTTCGAAAAATTTTAAAGTATATCTTTTAATTCTTATTCTTTTTGCTCTCGGTAATTCGTCGGACGCTTTTCTTATTTTAAAGGCAAAAGATGCCGGAATCGCTACTCCGCTTATCCCTCTTCTATGGATTGTGCTTCATTTTGTCAAAATGGCAACTTCGGTTCCCGGCGGGGCATGGTCTGACAGGGTTGGAAGGCGAAAGGTGATAGTGAGCGGTTGGGCTGTTTACGCGCTTATATATTTGGGTTTTGGTTTTGCTTCCCGTATCTTTCATATATGGGGTTTATTTGCCCTTTATGGAGTATATTTTGGGCTTACGGAAGGGGTAGAAAAAGCGTTTGTGAGTGATCTTGTTAGCGATAAATTTCAGGGAACAGCGTTTGGTTTCTATCATTTGGCTGTTGGGATTGCGGCTTTCCCATCTAGTGTAATTTTTGGTTTTGTATGGCAAAGATTCGGTTCTTTAATGGCTTTTGCATATGGCTCAGCTCTTGCGGGTTTAGCTTCCATCTTGCTTTTTTCTTTGGTAAAGGAAAAGAAAGAGCAATTTCGATAGAAAGAACTACTTTTCGGTTAAGCATAAGGAAACTTTTTCAACGTAAGGCCTTGACAAATTTAATCAGTTTGCAATACTAAATTTATTTATAAAATAAAATGAAAGAAAGAAAAACTTCTTTATACAAAAAACACCTTGAATTAAATGCCTCTATGGTAAACTTTGCCGGTTACAGAATGCCAATGCAATATTCCTCTATATTTAATGAAACAAAAGCTGTACGAAATTCTGCAGGTTTATTTGACGTGTCTCATATGGGCGAAATCGAGGTTACGGGAAGGGATGCGACAGAATTTGTAAATAGCCTTGTAACATTTGATATATCTAAACTCAAGAATTTTCAGGCAAAATATACTGTAATGCTGAATGAGAAAGGAGGGATAATAGATGACCTCCTTGTGTATAATCTTGGAGGGAAATATTTAATAGTAGTTAATGCGTCAAACCAGGAAAAAGATTTTAACTGGATCAGTGAGCACAAAAAAGGTAGTGTAGATGTGCAAAATGTTGGCGAAAAATATTTTCAGATTGCTTTGCAGGGTCCATTATCAGAGGAAATTATAAAGGGAATCGTAAAAGACGACCTTTCAGATTTGGAGTTCTACTATGCTAAAGAAGAAAAAATAGAAGGAGAAGAAATTTTGCTTTCAAGAACAGGATATACGGGCGAGGATGGATTCGAAATTTACGGCAAAGGCACTGAAGCCGAAAAGATATGGGACAGAGTTACCGAAGAGGGGAAAGAATACAATCTTTCTCCTTGTGGTTTAGGTGCCAGGGATCTCCTTAGACTTGAAATGGGGTACTGCCTATATGGTAATGATATAACCGCAGAAACAACTCCCCTGGAAGCAAACCTTTCTTGGGTTGTATCTTTAGATAAAGAAAATTTTATAGGTAAAGATATTTTATTAAGGCAAGAGAAGGAAGGAATAAAAAGAAAGCTTGTTGGAATTTTGGTGCCGGGGAAAAGAATTCCAAGACATGGCTATAAAATATTAGTAGAAGGGAAGGGAGTTGGTACAATTACAAGCGGAAACTACTCTCCGAATATCGAATCTTCCATTGCGATGGGTTATATAAATAAGCCGTATGATAAAGAGGGGACTAAGGTACAAATTGAAATAAGAAATATGTTTATGGAGGGAGAAGTCACGGGGACGCCATTCTGGAAGCAAGGAACAAATAAAAATAAGAGTTTCGAGAGGGAACGAAACAACTGAATTTATAAATCGAATATAAAAATGGAGGGGAAATGGAAATAAAAATACCGAAAGATCTTTTGTATACCGAAGATCACGAATGGACAAGAAAAGAAAACGGGGAAATTACTGAAGGAATAACGGACTTTGCGCAGTCTGAACTTCAGGATATTGTATTTATTGAATTGCCAGAGATAGGTCAAGAAGTGGTCCAGGGAGATTCTATTGCTACAATTGAAGCCGTAAAAACAGTAACCGACCTTTATGCAGCTGTTTCCGGAAAAATCGTAAAGATTAACAAAGAACTTGAAAAGAAGCCTGAATTAGTAAATAAAGATCCCTATGATACTGGTTGGATAGTAAAAATAAAAATATCGGATCCAGCCGAATTGGAAGCACTGCTTGTTCCTTCCGAATATAAAAAAGTAATTCAAGAAGATTGAATTTTATTCCCGTCAATAAAAAGCAGCAAAAAGAAATGCTTAAAACAATAGGTAAGGGTATAGAAAATTTGCTTTCAGCAATCCCTGAAGATTTGCGATTGAAAAAAACATTAACCCTTCCTCCTCCTCTTTCTGAAATGGAGATAAAAAAGGAAATGAAAGAGATAGCAAAGCAGAGCGACGATCTAATCGTTTTTGCGGGGGGTGGAGTTTATGATCACTATATACCTTCAGCTGTAAAACATCTAACCGGGAGAGCCGAGTTCTATACTTCTTACACTCCTTATCAACCGGAGGTTTCTCAGGGTACCCTCCAGGCAATTTTTGAATATCAATCTATGATTTGTGAACTAACAGGGATGGAAGTTTCAAACGCTTCTATATACGATGGTGCTACAGCCCTCGCGGAGGCTGTATTTATGGCTCTCTCAATAAAAAAGAACCGGAAGAAAGTTGTTGTCTCCGAAGGGATTAATCCCTATTACCTCGAAGTCATAAGAACCTATCTTGGGAGAAACTATTTGTTCGAAATACTTTCTCTTAAAGATGGCATTACGGAAACAGAACAGATTAGTAAAATTGACGAGAAAACAGCCTGTATAGCGATTCAACACCCTAACTTTCTCGGGAACCTTGAAGAAGTAGATAAATTTGTAAGAGCTGCCCGGGATAAAGGCGTTATTTTAATATTACATTTTGACCCGATTTCTCTTGGTCTGTTAAAAACGCCTGGTGAGTTTAAAGCGGACATTGCCACAGCGGAAGGGCAATGCCTCGGTATTCCAATGAATCTCGGCGGCCCTCATCTCGGTATACTCACATCGATGAAGGCGCATATCAGAAATATGCCGGGAAGAATAGTGGGGAAAACAATTGATGTAAAGGGTAAAGAAGGTTACGTGATGATTCTGCAGACTCGCGAACAACACATAAGAAGAGAAAAAGCTACATCAAATATCTGCACAAACCAGCAACTTTGTGCTCTTGCTGCTGCAATATACCTGGCGTTGCATGGATGGGAAGGGATAAGAGAGATAGCAAACAAAACAACTCAGAAAGCGCATTATCTTGCTAAAGAATTACAGAAAAAAGGATTTAAACTTCCTTATAAACAAAAATTTTTTAGAGAGTTTGTTGTCGAAATGCCCGCGGGAGCAGAAAAAGCAATCAAAAAGGGAGTCAGAAATGGATACCTTGCCGGCATAGCCCTTGGGAAATTCAAAAAAGAGTGGCAGAGCCACCTCCTCGTTTCCGTAACGGAAAAAAGGACTAAAGAAGAGATGGATAAACTGGTCGAGATTCTTTCTTTTAAGAAATAACCCGTTTTTTAACCACATGGAACTATCGCGGCAAAGCCGTGTAAATGTAAAAATCAAATATCAAAATTTAAAAATACAAATCAAAGCTCAAAAATAAATCAAAAAAAGAAACAACGAATACTGCCAACAAAGCAAACAACTTTTAATTTTTTCGGCTAGAAAAAGGGACGATTTTGCTTTTTAATTTCTAATATTTAATTTATGTCATTATAAAACTAAAACCATTTTTCAAAATATTATAGCCCGATCAGCTGACTAACACTCTAAAAATCGAATAAAAAAGAACCTTGACAAACCACACAAAACCTTTTATAATATTTTTGTATTAATTCAATAGTACAAAGTAGGTTTAGCGGTTAGAGCAAAAAGAGGGGTTGTTTTGAATTTTTTAGAGAAGGTTTTGTATATACGAAAAAGCGATTGCTTGAAACTTTTTTTGGTTAATCTCCGTCAAACAGAAAAAAGATGGCAACGACAAAAATTTTTAGATTTATAAAGGAGGAAGAATGATGTTTCGCAAGAAAAAGTTCGTGTTTGTGTTTTTGTTTATATTTTTGCTTGTAGTTCTCTTGGCTGCCTTTAGTTGTAGTAGAAGAGGCGGAGGAGAAGACCCTGTTGTAAAAGTGTCAAAAGGGAATATCAGGGATGTAGCGGTGGCTCTCGGTACTATCGAGGTTAAATATGAGACAAGTGTTAAATCTACATTTTCGGGAGTGATAAAGAAGGTTTTTGTTGAAATAGGAGATGTGGTTAAAAAAAGGGATCCTATTTTTGAAATAGACCCTACCCCAACTCCTTTTGAGCTTGCTGCTGTCCGAAAAGAAGCTAAAGTTGCGGAAATTAGATTAGAAAATGCGAAAAAAGACATCGAGAGAAAAAAGGCTCTTTTCGAAAAAGGTTTAATATCGGATAAGGAATACGAAAATATGCAGCAGGATCTTCAGGAAGCGCAATCAATTTACGATCTCGCAAGACAGAGGTTGGATCTAATGGAAAAAGGTAAGGCGAGAGTCGGAGGGACTGCTCTCGACGCTATAATTCGTTCACCCGTATCCGGAACAATTCTTTCGAGAGAAGTCAGCATCGGGGATCCCGTTGTACCTCTTACTTCTTATCAGCCGGGTACAGAACTTATGAAAATTGCAAGACTTCAAGATTTATTATTCAAGGGAACTGTCGATGAAATCGATGTTGGAAGGTTGGAAGAGGGGATGAAAGCAAAGATAACAGTAGGTGCTATCCCTGATGAAGAAATTTATGGAATAATAGATATTATCGCTCCGAAAGCGTGGAATAAGGAAGGAGCCACAGTTTTTGATATTGAGATAATAGTTACTGAGAAGGGAAACAAACCTCTGCGGGTAGGCTATTCGGCAACCGCCGATATTATTATCGACGAACGTAACGACGTTCTGGTTATTCCTGAAGGTGCGGTAAAATTTGAAGAGGAAAAAACATATGTTTATCTTGCGAACGGAGAAAAGAGGGAAGTCGAAATCGGGCTTTCTGACGGACTTAACATAGAAGTAGTTTCCGGATTAAAAGAAGGAGATGAAATCAAAAAATGAAGAGGATAATTAAGCAGTTTTTTCAGGATTTCAAAGCTTATAAAATGAGATTTCTTCTGGTTGTATTCGGCGTCTCATGGGGGACTACCGCCATTATTCTAAACATGGCTTTCGGTGTAGGAGTTATGGCGCAGATTGAAAAAGGACTAAAGGGTTTGGGTGAACATATAGGTATACTCTGGCCCGGACAGACGAGTATTCCTTATAAAGGTCTGGGTATCGGCAGAAGGATCAGATTTGTCCCTGAAGATGCAGAACTATTAAAGGAAAGGGTTGATATTTTGGAAGCTGCATCTCCGGAATATATACACTGGGGACAGCCAATAAAATATGGTGCACTACTTAGACAAGCAAAAGTCTGCGGAGTAAATCCTTCCTACGGAATGATGAGATCTATAGAAGCCGGGGACGGAAGATTTCTCAACAAACTGGATATAGAGAAAAGAAGGAGAGTTATTTTCCTTGGAAATGAAGAGAAAGAAAAAATATTTGGGAATGAGAATGCGGTTGGAGAAAGAGTACTCTTAAACGGAATCCCCTTTACTGTAATAGGAGTAATGAAGAAAAAAATCCAGAACAATTCCTACTCCGGTAGTGACCAGAGTACAGTCTTTATTCCCTATTCTACTTTTAAAACAATGTACGGCTGGCTTTATATAAATAATATGGTTTACCAGCCTGTTTCTGCTGATCTATCAAAAGAAGCCCAGGAAAAGATAAGCAAGGTACTTGGAGAAAAGTATAAATTTGACCCGAAAGATAAGGAAGCTCTCGGAACATGGGATGTTGCCGAACAAGAGAAAATGCAGCATAAGATTGGCAAAGGAATCGAAATTTTCCTGTCTATCGTTGGCGCAATGACTTTGCTTATAGCCGGAGCTGCAATTGCTAATATTATGTATTTCATAGTGGATGAGAGAACGAGAGAAATTGGAATAAAACGTTCCGTTGGAGCGACTAAGTCCGATATTCTTTTTCAATTCCTGTTTGAGTCACTTTTGCTGTCCGCAATTGGCGGAGCAGCTGGGCTTTTATTTAGTCTTTCGTTGGTATGGTTATGTTCTTTTATACCCGAAACGGGTATATTTGAATTTATAGGTAAGCCTACGATGTCCTGTGAGATACCCGTGATTACAGTTATCGTTCTTCTTGTTATTTCGGTTATTTCAGGCTATTTTCCCGCAAGAAAAGCGGCAAACTTAAAACCAGTGGAGTGTTTGAGATATGAGTAAATTACTAATTGAAGCAAAAAAGATAAGAAAAGAATACAAAATGGGAGAAGAGAAAGTAGAAGCTATCAGGAATATGTCTCTTAAAGTTAAGGAGGGAGAATTCATTTCCATTATAGGCCCTTCGGGTTCCGGCAAATCGACTTTACTACATATTTTTGGGTGTCTTGATTTGCCTACCAGCGGCGAATATCTGTATAAAGGTAAGGAAGTGTCGACTTATTCCGATGATCAGCTTTCTGCATTCAGAAACAGGGAAATAGGTTTCGTGTTCCAGTTTTTTTATTTGCTGCCCCGAGAGAACGTTCTTGAGAATGTTAAGCTACCTTTGCTCTATCGTGATACTAGCGAGGAGGATAAGAATAACATGGTTATGGAAGCCCTAAGGAAGGTTGGTATGAAAAAAAGAAAAAACCATCTTCCGACTGAACTTTCAGGAGGCGAACGTCAGAGAGTTGCTATCGCAAGGGCACTTGTTGGAGACCCGAATCTCATTCTTGCCGATGAACCGACGGGTAACCTGGATACAAAAACGGGGGAAACCATAATATCAATTTTTGAAGAGTTATATAAAATCGGAAAAACAATTATAATGATAACCCATGAGAAAGAACTTGCGGAGAAAGCAGAGAAAATAATCAAAATAAGAGACGGCGAAATCGAAGGAGGTTGATGTGATTGTTTTATTGTTGCTCGCGTTTAATTTAACCTTAGAAGACGCAATAGAAATGGGACTGAAAGAAAGCCCGATATATCTAAAAGCGAAGAAGAACTTTATCATTGAGCAAAAAACTAATTCGTTTGTTCACTCTGAACTCTTACCGGAAGTAAACGGAGGTTACAGCTGGGTAAGAACTCACAGTGAAACTGAAGGGGTTTCTTTATTTGATACAACCAGCGGGTACAGCCTCTCTGCCACCTGGGAGGTCGGCCCCGGCAATTTGTTTAATTCTTTTGGTACGCATTACAGAAACAGTGCGGCTTATTATTCCTTTGTTGATGCTCAAAATAGCGTTATATACGATATCGCTTTTCAATATCTTAAGACGTTAATGATGCAAAAATTGCTGGAAAGCAGAAAGGCGGGTGTTGCCAGAACAGAAAAGAATTTAAACCTGATAGAAGAAAAAAAGACTCTTGGACTTGCCTCGAACGCTGAATTGCTAAAAGCAAAAGTTGATTATTTCCAATCTAAGATAAATCTACTTGACACAAAAAAACAAGCGAGAGTTTCAGCCTTAAGGTTGAATAATATTTTGGGCTTAACGGCAAGAGATTCCCTCGAGATTGAAGAGCCTCAAGTTGAATTTGAGATACCTGCGAAAGATTCAATTTTATATATGGCAATGGAAAGCGATCCTCTCTACAATAAATATAAATCGGAAAGTAGTGCCGCAAAATACGATTTACTGGGCGGCACAACAGAAGATCTCTTTTCTGTCTCGTTTTTTGGAGACTTTCAGTATTTAGGGGACGATTTCCCCAGCTCGTCAGTTTTACAAGATAATTACGATTATTCGATCGGCCTAACTGTGACAGTGCCAATATTCACAGGTTTCTCGAGGTGGAACAAATTAACTGTCAACCGCCTAAAGAAAGACTTGGCGGATATAAACCTGCATGATCGAAAGAGGGAAATCAATGTAGCAGTAGAAGACGAATATTTAAGCTACAAGGAAACAGAGGAAAAACTTGACTTGGCCGTTGCAACCCTGGAGTTTGCGCGGGAAAGCCATAATGCGACCGACCAGAGATATAAGCTTGGAGAGGCGTCGGTATTGGAATTTTTGGAGGCAGAAGAAGATTTGCTCGAAGCGGAGTATTCAATGACCCAGGCTCGGTTTGACTGGTACTTATCTGTTTATAAAATTAAAAGATTGATAGGTAATTTAATTGTTAAATAACTTAAAGGAGGAAAAAATGAAAAGAAATTTAAAAAACATATCCCTAGCTCTATTCTTTGTCTTTCTAACCGTTGCTCCATTATACGCAGAGAGTTCTTACAAGTTCCACCGAGAAATTAAGAAAACCTACGACGCGAAACCGGGTATGAAACTTAGCGTATCAGGCCGAAATGGAAAAATCAAGATAGAAAAATGGGATAAGGACCAGGTAGAGATTTTTGCGATTGTAGGCTCCAATAAGAGCATGGAGGAACTGGATAAGATCGATATTGATATTTCTGTAGACAAGAATATTGTTATCGAAACCAGATATCCGGGGGATAAATCTAAGAAAAAAGAGAAAGAATCTAATGATGAAGAAGACTTCAGCTTCTGGGATATCATTAAAGATGCGATCTCTTCTGGAGGGGTTGGGTCTAAGGCTTCCATTGACTATGAAATCAAGGTTCCCGATTACGTTGTTGTTTCTAAAGCGAATACCACAAATGGCGAAATAGAGTTAGAAGGAACAAAAGGCCCGTCAGAGCTCAGCACAACAAATGGGAAAATTGAAGTCGAAAATGTTGAGGGGGATATAAAAGCTCACAGCACTAACGGGAAAATAGAAATTGAAAACGCAAAGGGTTTTGTAACAGCTACAACAACAAACGGCAAAATTGAAGTAAAAAGTGAAGGAATAAAAGATTTGGCAACAACGAATGGTGGTATCGAGGCAGAAATAAAGAAGCTAGAAAAAGAAGACGTAAACATTAGGACAACAAACGGTTCAATAACAATTGCCTTACCGGCTTCTCTTAATAGTGTTCTCGAACTGAGCACAACTAATGGAGGAATCGATTTAGACGGTATCACCCTAGAGGTTATTGCGCAACATAAAAACAAATACATCAAAGGTACAATTGGGAAAGGTGGGCCGAAAATAGGAGCAAGTACTACAAACGGAAGCATAAAGATTAGAAAACTGTAAAAAGACTCCTTACCTGCCCCCTTAATTAGCCACGGATGAACACGGATACACACAGATTTTTAAATATGTAATTTTTACAAGTAAAAACAAATTTTGAGAGGGGGGAAGAGTTCGTGTTTACCAGCGCAAATCTATGGCTATTATTTGAGTGGAGGAGGGTAATAGGCTTTGCGTCTTTTTGACTTAGTGGCCATTTTTAAAAAACCCCCTTGACAAATTCTACATTTGTAGTATAATGTACTACAAATGTAGAAGTAAATTCGGGAGGACAGATTGAAAAAATTAATTGTAGGAAAAATCAAGTATACGTTTACGGTAAAAAGTTTCTCTTTTGCTTTTTTGTTTTTATCGATAGTGGTTGTTTGGCTACCTGTCTCTGCTTCTAATGGGGGGCAGCCGAGCGAAGAAAAAATTCCCTTCAGGATTCCCCGGGTCAACTCTGAGGTGAAAATAGACGGTTATCTTGACGATGAAATATGGGGTCAAGCGGTTAAAATTGATGCTAATGTCGAGGTTAGTCCTGGAGAGAACATTCCTGCGCCTGTTGCAACCGAAGTTTATATTGCTTACGACAACTCCAATATTTATGTTGCTTTTAAAGCTTTAGACCCCGATCCCTCTCAAATCAGAGCAAATCTATGCGATCGAGACAACATATGGGACGATGACTGGGTTCTTATTCTGTTTGATACTTTTAATGACGAAAGGAGATGCTATGATTTTGTTTGCAATCCATTGGGAATACAAGCAGATATTATAGAAAGCGTTTCCGGAGGAGGAGGTTCATGGGATGCTATCTGGGAATCTGACGGGCGGATCACAGAAGAGGGATATATAGTGGAAATGGCTATACCGTTCAGCTCGTTAAAATTTCCCCGCAAGGAAGGTGAACAGATATGGGGTTTTGATGCTGTAAGAAGTTATCCCAGGAACGTACGCCATCATATAGGCTCATTTAAAAGAGACAGAAACAATAACTGTTATT
>CAZHNS010000013.1:0-60658 GCA_964534175.1 uncultured bacterium | reverse complement strand
CTGCGCAGGATCTGTCGCGTCTACATGGTTAAGAAAATCATCTAATAATTCTACAGATATTGTAGCATCCTCGGTTACAACAACTATTGTGTCTCCGGGCGTAACATTTAAACTTGTAGCTGCGCCGGGATTTATGGTAACAATCAATGTATCGATTAATACAGTCCTGGTTAACTCTTCATCTGTCCAAACTGCAAACACCGTATCGGTACCGGCTGTCGTTTCCGCGGTGTATGTAGTATTTGCATAACCACCAGATTCCGTTAAATCACTTTCAGGATCGACGTCGCCTAAACCTGGTGACACTAAGAAATAAACACCTAAACCATCAACACCGATACCACTTCTGGTAAGTCTTGCCTGAATTGCCTGACTTCCGTTTAGTGCCAGAGTGGGGTCCCCTGTAATAAAAACAAGATCAGTGGGTGCGACTGCCACCAGTACATCGACCGTATCGGTCAAAGAAATAGTACCATCCGTCCAGTTTGCAGCCACCCTAATAGTTCTAGGTCCGGCACTACTTCCAGCAGTTAATGTAGTTACTGCCACACCGGAACCATCTGTTAAATCACTCGCAGGTGATACGCCGCCATCACCGCTGGCAATTGAAAAGTTTACTAAAGTATCGACAACCGCGCCGTCATCTTCGTCAGTAAGGGTCGCAGTTATAAGTATACTCTCGTCGGGAACTATTGCCTCTCCAGGATCAGTCAATGTAAGAGTTTCAGGAGCAGGTCTTACAAGTACATCAACAGAATCGGCATCCAAAGTATCCGACATATCTCCAGTAACCAAATAGACTGCTACAGTAACGTCCTCATTGGTAGTTGACGCTGTGAAAGATACGGTTGCCTCACCTGAAATGGTGGTATCACTATCAGGAGATAGACTTCCCCCACCGATTTCAATAGCATATAAAAGGGTATCCGGATCGCTTCCACCACTTACGGTAGCGGTCAAATCAATTGAGTTACCGTAATAAACCATTTCTCCATCAGGCGCAAAAGAAATCGTCTGGGCGGCTAACTCGCCTGTAAACGCTAACATAAGCAGTACAGAAAAGACGAGCAAAATTCTCATACTTTTAGGTCTCATAGACAAACCTCCTTTTTTGTTTGTTATTGTTAAAAAATAATACTTCTTTCTCCATTTTCTAAAAACGTAAGCTACATAGAACATTGTAACAGATTTAGGTAAAATTGTCAAGGGTTTTTTGTTGAATTACTCAAAACTTCTCCTTAGCGCAGTAAAAAATGAGATTTATTAAAACAAAAATATATTTCTCTCTCTGCGGTCTCCGTGTTTTTGTTTTAGATTAATTTGGTTTACGCTAGAGGCAGGGGCTTGACATTTTTCCCGAATAAATTTACAGTGATAAAAAAGGAGGCATTTTATGCAATTATCAAAATGTAATTTTCTTAGATTTTTTCTATTATTAAACTTTTTGTTCAACTTCTTAAACTGTGCGTCTTCCAACCAGGAGACCATTCGGCTTCAATCAATATCTAAAGAGAAAGACTTGAGCAGTGCCTTTTTAAAATATTACAAACCTATTAAGGAAGATTTTACAATCGACATGCCTCAGTATACACTTCCTCTTGACCTAGACAAAATCACTAATTTCTCTTCCGTTTCGGACAAATATATTAAAAAACAGGAAGAAAAAGACCTTCTTAAGAAAAATGGTTTTGTAGTTGTAAAAAGGGGAGCAACTGATAATATAACCACATTTTATAAAAACCTTCTCAATGAAAATATTCCGATTTACGTAACAGCGGATACGCCTCTTCATCTTTTTCATATTCTCTTCGATGAAACATTAAAAGAAATAGAAGAAGAAAGTTTCTATCCCGACATTATAAAAGTAACAGAAAAATTTCTTGAATCTTCAAAAAACGATTATAAGAAATACGACGGAGACCTGAAGGAAGCGGCAAAGAGAAACGTTGCCTATTTCTCGGTAGCCATGAAATTGCTAACGTTAGAATTTTCCCCACCTCGTTATGTCAAAAAATGGGTAGAATGGGAAACCGACAAAATAGAAGAACACGCAGGGCTACCCGATTATTCTACTGCAAGAGAAAACGCCCTATTCAGAATACCTGAAGATTACAGCCAGTATAAGCCAAGAGGTCATTACACAAGAAGTGAAGAACTGAAAAAATACTTCAGAGGAATGATGTGGTACGGGCGAATGACTTTTCTTATGAAAGGACACGGAAATTTTGGACCTGTAAGCCCACCCGCAGAAGCTTTGACCGACAGAGAAACGGCAAAAATCCAAACTATTCAAGCTTCTTTAATCTCAATAAACTCCGGTAAGTTAAAACTGAAAGACGGCAGAAGCGTCTCTGAAGTTTGGGATAGAATTTATGAAGTTTCCGCATTTTATTCGGGTTTTTCCGACGATTTGACAATTTATGATTACAGGGAATCTCTAAGGGAAGTTTTCGGCAGCGAATTCACAACAGATGAATTGGAAAACGAGAAGAAATTCGCACAATTTCTTTTAGAACTTTCAAAACTGACTCCTCCAGCGATCTTCTCTGGCACAGGAGGTGCCGGAATCGATCCGGGAGAGGTAAACGGCCACGAATTAACCTCCGTAGAACAATTGGATTCTATACTTACAAAAACTATGGGACTCCGTTTCATGGGACAGCGTTATATTCCGGATTCTTACATATTAAGTCAACTTGTGTCTCCCGCAGTAGGAACTATTCCCGAAAAGATACCTGAGAAGTTTACAGTGGTCTATATACCCGACGAACGCATACAACCCGATTTATATTATTCTATTAGAGGCTTTCCGCGGGGGCTCGATGTTTTTAGTGTCTTCGGAAGTAAAAGAGCTGAGAAACACATCAAAGACTACACCGATGATGAATATCCAAAATACTATGACCAGCTAAAAGATTTAAGAGAGGAATTCTCTGCACTTACCGAAGAAGATTGGAACCGTAACCTTTACTGGTCCTGGCTGTACGCGCTTAAGACCCTTATAACTGAAAGGGAAAAAGGATACCAGACATATCAGCAGACCGATGCCTGGCTTGATAGACAGTTAAATACTTCACTTGCTTCCTGGTCTGCCTTAAGACACAATACTATTCTCTACGCAAAACAGAGTTACACAGCCGTGCATGTGGGTATAACTTCATACACTCCACCACCACCCCCTCCCAAAGGGCTCCTGGAACCGCTCCCTGAATTCTACAAAAATATATTAACCACTTCAAAAATGGCCTATGCGGGACTAAAAGACTTAAACGTTCTAACTCCAGAATCAGAAAGAAGATTAAGTTCCTTAGTCAGAACTATGGAGAGGCTATACGAAATATGCAAAAACCAGGTTGAGAACAAACCCTTAAGCAATGAAGATAATGTTTTTCTGGGAAACCTCGCCGAAAGATTAAAAAGTTCTATCGGAGATATAGAGGATGAAGGATTAAAAACCACCATAATCGCTGATGTTCATACCGATTTAAACACAAAGAAATGCCTAGAAGAAGCATCAGGGTATTTAGATTATATAGTTGTTGCTTACAAAAGACCTACAAAGGATATAATTCTCGCCGTGGGGCCCTTACTCTCTTACTATGAATTTAAGCACCCGATGAACGACCGCCTTACTGATGAAAAATGGAGAGAAATGCTTCAAAGTGGCAAAGTACCCGAAAGACCGGGATGGATTAAGAGTTTTTATGGGAATTAACCGCACAATTGTTTAAAAAAATCATAAAAGGAGAAATATGTTTGGATTAAAACTAAGAATGTTCTTACTGATAGCCGCTCTATTCGGTATTGTCTACGCAATTATTACCGTAATAGGTACGGCCATGGGAATAACTAATTTTTACTTCTATCTTATCCTGGCGTTTGTCTTTATGCTGATTCAATACCTTATTGGTCCAAAAATCGTAGAATGGTCTATGAGGGTAAAATATGTAAATGAATCCGAATATCCCCAGCTGCATCAAATGATAGAAGAATTAGCCAGAAATGCAGGAATACCAAAACCTAAAGTGGGTATCTCACAGGTTAATCTTCCAAATGCGTTTGCCTTCGGAAGAAGCCGAAGGGACGGCAGAGTATGTGTAACACAGGGCATATTGAATTTGCTTGACAGAGATGAACTTAAAGCGGTACTGGGACACGAAATCTCGCATATAGTAAACCGGGATGTATTGACTATAACTTTACTTTCCGTAATACCTATGCTCATGTACAGAATAGCCTGGCATTTTCTTTTCTTTGGAAGCGTGGGAAGAAGAAGAGGTGAAGGAGCAGCCTACACGGCTCTTATAGGTCTTCCGGCTTTAGTTTTTTACTTTATAACAAATCTTCTGGTACTTTATGCCTCGCGAATACGAGAGTACTTTGCTGATAAAGGATCTGTTGATTTAGGAAATCAGCCGTCCGCGCTTGCTTCGGCTCTTTATAAACTTGTCTACGGTTCGGCAAGAACGAATAAACAATCGATAAAAGACGTAGAAGGCTTAAAAGCTTTCTTTGTTAACGATCCTTCAAGGGCGAATAGAGAAATAAGGGAATTAGTACAGATCGATCTCGACAGAAGCGGAACAATAGACGTGGACGAACTTCAATATTTGCGTTCAAAAAAAATAGAACTGAATTTTTCAGACAGACTAATGGAGGCTTTAAGCACTCATCCTAATATGTTGAAAAGAATACAAAAACTAGCGGAATATTCCCGGTAAAATCCTATGATATTACTTTTCGTTTTTCTCTCTTATTCTGTTAAAGATGTAAAAGATGTGTATGAGCCCTACCGAAAAAGAATGGTAGAAGAACAAATAATAGCAAGAGGAATAAGTGATTCACTTGTCATAAATGCTATGTTAACAGTCAAAAGACACTTTTTTGTCCCTGTAAACTTAATGCAATTTGCATACAACGATCGACCTCTACCGATAGGGCAAGGACAAACTATTTCCCAACCGTATATAGTTGCTCTCATGACTGAATTACTTGAAGTAAATAAGACCCATAGGGTCCTCGAAGTGGGAACCGGTTCCGGATATCAGGCAGCAATTCTCTCGCTTCTTGCGGATTCAGTCTTTACAATAGAAATAATTCCGGAACTTGCTGATTACGCGAAAGAAAGATTGGAACAACTCGGATATAAAAATGTTGTCGTTAAATCCGGTGACGGATATAAAGGATGGGAGGAACATGCTCCTTTCGACGGAATCATCGTAACCTGCGCCCCCGATGAAGTTCCCCCTCTACTTTTAGAACAGCTCAGAACCGGAGGAAGAATGGTTATACCTGTGGGTTCTTATTACCAGGAACTACTTCTTATAACAAAAGATTCCTCAGGGATATCAAAAGAAAGTATAGTACCGGTAAGATTCGTCCCGATGATAAAAGGAAAGTAAAAAAAATTTATGGAATATTTAGTAATTCTTTTAGCATTAGGTACACTTATATTTATTCACGAATCCGGGCACTTTGCTGCCGCATACCTTGCTGGAATACCCATAGAGATATTTTCCCTTGGTTTCGGACCTAAAATACTCAGCATTAGAAAAGGAGAGACTGAATACAGGATTTCTCTTATTCCTCTCGGCGGCTATGTTCTACCGGAATTAATCGATGAAAAGGACTTTTACAATATTCCCGTCAACAAAAGAATTCTTTTTGCTCTCGGAGGCCCTTTAAGTAATATCTTCCTTGCCGTATTGTTATTGACTGCTTTTAACGTCATAAAATCAGGTTTTACACCAAACAATATTTTCATTGCCCCCTTTGTCCAAATTGCGGATTTCTTATATAGATTTTGCTACTCCGTCCCCGGACTCTTCTCTAAACATGAAAGTATTTCAGGAGTAGTGGGGATTTTCGTTCAGGGTAAAAGTTTTATAGGTACAAGTATAGTTGGTATCTTGAGTTTTTCGGCCATATTATCTCTCAATCTCGCTATTTTAAATCTTTTGCCTATCCCAGTTCTTGACGGAGGCAAAATATTTCTCTATCTTTTAGAAAAAATAAACCCTAAAACGATTAAAGCTCATATTCCGTTAACCATATGCGGATGGGTTTTGATGCTCTTTTTTATGATCTGTATTACTGTCCTGGATATTAAAAGATTTATTCTGTAACTTTTGAACCACAGAAGACATAGAGATTTTTTTATCTTTGTTCTTCCGTACTAATCCGTGGTTATTATTTTTTTATTCTGTAACCCAGACTGCTACAGTATCAAAGGAAATCGCACCAATCAAACCGAGAACTTCTCCTTCCTTAAGCTCATCGTACTCGTACCACATCTTGCCAAAATGATATGCATTCGAATCCATAGCTTCTACTGAAATTGTATACATAGTATCTTTATCCTTGTATAAGAGCTCGTTCAAAAAAATTCCCAAGGTTGTATCTGTTGTTAACATGGGAGCGAATTTATCCGCCGAATCTGCTCCCCCAGTGAAATAGGAAGCTATCAGGTATGTATTATCGAAACAATGCTCACAGGTATTCCATATTAAAAGCGGAGGATCGCTCAAAGAAACAGTATCAAGAAGACTCGGTGAGGTTATGGTCATCAAACCTGGAACTTGAACTTCTTTCGATATAACTTCTCCCTCGACAGAGACATTAACTAAATATTCCATACCATGTTCTACACAAAAAGAATCATTACTGTAATAAAGACCCATCATGGTATCGGATTCGCTATATCTAAAAGTATCGGAATGTTCATCCACAATGAAAATTTCGGCACCCGATATACCTGTAAGATCACTATCGAGCGAAGAGTCTAATCTATATGTCGAATCAACAAAAGCTCGCTGAAATTTCATATCAGGTTTCAACATAAGATTAATCACATACCTGTGCTCGAAAGGAGCTTCACTGGTACTGCAGGAAATTAAAAGCAACACAGAAAAAGAAAAAATAAATGCAATTTTTTTCATCACGGACCTCCTAAAACTTGTAAATAAATTCAATCGAAGGAATAAGCGGGATCATATTAAACGCTTTCTTAATGGGTGGTTCTTCATCGTAATCATAATAATACATGAAAACATTTTTTGAATTCAATACATTGTACACGCTGAGCTTCAAATCCAACTCGTTATTTCCAAAAAAGAAAGATCTACTTAAACTCGCATCTAAACGAACATACGAGGGATACCTGACCTGATTACGCTCACCCTTCAATTCTACCCACGTAGCTTCGTCTTCACCATAAGGCATAAGTTCTTTCCTATACCTACATCGCGCAAGGTCCGTCGTATATGGATTTCCTGTACAAAAAGCGAATTGTACTCCTGCTTCATATTTTCTTCCTAACAGAGCAAGAAGAGTTAAATGAATATTGTGATTTCTATCCCAATCGGTCGGGTAAGTTTCATCTCCAAAAACTACATCGGTTTTAAGAAAAGAATAGCTCAACCAACCCCTTAAATTACCAATTTCCTTTTTTAAAAGAAAATCTAAACCGTAAGCTTTTCCGCTTCCCTCTTCCAACATAGTTTCATAATAGGTTTTTTCAGTGGTAATTTGAATCTCTTCCATATCTTTCATACTGAGAAGACGACTGTATTTACGATAATATCCTTCTAAAGAAAGATATATATCCTCTTTCAACCAACCTTCGAACCCCAGATTGAAGTGATAAGCTTCTTCGGGATCGTATTCACCCCCGAGAGGTATCCAGTAGTAAATAGGAAGGTCTATTCCCGTACTGATCATATTTCCCCCAGGTACAATATACTGATGGAAATTTCCGAAGGAAAAAGTTACGGCTCGTAAGTCATCAAAAAAGTATTTTGCCGATAACCTGTAAGCCCGGAAAAAACCAGAATTTTTCTGCTCGAACTCTTCACTTTCCGAATAATAATGCGTGAGAGCAAGCCCGCCCGAGAGAATAAGATAATCCGATAAATCAAACTTATCCTCTACATACATAGATACCCTGTTACTCCAGATATCCTCATAGGAATATTGAAAACCCATTTGAAAATTAACATTATATTCGAAAGGGCGGTAATATTCTTCTACTCCCACTGTAATCTCATTCCTTTTAAAATTCTTTGTGTATTCCGCACCGATAGTGCCCACGTCAATATCTCCATCTGTTATGAAAACGGTATCCAGCGCCCTAAGAAAAAAGTCATGATTGCTGTAACCACCGAATATATGCAATAAATCCCCATTTGTATTCGAATTAAATAAATTTAAAGCCAAGACATTATTGCCCCAGTCAAAACCTATGAGTCTTATCGACTCATCATCTTCATCCCTGATATCGAGAAAATCTTCACCAGTGTAACCACTTAGCACTAAAGACCAATTATCATTTATATCTGTTTCCCAATGCAAATAACAATCATAAAAGTAATAAGGAAGGTCGTAATCAAAAAGAGCAAAAAGCTTATCAGCATAGGTTCTCCTGACCGAGAGGAGATAATTACTATTTAAAGAAGGAATCTTCCCACCCATTGTCAAACTACCTGATAAAATGCTTAGAGAAGCAACCCCTGCGAGACCTTCTATATCTCTGCCTACACCTTTTGTTTTTATATCGAGGACCGAGGATAGGGAGGCATCATGCCTAACAGGGATTCCGCTTGAATACAATTCAGCGCTTTTTATCGCGTTTGAATTGAAAGCTGATACAAGACCGAAAAGATGAAAAGGATTCAACAGAGGAACATCATCTATAAGAACCCTATTCTGATCCGGACTTCCGCCCCTCACTGAAACAGAGGTTGAAAAATCGGAAGATTTAGTTACTCCGGGAAGAGCCTCAATGGTCCGCATTAAATCTCCCTCAATAAACGAGGGCAGCATCATCAAATCTTTATCAGATAGTGAAGGCGGAGTCATAGAAGCCGTACTTAAAAATTTCTTCTTTTTTGCCGATACAAGTATTCCCTGAACCTTCAATGGCTCCATATGCAATGCCACATCAATCCTCAGATATTCTTGATCGGAAAACTTTATATCCTTTACCACTTGCCCGTAACCTATCATAGAATATCGCACCTTAAACCCAGTAAGAGAATCAGACATTATTAGACTGTAGTAACCTTTATCATCCGTTGTTGTACCCATATCAGTCCCAACTACTACAATATTAACCATCTGCAGAGGTTCTTTAGTCGTGGCATCGTAAACCTCACCTGCCAGGACATTGTACTTACCAATAAGCAACATTAAGTAAAAAGAACACAAAAACATTTAACATTTCCTCCTTTTAAAAAACTCAATATTAAACTCATTAATTTATTATTTACGACCCTTAAAAAAAAGAAAAAGTTCCATAGAAAAATTTTTCCAAAATGAGTCTACTTCTTATATTGTACTGATCATATAATACAAAACAGGACTTTGTCAACCCCTTTTTTCTCACCTTTATAAACAGGGTGCAAAAAAAGGGACAGGATTCATAGACATTCCGAAAATTGGATTTCTTGAAATCTCTACTATTATTCTTGACCAAAAATAATCTATGAGATTATTTCACAAATGAAGGGTCAAAAATATTTTAATTTAAGTTCACTGGTCGGAGGACGCAGGCTGTTCCATTTCTTTAAGTAATTCTTTTGCCCAGCCGCACTCCGGATTAACCTCCAGTGCTTTTTTGTAAAATTCAGTTGCGGTAGAATCTTCCTCTTTCTCTTTATAGGCATTCCCCAACCATACATATATTTCATCTTTACCCCAGTCAGGGTAAATCCCTCTATCTTTTTCTTTTTTGAATAACTCTGCAGCTTTTTCAAAAAGCGCGATAGCCTTATCTACTCCACCCCCAAACATTTTTGGTGTATACAATTTACCGGTTCCGTCAATCATATAGGCTCTCGGATTTTCGGGATCTAACTTTTTCGCTTTCTCAATTGCTTTTGCAGATTTCATCCCATTGATCATCCCAAGTTGGGGCTTAGAACCTATTTCTATTCCAAGAATTGAGGAAAAAAGCGCATGAGACTCGGAAAAATCATCCTTACCCTTTATTGATTTTTGGACCGTCTCTTTTGCCGATTCAATATACTTTTCGCTCATTTCCTTATTGTCATACGCAATTGTACCAATTCTATAACTGTTTAAAGCAAGGTAATAATTAACCAGCCATTCTTTATCGCCAAAAGTGGAAAGGCGCTCTAATTTTGAAGAAATTTCTTTTAATTTTTCAATATCTCCTTTATCAACAGCTTCCTGCTGCAGGGCTTTAATCTTAAGTATATGACTATCTACAGTTGCCTTTTCTTCCGCCCGAATACCAATAGTTGTTAAAGTTATAAGTAACAACAATAAAACTCTTTTCATTTTTACCTCCTTCACATTTGAAAAGAAACACCAAAGTAATACAAACGACCATAAGAACTTTCGACCGGTTCATTTATGTCACCATTGTGATACCCTAAAATGTTATTCCTGTCCGTAACGTTATTAACTGCTAAATAAAACACAGTTAGATTATTGCCATAGAAAGAATGCAAATAAGACGCACTAAGGTCAAGAGTCCAATACGGGGGAAGTCTATCCGAACGGAAATCCTCACCCGCAGGAGTAAAAGGCTTTCCGGTCGCGCACATATATTTTACACCTAGCTGAAAAATAGGAATAGGGTTATAATTTAAGATAGCACTTAAATTATGCGTGATATCAAAGTCAGGCGGAAAAAAACCCGGATAATCCTGCCAATTTCTTTCCGAGTCCAAATAAGAATAAGCAATTCTTCCCTCGATTTTTTCAAAATTTTTCTTTATGAAAAAGTCCACTCCCTTTGCATAGCCAGTTCCGGAAGAAACATAATTAAGAGAATCATGTTCTTTAATAAGCTTCTCGTAATCTTTATAATAACCTTCCAGTCTTATCATACCACCATTATTTTTCCAGGTTCCGGAAACTATATAGTGCTTTGCTTCCATGGGCTCCAAATCAGGATTCCCGTAACTAGGGTCGTATCTCCAGGGCTCATAAAACTGGTGAAATATTCCGGTGGCAAAAGAAAGTGTTAATTTATCGGCTGCGTTCCAGGACAAAGAGAATCTCGGATCGAATGCATTTTTTGCGCTTTTCGAATCATAGTCGAACCTTATCCCTGAAGTTAAAGATAAATTATAAGGAAAGAAAGATGTTTCTTCCATAAAAATAGAACTTATATAACTTTTATATTCCCTGTCGTAATAATTGCTTGGAACCGAAGGGTCTAAAGAGTCTTCCGAGGGAACAAAACCCTCGAAATAACTTTTTCTCTGTTCAAGACTGCCGCCAAATTTAAAAAAAATAAATGTTTTTTTCTCTAAAATGACTTTTGCCTGATTAATTTCATCCTTTTCATTTAAATCGAGAATAGATTCTTCTCCGGAAGTTATCTCTGTTTCCTTTCCGAAATCGGTGCGAGACACATTAAATTTAAAAAAAGTATTATCAGATAGAGCGTGATCTATAAGCAAATTATATAGATTACTATTCTCGGTTCCATAATAATTTCCACCCCAGGTAGGATCCCGAAGAGAAACACCTACATTATCTTTTTCTCTAAAGAAAAACAATTTGGCACGCCCTTCTTTCGAATATCGCCACGCAAGATTTAAGTTCAAATCGTAAGAAAAAGGATACTCTGTAAAATCATCTTCAATATTATTAAAATCGAAAAGCGGCTTGGTATTGCTCTGATTACCGGAGAAGTTTATCCCCAAATTATCGCTTAATGGAATTCCTCCCCCTAATGATAAATTAGCTAGCCCCATCCCTAAACCAATTACCCTCTCCGATGGTAAATCCAGGCTTTCCATAGATAGTACTCCCGACAACGCATTACCGTATTCGGCCCCGAATCCGCCTGAAGAAAAATAAGTGCCTTTTAAAAGAAAAGGACTAAAGGTCCCGAAAAATCCGCCAGTCGGAGACTCGTACCTGTAAGGATGATAAACGTTTGCCCCGTCAAGAAGAAACTTTGTTTCAGTAACTTCTCCTCCCCGAACGAACAATCCTGCGCCTTCTTCCACCTGCTGAACGCCCGGAAAAGACTTAATAGCCCAGCAGACATCTGCTGCTGCTCCGGGAGTAGTAAGCACCTCGAGGGGGGTTAGAGTAACACCGCTTTCTTCTCCTGTAGTAAAAGAAGAAGCCCTGACTGTAACACCTTCGCCTTTAATTATCTCTTCTTTTAAATTTGCTTCTATACTGATAGACTTCCCTTCAAGGAATACCTCTCGTCTGAATTGTTGATAACCCATCATTCTTATCAAAAGATTAAACTTCCCTGTTTCTTCAGTTGTAAATTTAAAATTACCTTTCTCATCCGTAGAAGCACCATCGAGCGTCCCTTCCAGGAATACGTTTGCCCCACCGAGAGCTTCTCCTCGGTCATCAGCAACTCGTCCCTCTATAATTGTATTGGGAAAAAGTATCAAAGGGAAGAAAAACACAAATAAGAATTTCCCTGCTTTAATCTTAACTTTCTTCAAGAATTTTCTCTAAATGCTCCAGGTATACCCTAAAAGCTTTTTTACCTTTTTCAGTAATTCTGTAAACAGTATTTGGTTTTTTATCTACAAAAGTTTTCTTAACTTTTACATAACCCTCTTTTTCCAACTTTTCCATATGACTACTTAAGTTGCCGTCCGTAACATCAAGTTTTTCTCTTAGATAAATAAAATTGACTTTCTTTGCCGAATTTAATATGGTCATAATCCCAAGCCTTATAGGCGCATGTATCAATTTATTCACTTCAGAAGGATTAAAATCTTCCAT
Source organism: uncultured bacterium (assembly GCA_964534175.1). Taxonomy (GTDB): domain Bacteria; phylum Hydrothermota; class UBA3072; order UBA3072; family UBA3072; genus JAFGHJ01. The sequence continues at coordinate 47,923 of CAZHNS010000013.1, read as the reverse complement.
CTATACTTCCTTCCCCCTGAAACGAATTTTAACCACAATTCCCGGTATAATCATAGTTGCAAAAATAAGAAAAGCAAAGACCAAATTAGTAAGGTCCGGGAAAAACCCATCGATTATCGCTGCTATCCAGCAAAGAATAGCTGCTACAATAAATTCCCTCCAGGAAACAAAAGACTCCACAAAAAAGCCTAGTCCCACCAGCAAAGCGATAAAACTCTCCAAATAAGGAGTGTATCCGGAGTGCCAAACAATAAACATTGTCAACGCAAGACTTATTGTTATCCCTAACCAAACCATACCTATCAACTTACCGGCAAAGGATGTAATACCGGTCATTCGGGGTATCCTTTTAGCGAGCCTGTACCCGAAGAAAAAACCGACAACTAAAATACAGGCCCACACCAACCATATAAGATTATACAATGCACGAACCTTAAGAAAAACCGTTAAACCAATACCTACAAGTACCAGACAACCCAACAAAAGTTGAATATCTAAGGCATAAATGCCTGTCTTCCTTAAGTCTTCCTCTGTTTCTATTAGATGACGTTTTATTTCTTTCAAACTTCTTTCCGCCTCATTTTTATCTATCATTTAAAACCTCCTTTCCAAAGTCCTTTGTCATACAAAGATTATAGCTTTTTTCTCTAATTTGTCAAGGGGGTTTTTTGCCACAAAAGCAAAAACAAGTAAATTAGTTAATTGGTTGACTGACGGATTAGCGCAAAAATTAAATTAATATATTGATTTTACGTTTAAAACCCAAACAATTTTTTTGTATTATTGAAGGTTTTCTCTGCCACTTCTTCAAAGGTCTTAGATTTTAATTCAGCTATTCTTTTAACGACATACTTTGTATAAGCGGGTTCATTTCTTTTTCCCCTATGCGGATGAGGTGTTAGGTAAGGGGCATCAGTCTCAACTAAAAGCGAAGCAAGAGGAATCTCTTTTATAGAAGAAAATATCTTGCTGTTGGGGTATGTAACAACTCCTCCAATTCCTATAAAAAAACCAAATTCAATAACCTTTAGTGCTATATCTTTCACATAATCAAAAGCGTGAAAAACACCCCTACATTTAAAATCCGAAACAATCTCTATTGTATCTTCGATCGAATCCCTTGTATGTATAATTACAGGAAGTTTGTTCTCTTCGGCTATCTTGAGTTGTCTTTTAAATACTTCTTTTTGTACATTTCTCGGAGAGAGATCTCGATAGTAGTCAAGGCCTATTTCTCCTATGCTTACCACATTACTATTACCAGATAGTTTTATTATTTCTTTCTCAATGCTATTATTGTAAAACCTTGCATCGTGAGGATGTACACCACAAGACGCATAAACATTATTGAATTTTTCCGAAATAACTACTGCTTCTTTACTTGAACGCAGATCCCAGCCTGGCACCAATATTTTTTCAACACCGGATTCACCGGCATTACGGATAACTTTTTCTACATCTCTTTTAAACCTTCTGTCTTGAAGATGGCAATGCGAATCACATATTTTGAAATTCATGATATTAGAAATGACAATATTTTTTAATTAAAATAAAGTTACTTTTCTTCTTTTTTTTCAGGGGAATCTAAATCACTATCCAACTCATCCGTTACATCTTTAAAAGATTTTTTAAACTCCTTAATTGCTTTCCCCATAGACCTACCTATTTCAGGCAATCTTTTTGCTCCGAACAACAAGAGGGCAACAATCAATATACCTATTATTTCGGGCCATCCAATAGGTCCAAACATTGATTTCCTCCTTTTTACAATACTAAACCCAGGAAAGGCAAAAGTCAATACCCTTTAATCCTTCGGATCAGTTAAATGGTTAAATAGAAAAATGGTCAAATAGGGAAATAAAAAGGGAGCGGGGTGGCCGATTTAACTATTCAACAATTTGACTATTTGACTTGCGCTCTGACTTCTGGGTTCTTTCTCACTTCGTTTCCCTGCGGTTAATATTTAGAAAAGTAGTTCTGCCGATACTCAACTGTTGACAAATCTAAATAGTTTTTTAATATTCAAATATGAGTATACTTCTACTCGTTGGTTTTAATTTATTTGTAAGCTCTTCGGTTCCACAGGGAACTGTCGCAATCGACACCCCTTCCGGATTCGCCCTTATGGTTGGGGGAAAATATAAAGTCAATTATGATCTTTTAGCTGCATTTTATAACAAAGATAATTACGAAGTTAGATTCCAAGGAATATCTTTAGGTAAAGAACTCTTGCTCGCAAAGAAATTATCTATTCTACCGGAGATAGGAATTGCAAAGGTTGATAGAACAAGAGAAAGCGCTTCTGAAAGTGGCTACTCTCCACTTTTTATAGTTCGTTTTGCATATTTGTTTTCAACAGAAAGTTCAACTTTCCAAATCGGATTTTCCTTAAGAGAGGCTTTTAATGAAAAAATTGATTTTGACTTCATTGATTTTGGTATTGGTTTTAGGATGTAAGAATTCTTTTGCCATAAGAATGACTTCGGATTATTTTCCCTTAAAGGTAGGAAATATCTGGGAATTTGGTGTTAAATGGGAAAATAATTATCAAATCAATATGGAAGTAAAAGACATCGAGGTAAAACAAGGTGATAGCTTATTCGCGGTCGATGTAGGCGGCGAAATTTATTATTTTCAAAGAAAATCAGGAATGGTTACAAAAACCAGAGAACTCTTTACAACTTACGAAGGAGAAAGAGTGGATTTTGGAACAGTCTACGAGCCATATCTTTTACTCCCTCCCATAGAGGGTGAAAACTGGGAAAGAGAATTTAATTTCTCTTCAGTTCACAGGGGAGAAATACTCGAAAAAAAATTCTCAATCTTGGTTGATTCGGTTATACAAACTTCATTAATTATAAATTCGGAAAATTATGAAAATGTTTATCGTCTTAAAAGAACAGTCATAGAAGACAATGACTCTATAGTTGAATATGAATGGTTTGCACCCGACATAGGTCTTATAAAAAAAGAAAGACCGTCCGACTCATTAGTTTGGGAACTGGTATCTTACCAATTAAATGAATAGTACCCAACAAAATTCCGTACAGGATTTTATTTATTACCTGCAAGCGGAGAGAGGACTCTCCCACAACACCGTAGAAAGTTACAAAAATGATGTAATCTCATTTTTAGAAAAAACAAAAAAGAATATTAAGGAGATAAATAGAGAAGACATTAAAGAATATCTTCACAGCTTGAATAGTTCAAATTTTTCCACTGCAACTGTAGCAAGAAAAACATCATCCCTGAGGATGTTTTTTCTTTTCCATTTAGGAGAAGGATTAATAGAACAAACGCCAATGAATAACATTCAAGCTCCGAAAACCGAAAAAAGGCTACCTAAAGTTTTATCTACTAACGAAGTCACAAAATTAATTGAAAGTGTTAATGGTTGTTTCAAATATTCCATAAGGGATAGGGCAATTTTAGAATTACTCTATGGCTGTGGTTTAAGGGTTTCCGAACTCCTTAATCTTAGGAAAGAAGATATTTTTCTAAAGGAAGAATTCATTCGGGTTAAAGGAAAAGGGAGCAAAGAAAGAATAATTCCTTTGGGGAGTAAAGCAAAAGAAGCTCTAGTTGAATATTTAACCGGACAGAGGCCTGCTCTTGACAAAAAAAAATCCGCTTTTCTCTTTCTTACAAGAAGAGGCAATAAACTTTCCAGGATGGGTCTTTGGAAACGTTTCCAACAATACCTTGCTAAGAGCGGAATAACAAAAAACTTTACCCCTCATACTCTCAGACATTCCTTCGCCACCCATTTGCTCGAAAGAGGAGCGTCCCTTAGAACCGTTCAACTCCTCTTAGGGCATTCCGATATTTCTACTACACAAATATATACGCACGTTGACAGAAACTACCTCAGAGGAATTTTATCCTCTTATCATCCTCGAGGCTAAAATGATTATTTTTTTTATCTTTTCACTGATAAATCCATCAATAGTAAGAGTTAGATATTCCGGGGGAGACTGGTACAACGATCCGGACATTATTCCAAATCTTGCGAAGGCAATAAACAAAAAGACTGAGCTTAAAATACCAGAAAAGGAAATAATTTTGTCCTTAAGCGATCCCGAAATATACTCTTACCCATTCCTCTTTATTACCGGACACGGAAAAATAGAGTTTTCAAAATCTGAATCGCAGAATTTAAAAAACTATCTCTGGAACGGAGGCTTCATTTATGTTGACGATGACTATGGCATGGATAAACATTTTAGAGAAGAGCTGAGCAAAGCCTTTCCAAAGCATGAATTAGTACAAATACCAGCCGATCATGAAATTTACAGAGTATTTTATGAATTACCTCTGGGTTTACCTAAAATTCATGAACATTACAAAGGGGCTCCCAAAGGCTACGGGCTGTTTTTAAATGGAAAACTAGTACTCTTTTACACATACAACAGCAATATCTCAGATGGATGGGCTTCCCCTTCTGTGTATAAAGACCCAGAAGCTCTCAGAGAAAAAGCTTTAAAAATGGGCATAAACATATACGTTTATGCAATGACTCACTAATGAAGAAATATAATTACGAAAAAACCCGTGATTTTTTTCCTCTAGAAGAAGAAAAGAAACTTGTTGAAAAATTAATTGAAAAATGGGAAACAAATTCGAAAGAAATCCAAATTTATAAAAGCAGCATACCAAAAAATACTTCTTACCCTTTATTTTACTCTATGGGAATAATTGGTAAAGACTGGCCAGGATTTTCTACAGCTATCCTCGGAACAATCCATGGTAAAGGCTGGAATATATCTTATGAGTCCGGAATCAGAATAGAAATAAACGGTAATAAATTAGGTATCATTATACTAGTGATTAAGATTAAGAATGAACCCGCTCTTAAAAAATTTAGGGCAGACAGAAAAGAAATAATCGATAACATTATAAATATTTCAGAGGGAAGTCTGGCAACAAGACTTCTTCTTTCAATCGGTTCAAAAAGGTTAGAAGTTTATTCGAAAGTAATAAACATAATCAAAACAGGATGTAAAGAGAATTTTGTACATGAACTTTTAGGCCCTGAAGGAGAAACTTTTAAATTTTTCGCTTCCCGTACAAAAGCCTATATAACAGAAAGAACTCCTACCGATCTGGCGGAACAAATTATTACCAATTACAGAGCCCGAAAAGACGTGATAAAAACAAAAGGTGAAATTCAAATTTACACAAAAAATATAAAAACAGTTAAAGAAAACCTAACCTGTATAACCGTAGGTGTTTATGAGAAAGAACTTCCCCTTAAAGTAATACTCGGAACAATATCTTTTGTACTCCCTGATTCAAAAATCATATATAATAAAGAATTTACAACTCCCGAAGGGGTTCTTATCGCAAGAATTGAAATTAGTGATAGAGATGGGAAACCTTATTCTATTGCCTCTCACAAAAAAATAAAAAAAGTTTTAAATAGAATATATGAAAAAGAAAAGGAAGACACCGAAAAAGGAGCGAAAGCTATTATAGGATTAGAACTTTACCTCCGGGCTATAATACCCCTTCTTATAAAAGAATTCAAAAAAAGCGGTTTGCCGCAAGTTTATTTTTTCCTAACAAACTCAACAGAGTTTTTCCTGGAATTCAAAATTATAATAGTAACCCAAAAAGAAGAAGCAGAACCAAAAAGCAGAAAAATAATAGCCGGATTTAATAAAATAATGGGGCTTAAACTTCTATCCACCCATCAACCAAGAGAGATGGAAAGTGCGAGCTTACTGATATTCGACATAAAGGCAGACCTTGACGAATTTGAAGCTCTGTCCGAACTGTACCAGAAAACAAAAAATATTCTCTCAGAAACGCTTGGCAAATTTCGCGATTTTGATGAAGGTATGAGAGAAATGGACGCTAAAAAGATAGAAGCAATAATAAATAATTCACCGAAAATTTCCGAAAAACAAATCAAGAAAATTTACTTTTCTTTAGAAGATTTCTGGCGCATTAGCGCTCCCATCTCCGATATAACAAGAATTGTAGAAATAATACACGAATTACTAAGTAAACATAAAAAAGATGAAATCTTATATAAAGATTTAAAGGTAAAAAACGGTACAATAATTATATTCTTATCTCCAAAAGAAAAGGTCCTATCCGGAAAACTACTTGACTTCTGCAGCAAATTTAAAATTACTTTATCGAGGATAGAAATGACAAATACAGATATTTTAATCGCATTTATTTCGAGAGATGACAAACCAATCGAAAACGAAAAAGTCCAAGCAATCATCTCTAAAATAATTTCTTAAATTGTTTCTATTTTTTCTTTTTCTTTCCGGAGTTTTATCTATCCTCTCGCAAAATATATTAATTCGAGAAATATATATGATTTTTCATGGTAATGAGCTGACATACGGACTGGTTATATCCTTCTGGCTTCTGGGTGCAGGAATAGGTTCCTTTTGGGGTAGAAGAGTATCGGAAGAGAAACTATATGTACCTTTTCTGATACTCGCATTATATCTTCCTCTCTCCATATATTTACTACGCTTTATACCGGGGTTTTTAGGTTATAAGCCCGGAGAGATTTTTAGTATTTCTCTCCTACTTATAGAAACTTCTCTCCTTCTTTTTCCGATCTATTTGAATTTCGGATTGATATTCGCACTGGGGCAGAAAAAATTTTCAGGGCTGTCAGAAAATAATCTAAAAGGGATAACAAGACCATATATACTAGACTCTATCGGTGATCTTTTAGGAGGAATTTTCTTTTCATATATATTCGTTTCTGTTCTTTTCCCCGCAAGAAAACTTATTTTAGTGAGCTTTCTTTTTATTCTACCTGTAATAATATTAAAAGGCAAAAAATTTATACCTTTAATTTTAATTTTTTTAGCCATTTTCTTCTTTCCTGGTCTAAAAAATTCTATAAAAAAAACATACGAAAAACTCTACACTGGTTTTGTGGTCGAGAATATAATAGAAACGAAATACGGAAGATATATGGAAATAAAAAAAGACGAACAGCTCTCTCTATTTTCAAACGGAGTTCTTTCGTATACCTACCCCGACAAGACAACTTCCGAATACATACACATCCCCTTGCTGCTTTCTCCAAGAGAAGAAAAAGAAATACTTTATCTTGGACTGGCAGGGCCCGATATAATAAAGGAGCTTACAAAATATGACAGTTTTACTATAGTACATCCCGACGCCAAAATTCAAAAAACACTAGAAAAAAATATTGAGAATGAATTGCTAAAAAAAATAAATTTCATAGCTTCAGATCCCAGGCTTTTCCTTAAAAAAACCACCCAAAAGTTCGATTGCATATTTCTCGGAATAGGTGATCCTCTTTCAATATCAAGCAACCGTTTTTATACTCAGGAATTCACCAAACTCCTGCGTGAGAAATTAAATAAAGAAGGTATCGTTTCTTTCTCGATTTCTTCGGGTGAAGATTATCTTAACGAAACCACACTTGATTATAATTCTCTTGTATTCTGGACTTACAGATTTAACTTTAGCAATTATTTCGTTATACCGGGGTATAATTCAAAATACATTTTCTCAAATGCACCTCTATCTTACGATGAAAAAAGAATTAAAAAAGAATTAAAAAGGTTGAATCTCCAGTATCTAGACGAATATATAATGAAATCTTATCTGCTTAATTTTAGAATTAAAGAATTCGAAAAACAGTTAAACAATAACTATATAGGACAGAACAGCGACAGGAAACCCAGAGCTTTTCTACTTGCGCTCCTTCACTATATGGAAAAACAAAACCAGGCAATCAGACACTTAAAACCTCTTTTTAATGCTCCGGCTTTTCTTTTATTGTTACTGCTCCCTCTGCCTATAATTTTCAGAAAAACCGGATTCAGAACATCCCTTGTAGGCGGCATATCTATAGGGATTTCTTACTTCTGTATCATAAGCCTTCAGATTATATATGGAAACGTATACCATCTGGTGGGACTTATAACCGGTCTATTTATGTTTGGAGTAGGGACAGGAACTTACCTAACCGAGAAAACAAAACTGCAGAAAAACTTAAAGGTTGCGTTTCTTACGCTGGCAATATTACTACTTATTCAATTTTTATTAATCCAATTGGAGAATCCTAATATCTGGATGTTTTTACTTATACCTTTTATAAGTTATATCTGCGGTGCAGTTGTCGGATGGACTTATACCACTGCCGGAAATATACTGAAAAAAAAAGGCGCAAAATACAGTGTGGCACCTTCAGTTTATGCTTTTGATCTTATCGGCGGAAGCGTTGGAGCATTCCTCTTTTCTTTTCTTTTTTTACCCGTCTTCGGAATAATACCGACAATCATCTCTTTTACGGGAATATGCCTGCTTGCATATCTCTTCGCGTAAACCATCACCACTAGCACAAATTTTTTCTCGAACCCTTGAGTCCTTGGACCCTCGAAACCTAAGCATTAGTTAACTATAGCGATATCAAAAACTAAGTCCTATCAAGACCAATAAAATATTTGTAAATTTACTATTTAATTGCAACTAAAACCTTAAACCATTTAAACTTCGATAATGGCCTTATTGTGACCTTTTTAAATCCAGCACCCTTGCAAATTTCTTCCCATTGTTTGAAACTTACACAGAATTCACCATCATTTAAGATGTGTTTTTTACCGTTATCGTACATTCTACTGAAGGCTTGTACTCCACCCTCTTTTAGAGCAAGAATAAACTCATCCTTCAAAAAACCGAGAATCCTCAACAGACGTTCCGGATCTTCTAAATTTCCGGTTGTATCCACATCAATATCTCCCAGAACGAATTTACCACCCGCTTTTAAAAGTTCATAAATCTTTTTTATTGCCGGGTATTTGTCTTTCATATGATGAAGCGTAACCGTCGAAGCGATTATATCGAATTCTTCATCTTCAAAATCTATATTTTCGGCATCTTCAAGTTCGAGTGAAATTTTATTCGAAAGATTAAGTTCCTTGATTTTACCTTTAAATATTTCAAGCATTTCAGGAGAACTATCTATACCGTAAATCAAACAATCCACTTTTTCTAAAAACTTCAATGACAACAATCCTGTTCCGCAACCAATATCAAGCACTTTATCTCCGTCTTTTACTCCGGAAGAATCGACGACTAAATCCAATAATTTATGATGTCTTTGAACTTTGCCCAGTGTATTGTCGTATTCATTCGACCAATCTTTAAACCAGTCTTTCGTAACCGTATTTTGTTTCTTCATTTTTTCCCTCTAAATTTTAAAGTTTTCATTATTAGGAGTTTTTAAGGAATTTTATTATTATTCAGTCCAATTTATGGCTACTCGTAGATCCGGGTTCCCAGAAATTTCCTGTTAACACGAGCATATATAAACAGCGAAGAGAAAGATTAAAGTATTGATTATCTTCTCCGGTACCATCAAGATATAACAATCTCGAAGAAAAAGAATCTACAACAGACTGATTGTTACACATCGCTCCTACCGCGAATCCCCCAACAAAAGGACCATTATTATACTGCCCCCTGGGCTTGCCATCCAAATCATATCCGTCTACTATACTATCTGCGCCAATTGAAGCAGCAAAATCGGATACTTTAACACACCAATTCCGAGCATCCTCATTGCCATTCCAGAGGTAATCAAGTGCCATTCTCCAGGGAGTCCTGCTGGCATCGTAGTGATAATAATCATCCCTTCCCGAAGGCGGATCGCCTCCGGGAACACCGTCACACGATTGCCAATCCGGCACCAAACCCGTTCTGTCATTAGCACCGTTATTTAATATCGTATAGGAATGCTCCGCCACAGTTTCCCAGAAAGTATCTTTCGTCTCGAACGCAAACACTCGGAAGTAAGCGGGCGCATAATACGATATGTCGGTTAATTCACAACCACCCCAATGAGCACCAGGTTTCATTGTATAAACGCCATTGCAATTAACGAAATAATTTTCTTTAAGAATCGAGATTATTTCGTTTGCTTCCATGAGGTAGTCTCCTCCCCATTGATAATGAGCAACAATGAGAGCAAAAGCCACATCCAGATCGCCATCCGTAGCACTACCCGGATCAATAACACTGTCGCGGGTTACTCTCCAGGCCATAAGATTACGTGCTTGCTCTGTTCTCTTACTCTTATAAAACTCAAGAAGCCTGTCAAATCTTTCTTTATCCCCAAAATATGCAGTTATCAACATCCCGTATCCCATTCCTTCCGAAATGGTTATAGCAGTATCACCCACGGAAACACGATACATTCCATTATAGCGTTTGAGATATAACTTTTTCCACCTCTCATATACAACTTGTAAATCGATCGCAGAAATCACCAAGGTCTTATACCCATACGGATAATCCACATTTTGAGGAAATGGCCGGGACTGACCATAAAGATAAGATCCTGAAGAAAAAAATAACATAACTATAACCGCTAAATTTTTAACAAAAAACCTGCTTTTTGGCATTAAGCTCATTTAATTAAAATCATTTTCTTTTTAGTACTGTTCCCGCCCGATGTCAATTTATAGAAATAAACTCCTTGAGATAAGCCATCCGCATCAAAATCAACAGCATGGCTTCCAGCCTGTTTAACTTCATCCACTAATACTTCTACCTCTCGACCCGAAACATCATAAATCGAAAGTTTAACAAAACCAGCCTTCACTATCGAGTACTCGATTGTCGTCGACATACTGAAAGGATTTGGGTAGTTTTGAGACAAGTAACAATCAACCGTATTCAAGTCGTTATCATTCTTGTCTTCTATTCCTGCAATGTACATAGTAGAAATTGTTGTAATCGATCTGGCCGGAAGATTTACTGTCGAGCCGTCATAATAACCTGCAAGAACGCTATTCTCCGTATCAGATGTTCGCACCATATTTGCTCCCGAGATATCAAAACCCGAAACATCAGCTAAATCCACAGAATCCTCACCATGACTTACATTAAGTATTACAATGGATAACTCGTCATTTCCGGGGCTAATAAAAGCTGATATCTTAATACTATCAGCATCAACACTTGCCCCTACCCTTTTCCATCCGGAATGAATAGCTTTAGAATACTGCCTGAACACCCAATAAACCTGTTCGATTGTGTAGACAGAACTGGAATTCAATCTAATAAGTGGGACCCCACCTGTACCACTCCACACCGCAGCCCAATAAAAATATCCGGAAACATTACCATGGACCAGACAATTATGCATGAGCCAACCTGTATTAAACCATCCGCCATAATCATATTCCGTTTGAAAAATGGGTATGTCCGAATAGCCACTCGCTATTGCTGATAAATTAACATTAAACGCGTCAGGATTAACGTTTCCATCACCGCCATGATATAGATGATAAGCGTGCCCATATGCATGGTCATGATTAAATTGATTCGCGTAGGCCTGAAAAGTACCATAACCTATTCCATGGACCTCTGCCGCTAGCATCTTTGGGGGAGAAGCTAATCCTTGTAATCTATTATAAACCGAATCAAGAGCCTGATCGTATCCCGCCAGAGTATCTGTTTCGGTCGGAGCAAACCTGCACGAAGCCCAAGAAGCAGTAAAAGTGGGCTCATTCTGAATACTGATATAATCAGGCACAATATTATAGCCTGCAAATTCGTCCAATGCATCCATCCAATACTCGGCAAAATCGCCATATAAAAATTCTCCGGCCGACGTCGAGTCCAGCGTACCTCCGTTTCCAAGCTCGCCATTACTCTTTAACTCCGCAGGAGGAGACCAGGAAGATATTAATACTTTAGGGTCATTCTCTGATTTAGAATAAAAACTATCCACAATTTCCGCATAATTACCAAAAATATAATCCTCCCCTCTATCATATACATTTCGCAGACGAAGAATATCTAAGCCAAGCTCTTTAAAAAGATAATTATAAACTTCACTCTTTTCCGAATGACTGTACAGCTGCCAAACTTCATAGGCAACCGATGCACCAAACCCTTCCATCGTTTGATGCACTTCGCTGGTATCGACAGTCGCAGTTGCGGCAAGCACATCGTTCTGAGTAGAGACCATCATTCCACTAATAAATAAAAAACCAATTAACGAATATTTAATACTTTTCATTTCAATCTCCTTTATTCTTATAGTTTTATTTAAACATTTTCTTAGACCTAATTTAAACAAATTAACAATCATGTCAAGAACCCCGAATTTCAAACCGCAAAAATAAATCAAAGTGTGAAATATCGAGCTCCGAAGCCTGCTTAAACAAAATTTTAAAAACTAAACTATTTCAAGTTTTAACTTATACGCAAATCGTAATTTGTTTTTGTTACAACAAAGTCAGTAACCAAAAACTTCCTTTAGGCTTAGCTGCTCAACTTCTCCATACTTCTTCAGAATATTAAAATCAAGTTTGTTTACATCCCCTAATACAAGTATGGTATATTTCTTTCCTTTTATATATTGATCGAAAAATTTTGCCAGATCTTTCATCGTCATTTCCGGTACTTGTTCGTATATATCAATCCTATAATCTTTATAATCATTCCCCATTCGCTTATCATCTACATAACGCCAGATAATCGATTCCTTTGTAATTCGTTCTGTTTGGAGTTGTTTGATAATTGCATCTTTAGAGTCCTCCAGAAGCTTCTCGGATTCGGGCATGTTATTCAGTAAATCAAACATACCATCAAGTGATTCTCCAAGCTTGTCAGCTTGAGTGCCAATATACGAAAAGATATAATGTGCTCTTTCGGGTCTGTCCGGACTCCGATAAGCTCCCCAAACTGCATACGCAAGCGCCCTGGATTCGCGCAGCGTCTGGAATACAACTGATGACATGTTTCCGCCATAATACTCATTAAATAATCTGCGCACACCAATATTGTCCCGATTATAAGGAACACTTTTTGAAAGCATTATAATTTCCGCCTGTTTCATATCGTAATCACATACATAGATTTTGTTCTTCAAAGTAGGCAATTGTTGGTATTTTTTCTCCTCAGGGATCTGTTGTAATGAATCCGGTAATTCGTGATACCTGGCAAGCAGTTCTTTCAATTCAGATTTAGTAAGCGGACCATAATAGAGAATCCTGTGCTTGTAATTGGAAATCTGTTTGACTATATCAATCAATTCTTCAGAAGTAAGCTCTTTCAATTCTGCCTCTCGGAGAATATTTCTAAAAGGCGAATTCTTACCGTAAACACCATAGTCATACATAGCATCAAACAAAATTGTACGTTTGTTCAATTTAGCATCCTCTCGTTTCTTTAAGATATCCTTGACTAAGTTTTCTAATGCCTCAGGGTTTCCTTTAGCGTCGTCAAGTAGATGCTCAAAAAGCCTTAAGCCATCCTCAAATGTTTCTGACAATCCGGAAAAAAATATCCGGAGCTGGTCATCTTTTGCCCAGGCACCGAAAGAACAACCAAGCTTATAAGATTCTTGCTTAAATTCTTCCGGTGAATATTTAGATGTTCCGAGATATGTCAAATATTCCAAAGCAATTCCGAGCTTTTTATTATGATTATTTCCCATATCCACAAGATAAGTCATTGAAAATAGGTCATTATCTTTATTTTGCTTGTATAAAATCTCGATATCATCTCTAAATGCAATATGTTCCAGATCTTTTTCAAAATCCAAGAAAACGGGCTCTATTTCCGGAACATCCATGTTTTCTACCGCTTTAAAAAATCCCGATTGTATATTCCTATTAAGTTCTACAGGGGTAATAGGCGGCTTTTGTATTTTTACGACGTTCGTATCCTCTCCGGTTCTCTTGTATACGACCACATAATTATCTCCATAATATTTCCCGACGAAATCAACGATGTCTTTCTTTTTGATTGATTCTCGAAATTTCCATTTATTAACCACTTCTTCCCATTTTTGCTGACTTATAAAAGCATCCACAAATGCAAGTGCCCTGGTCCAATTACTTTCAAAACTTTTAATCTCATTAAGTTTTATATTTTTCACAGCAGCGCCCGGCAACCAATCAGGAAAAGCTCCTTCTTTCAGCGAATCAATTTGAGCTAATAATAAATCCTTTACCTCTTCCAGAGACTGCCCCTCACGTGGACGACCGCCAAATAAATGGGATGAGTAATCAGCTTTAATGTCAGTTCCCGAATAAGGTTCAATCACCAATTGTTTTTGCTTGAGATTTAAATCAATGATACCCGCTACACCATTTGCCATAATCCAATCCGTCACAAGTAACAATTCGGCTTCCTTTGATTTCGCACCGGGGAAGCGGAAGCCAATAAACACACTTTCCATATCCGGTCCTATCACATCCTTTTCAATAGGAGCAGTTATTGGATCTTCTATTGGTAATTCCAATTCAGGTAATTTTTTGGATTCAAATTCTCCGAACGCTTCATCTATCATTTTTATCATGGAATCAGGATCAAAATCACCGGACAAACATATAGCCATATTGTTTGGAACATACCATTTTTTGTAATAATCATAAACATTTTTTATAGAAGGATTCTTAAGATGTTCAGGATCTCCCAGAGTTGTCTGCGTTCCGTATGGATGATTCGGCCACAGGCCCGCACACATAGCTTCCCACTTTTTACTCCTATCATCATCCATTGAACGGTTTTTTTCCTCGTAGACAACCTCCAGCTCAGTGTGAAATAACCTGAAAACAGGATCGCGAAACCGCTCGGATTCGATTTTCAACCATTGCTCGATCTGGTTAGAAGGAATATCATTAACGAAACAGGTAAAATCATTGCTTGTAAATGCGTTTGTCCGGCGCGCACCCACGACCGAAAGCATCTTATCATATTCGGACGCCACGGCAAATTTGGACGCCCGGTAAGATAAACTGTCTATTTTACTATAAATCTTTTCGCGAATAAGGGAATCTGTTTCCATGCGATGCATTTCGTAAAGAGCCTCGATTGAATCGAGTAAAACTTTTTCATTTTCAAAATCAACAGTACCGAAATCATCTGTTCCCTTAAAAAGGAGATGTTCTAAATAATGCGCAAGACCAGTGGTTTCCGCAGGATCATTTTTGCTTCCGACACGAACTGCTATACATGTTTGAATTCTTGGCTCATCTCTGAAAACTGTCATATACACTTTCATTCCGTTATCCAGCGTGTAAATTCGAGCTTTTAAAGGATCATCTTCTACTGATTTGTAATTGTAGCCATCGCATTTAACATACTGAGCTGTCGAACAGGATAGAGATAAGAGTAAAATTAAAATAATTAAAATTTTTATAATTCCTTGCTTTTTCACGATTGCCTCCCTTTTCATGAACTTTCAACAAAATCTTAACTTACCACATTACTGACAGAATCGCTTATTTACTTCTCTAATTTACATATCCAAACTATCATGTCAAGAACTTAAATTATTAGATTCACAGAATCAATTAAAAACTCAAATTAAAAATCTCTGCGCCTCCACCCTTTCTGTAGATTTCTCTATGTCTCCCCTCTGTTAAAAAAAATTAAAAAAACCCCTTGACAAATTGAATTTTTGTATTATTATATTAGTACAATATAAAAAAGGAGGAGTTATGAATTTATTTATATTGTTAAACTTAGCTATACCTTTTCTCACGTTAGAAGTGACAGAGTCAAACGGAGAAAAGGTCAGAATCAACGTACCGAAAACTTTAGTTGAAGAATCGATAGAATTTGCAAAAAGTTGCGACGGAGATTGGGATATAGAGTGTGAAATAGACGAGGGAAAAATTCCACCGGACAGTATTATTAAGATCCTGAAAGAAGCCGAAATAGACAACGAGCCTATAATCGAAATCACCGAGGGAGAGGATATAGTCCGATTCTGGATAAAAGACAGTAAAGATATAATAAAGAAAGCCGGAACTCCAAAAAGATTGATTATAAATGTTCAAAGCGACAATGAGGAAGAAAACGTAAATTTAAGGCTGCCTTTAACGTTTGTCAGAATCCTGCCTTTTCTTATACCTGAGGTCGGCGAAGATGCAGAGGATGCAAGAGAAGCCAAAATATTCTTAAGAAAGGCGCTAAAACATATACGGGAAGTCGAGGGAAGTTTCACCCTTGTGGAAGTCGAAGACAAAAACGAAAGAGTCAAGATATCTATAGAATAGAAGAGGATTTCTTATGGCACGTGGATTTACGCTTTTTTTCAGGAAAACCCCCTCCTCTCCATATTATGAATTTTTATAACTTCATAATATCCCTGAGAACCTCCTTAAATCTGCGTGCCTAACCACCCTTGATTTAAGCGCGTTTTTTAATAATATATATATATGAAAAACGCGCTCAAAAAAGCAAACTCAATTAAAGATTATATAATAAATACGCGACATGAACTCCACAAACATCCCGAACCCGCTTTCAAAGAAAACTGGACTCATTATTTCATAGAAAAACAACTTAAAAATCTCAAATATAAACCAAAAACTTTAAATAAAACCGGACTTATAGCAGACATAGGTAAAGGTAAAAAGCGCATAGCGCTACGTGCGGATATGGATGCCCTTCCCATCGCGGAAGAAAATTCTCTCCCTTACAAATCCCAGAATAAAGGCTTTATGCATGCCTGCGGGCATGATACACACATGGCAATGCTACTAGGAACAGCAAAGCTTTTATCCGAAGTTAAAAATCCTCCAGCTGTAAGACTAATCTTCCAACCCTCTGAAGAAAAAACTCCCGGAGGAGCAAAAGGAATGATCGAGGAAGGTGCCTTAAAAGGAGTATCTGAAATCTACGCGATACATATCGAACCGGAATCAGAAGTCGGAACTCTAACTTTAAAACCAGGAGTTATGCTTGCAGCCGCAGATGAAATAAAAATAACAATTATAGGTAAAGGCGGTCATGCAGCAGAACCACATAAAACAACAGACCCGATTTACGCTTCCGCTTTATTTATAAATCAAACTCAAAGCCTGGTTTCCAGAAAAGCCGACCCCCAAAAACCCTTTGTTATTTCCATATGCACAATAAACGGAGGAACAGCATTTAATATAATACCCGGAGAAGTTAAAATGGAAGGTACCGTCCGTACCATAGAAAAAGAATTATGGCAAAAAGCTCCCGAATGGATAGGAAACATTCTCAAAGCCCTTAAGGTTTCATTAGACATAGACTACGAACTTGCCTACAGAAGAGGATATCCAATTTTGAAAAATGACCCCGAGAAAACTGAAAAATTAGTTAGAATCGCAAAAGATTTGTTCAAAAATATCCAATTCATGGAAAGTCCGATTATGGGAGGAGAAGATTTTGCCTATTACTTACAGGAAGTACCCGGCACTTTTGTCTTTATGGGGGGAGCAAATAAGAAAAAAGGAATTCATTCAAAGCTTCATACCGCGGGGTTTAATATCGATGAAAAAGCTCTACCCTTAGGTACCGCACTACTTTATTCCCTGGTCACCAAGTAAACACGACCCACTACTAACGATCTAGCGGGGGCAAAAAACCTACGGTTCTGCCCAAAAAATATCCGGATTTCTTGTATAAGTGTAACGATCCTGCCCGGGTGAAGTATAATTCAAAGGAATCAACTCAACATATTCTACACTACTATAGGGCTGCGCTTCATAATTAAAAGCACTTTCAATTGGGCATGCAAACCGGAACAGATTTTTTGAAAGATAGGTTCTATATGTTTGTTCCGTGTATCTATTCCCGTTATGATTTAAATGACTGCTAAAAACTAAAACTTCATCATTGATTAATTTTTCTCTTACTTCAAAAAGGTCGAGAAAAGTATCATTATCATCTTTAAAATATCCGGCAAAAGAAGGGTCCATCATAATCCACTTGTCAAGCTGAGTTGAATAAACAATGTTTATTACATGACAATCATCAAAATCATATTCGTAAGGCTTACAGGTGACGAACCTTGATTTAAATCCCATGGATAAATAAAAATCATTTAGTACGATAGCCAGCATCCTGCAGTTAACTCCTCTATCTTCATTCCAGCAAGTTTCAATTATATTTGCCGCGTTTGGAGGATAAGGATTCTCAGAACTCCCATCGTGTTCTAAATTTTCATTTACCCAGAGCATCAGATTCATTATTTGGGATAATTCATCACCATTGCCTGCCATAGTTTCCAAATCATATTCTTCTCTTAAGGCACTGAGATCTTCATCGCTGCTATCCATATACGTAAATTCAATACCATTTATTTCCTCATAGTCATATAAAGAATATTCAATTAGTAAATCCGTATACCTCTCTAGATCATCATCAATCTGCTCACAGGAAATGCAAAAAATAATAATCGTAATTATAATTAACAATCTTTTCATTATACCACCTTACTCCTTTTATCCTAAAACCTTAAACCTAGTACGTTGCCAGCAAACTATATGCAAACCACAATACTGGTGCCTGTCCGTGAAAATCCCCTGTTATTCGCGGACGATTAAGATAATAATCTATATTATCACCTTTACCAGTACCGGCACAAACATCCCTCACTTTTCCGTCTTCATTAACATATTCTACCAAAGCTTTCCATGCTTTTTGATATACGGGGGTAAATTCATCTCTCGGTAAAAGTCCTTTCTTAACACCAACTGTTATAGCATAACCAAACATCGCTGTCGATGAAGTCTCCTTCCACGCTTCCTCTTTATCAATCAACTGTCTCCACATACCATCTTCAGCCTGGTATTCGAGCAATGCATCCATCATTTTTTTATATCCTTCCAGAATCGAGTCATAATACGGACTGCTTTCGGGAAGTTCGGATAACAATTCTGCCAATCCCGCGGCAGCCCAACCATTTCCCCTTCCCCAGAAAAAGGGGGAATTTTCTCCGTGGTAAAACAAACCATTTGGGCGCTGTAACTTTTTAAGGTAAGAATCGATAACCTTTGCCGCTCTTTCGAGATATACTTCGTTACCCGTGGCTCTGTATGCTTGAACCTGTAAACTGGCTATCATCCATATGTCATCAACCCAATATCTTACCTGATTCGTAAGTCCATTTGACAAGGTGTCCTCCCATTGTCCATCGGCTAATTCGAGTCCCTGTTGTAAAAATTCCTCTTCACCTCCCTGCATGTACAACTCGAGAGGAAGTATCCCGTAAACGTTCGCATCCACATGTGCGGATCCCAGGTGCAGACTATCTTCTATTACCTTCATGTAACGTTCTGATAATCTATCAATAATATCCGAATCATTCAATAAACCGGCAAAGCGCGCCGCCCCAAAACCAGTGCAGGCTTCCGCGTAATGGATACCTGTCCAGAAATCGGTCACATACATCATAAAATCACTTCTGGTGAATAAATCATTGATAACCATTCTTCCTATCACCTCAGGGGAATTATCTTCCGTCCAGAATATTCCGGACTCTGGCAAATCGGATTTTTTACACGAAAAAAACCCAATTGCAAAACTTATTATTAAAATATAAAAAGAGAAGATTTTTAAGTTATTTAGTGTCTTTTTTGAATTCATTTTTATTGTCTTCCTCCAAAAGTCTTTATTATTAACTGTGCTAATATTTAATAATTTTTGCTGCCCAGTCGGTCGCGGACGGATTTTTCCCGTCGGGGAACGCCGGCGGGTTTAGATCTCCGTTTTCATCGGTTTTAATTGTAATGTTTTCTTCCCATTTGCCGTTACGGGGATTAAACCACTGGAAATTGTATGAAGTATTTTCTTTGAAACCGCTTAAAGTAGGAAGAACCGATTGATTCTCAAAATAAAGAAGGGCAAAATCTTTCTCTGGAGTACACATCATATATGCCCAGCCGTCCAAACCGGCCTCAGGGCTACTCGGCGCCGCTCTCGGATGTATATTTTCGCGAGAGGGCTCTAATTGTTGATACTTACCACCCTCTGATAAAACAAACGCGCTAAGATGCTGCATGTAAGATGCGGATTTAAATTTCATTGCGTCCCAGAAGTGATGCCGCGCTCCATCTGGTTCTCCCGTAGTTGTAATATCATACGCGGATGTTCCGTGTACATGCCCCGAAAGACCTCCTGAGAGAACCGAACCGTACATCTGCGCACGGGAAAAATAATTATCGCGGGCAGAATTAGCAAGCGGTCTCTCACCACCCGGCATGTTTATTTCATGGTCCCAACCTGTATAATAAGGTTCGAAATTAATTGCGGGGTACGCCGGCTCGAGATTAAACAGTATCTGCAAGGAATCGGAAACGCGGTGGTCTCGAGGTTTGTTACCAACACTGTGCATTGTAAGCCAGGGACAATCCTCCCCGTGACCGAACTGAGTATATGTGGAATTATTTATTAGTGTCGTGTGAGGCTGTCCGAAGGGCAGTGCACCGTATTTCCTAAAATGATAAGTCAAAGCCCTGTTGAATTCCAGGGCAGTAAGACTGTATTCTTTCGGAATCCAATCAAGATGAATTCCGCTGAAAATGATATTATATGCCCCATATCTTGAAACAAGGTATTGAACATACCGTGCGTAGGATTCATTAAAATCAAAATATTCCTTCCACGCAGGACAGTTATCTCTTCTTACGGTTTCCAACAAAGGCACGAAACCCTCTTCGGATAAATGCTGCATTTTTTTATCCAGACTTTTAAAATAATCAGGATTTATTTGGTCAAAATCGGCAACACCTTCGTGTTCGGATAACATTTGAAAAGGTCTATTTCCGTATTCATCACGCATATTCTTTGATGTCAGCTTCCTTTCCTCAGTGTAATAGTCAAATTTCTCCCACGCGTTACGCAGATATATACCATTTTCATCGGCATAAGTACTGGGATTGCAATCAGATTCCCAATTCGGAAAACAGGCAATCATACTAACGGAGTTATACCCCTGTCTCTTACGATAAGCCACAGCGTCTTCAAACCCTATACCAGGACCCGGCACATAATCATCCGTTGCAGAAACTCCCCTAAAAGGCAACCGCCATGTAGTTGCCGCGAGCCAGGTGTCACCGACAAGAAAGAAAGGAGTTCCGTCAGCATACTGCAAAGCATGACCGTTCGATGTTGGACGAATAAACCCGCGACGGTTTGGGTTTTCTTTCTTTTCTTCTTCAGTCCAGCCGGTAGCTGTAAATTCACCCGAATGGTTGTTCAATCCTTTATCATCTTTTTGATTTGAGCCGCTCTTGTAAGTCCATTTGCCCGGCTTTGTAGCCACCACTCGTACAATAAAGACATTATCTCCATCCCAGAAAGCATAAACCCGCCTGGAAAAATCTGGACCTTCAAGGTCTACCCAGCATTCCACATCCTTATAATAGTTGTCATAATGCTTCTCAGCCTTAAGGATAATTTCTTTCATTTCCCAGACGCGAACATCAGAAGAACTCCTGGCGTATAATGGAAATAGTGCAGAACTCACGAGAAGCGACAAACAAATAAAAACAAATAACCTGCCCTTAATCTTAATATTCATTTTGATATATTTCTCCATTCTCCATTATTATAAGTCCAGAGTGAGGGAAGTCCTCTTTGGAAAGTTTTTTCATCAATTTAGCCGCATGATTTTGAGGGTCAAGTCCTAAAGATTTATACGTTTTCTGAATTGCCGAGAAAATCTGTCCTCTTTTAAAAACCCCGTTCGAATCCAATTCCACTTTGAGAATCGGGGTATAAGCAAGTTCATCCACAAGATTAAAACCCCATGTACAGAAATTACCAAGACTGTAGGCAATAAGTCTATCTTTATATATATCCAAAGCCCGGGGCACGTGAGGACCATGGCCCCAGACAAAATCAGCCCCACTATTGATAACGACCTTAGAAAACTTAACAAGATTACCCCTCGGCGTTCCCATAAAATACTCGGAGGTATCGCGAGTATGTAGAGCCTTTAGTCCCTCCGCGCCAGCATGAACCGATACAATAACAATATCATTTAGCTTAGCTTGTTCGGCGACTATCTGCTTGGCTTTTGTAATTTCTAAAACAGAATTCGTGTTTGGTGAGGTCGAAAAAGAAATTATAGCAATTTTAATTCCTCTAACATTGAACTGCCCTACTTTTTTATAAGCCCCGCCGCATTCCAGTCCAACATCGGTAAGCGCCTTGACAGTTCCTCTAATACCACCCGGCCCAAAATCGTTCATGTGATTATTCGCTAAATTTAAAAAATCAAAACCGGCATCAAGAAGGTTTCCGGCCCACTCTGGCGGAGTCCTGAACGCATAACAGCGACCTTTTTTAACTTCTTTTGTGCTAACCCCACCTTCAAGCAATGTCCCTTCAAGATTACCCATAGTTAAATCTGCATCCATTAAAGTGGAACTAACATTGGTAAAAAGCTGTTTGCCATTATACGGAGGAAGCTTTTTCTCCGGATAATCAGACCCCATCATGATATCGCCAACAAAAATCATTGAAACCGAACCGGCAAAAAGATAGACAGGTAACAACAATAAAAAAAGAATTTTTAAGTTTCTTATTACTTTATTCAAGATTTACCTCATTTAAAACTAACCTCTATGGCTTTATCTTTCTTTGTGAGTGTTATTTTTTTAGTTTCTCCATTAGAAGTGATTAAATAATCCCCATAAAAGGCATCGGTTTTATATATGCCTTTTTTATCAGCTTTTTCCGAAACATCAGTCCACCATTCATTAAAAACAAGGTCGCGGTAAGCAAGAGCCTGCTTCGTCGGAGTCCAGTCTTTTTTCCACATTGCCGACTCCGGAACCCAGTGCCCAACCTCCCAAAAGCCCCACATAATAATCGCTTCAACACTGGGATGCGCAAAGCAAATACGGAAGAACCTTCGCAGTTCCTCTGCTTTACCTTCTTCTGTATTCGCAGAAACAAGACATTCGGTAATTTTGATAGGCAAACCGAATTTCGACAATTCATCGAGAGTTTTTTGAACATGTTCGGATGTTGTGGCGGCTTTGGCGGTGTAATTATTTTCCCTTGAAGTTACGAAATGCGCCTGACACCCAATTCCGTCGATTGGAACTCCACTTTCGAGAAGATTCTCAATTTGAGTTATGTAAGAGCTTTTATTAAAACCATTTTCAACAAGTACACCGTAATCATTTACATACAGCTTCGCATCGGGATTAGCGTCTTTAACTATCCATGCCATTTCATTTACAATCCCGTATCCAAGCCGACGCCTGAAGAAATCACCGTTAATCATTTCGTTATTGAGGTCGAATTCATATATACGGCCTTTAAAATGTTTTGCGACGCTGGTTGCGCGATTAACGACCGCAGCGCGAAGTTCATCATTATCAAGCCCCATCAACCAGGGCATAATGTACTTATCCTTTGCCCAGAATACGCAGTGTCCCCTCATAGGTATATTACGTTCCTCGCAAAGTTCATAAATTCTATCCGCTAAGTAATAATCGACTTTCTTATACTCTACTTCCGTGTCATACCATTTCAAAGCATTTTCATGCACAGCGTAGTTAAAATTTTCTTCAAGGATTTTAAGGAACATCTTCCTATCCTTATCAGACATGGGATTCTGAGATTTTTCAGCCAAGTTATCAGTAATCGCAGTGCCGAAGAGAAACTCATGGCGAACCTGCTCGATCTTAACACCTGCACCCGGTTTCGTCTTCACGACGATATCACCCTTCCTGATTTCTGCTATACGTTTATCTATGGCTTCATCTGTAACCTTTGCCGAAACATCGTCACCTGCGAAACAAGAAACACCTATAAAAGTAATAGAAAAAATGAGAAAAAACATTAAGTAAGTTTTCATAATCTAGCCTCCCTTTTTTATTAATATCATATTAAAAGATTTCTCTAAAATTTAAAAATAAGTATAAGTATTCTCGAGGTTCTGTCAAGGAAACCCTTGACATTTCTTTTTAAAAACTGTATGATTTTACAAATATCAAACTAAAAAGGAGGACATATGAAAAAATTCTTCTGGTGTTTTATACTGTTATTCCTGAGTATTCCGCTATTTGCAGGAATATTAGGTTTGTCAGCCGGAATAACCGGCGGAGTCGAAAATTGGAAACTAAACGCCGAGGGAGAAGAGACTCAATCTCTTAAGGCAGTTGGGCTGACAGCGACTTTTTCTCCCCCGATTATACCGGTGGGTATTCGCGGAGATATAGAATACGCTTGGACAGATGTAGAAACCCCAATCGGAGATGTCAAACTTTCCGATGTCTTTATTCTCATTGGAATTCAATACTCTATCTCACCTCCTGTTGTGCCTCTATCCATTTATGTAGGCACCGGTTACGAAATATCGACTATCGGAAGCGACTACGGTGAATATCTCGGAGATGCAAGTTCTTTAACTGATAACGGATTTATAGTTTACGGAGGGCTCAATTTAAGTGTAGGGCTTTTCGCGGTTTTTGCTGAAACAGGTTATGGAATGATATTTACCGACGAGGACAATTACACTCACATTCCCATAAGGGGCGGCATTAAGATTAGCATCTAATCTTAAAAAATATTAGTTAAAGTCACTCAAAAAAACTTCCCCACTATGAGAATTTTTTACGTGCTTAAAGTTTTGGTGAATATATTACTCTTAATTTAGTAATATAAAAAAGGAGGTAAAAAATGAGTAATGGAGGAGCAGGGGGAGCTGCAGGAGCTTATGCTGCAGTTGCAAATGCAATTAAAGCCTCAGGAGCTATTGTAAGACTAAAAGAGGAAGACTTTATTAAAGTAATATCCAGGGCAGAAAACCCCATTATTATTATATCGAGGGGAGGATTCATGAAAAAGGACTTCGATTATCTTACATCTTATAAAGGTTTAATTTTTTATGCCAGAACAAAAAACGAAATAAATCTACCCGGAAACTCCGAAATTATATCAGCACAACAAATATGGATACCCCTTTAGAAAAATAAAAACGCTTTAAAACTATTAGGGAGAATATATTGAAATTCATAATGATTTATACCACTCTTGGGGATAAAGCTATAACTAAAAAAATAGCTAAGACTTTGGTCAAAGAAAATCTAGTCGCATGCGTCAACTTCTTCCCCATTGAATCAGTATACAGATGGAAAAACACGTTAGCCGAAGATAGAGAATACGCACTTATTATGAAAACAAAAAAAACTTTATATCAAAAAGTAGAAAAAAGACTCAAGGAATTACATCCCTACGAAATTCCTGCAATCGTTTCATATGAAATTAAAGAAGGTTTAAGAGATTATCTTTCCTGGATACAGAAAGAAACTGGTAAAATCAACGCTACTTAACAAGTACCATTCGGTTTCTCAAAACAATATCTTTTGCCTCCATAAGACATAAATAAATACCGGATGCCAAATCTCCAGGATTCCATTCCACAGAATGGCTTCCTGCTTCAACTTCTCCGGAGAATATTGTCAATAGCTCCCGACCGGATATATCGTAAATTTTTAAATCTACATAATTTCTTCCTGGAATTTCAAAGTTTATCGAAGTTTTCGAAGTAAAAGGATTTGGATTACTATGCAATTTAAATACAACCGGTTTATTTTCCATGAAATCTTCAATCCCCGCCTCATCTTCTAAAGCTGCCTGGATCGCATAATATGCCGGTTTTGCTTCATAATCAGAATCAAAAAGCGATGGATATTCTTCAATACGCCATCCATGTCCGTCATCTATATGCCAGATATTCCAACCTACCTTACCCGTAAAACGTTTTTCCAGTAAAACATCTAGAATAGCACGATACGTAACCGCCTGCTCTTCAAAATCTTCCTGCGTGTTATCAGTCAACCATACGCTTGCTTCAGTAACATGAAACTCGAGGTCATTGCTGTGTGCCCAGTCGATTAAACCTCTAAGGAGATTCAGCGTCGTTTCCGATTCCCAACCTACATAAACATGAGCCTGCCATCCAATCCCATCCACCCGAAGACCAAGGCCCCTGAGGTAAAGCACAGTTTGTTTAATCAGATTCCAAGAAGAAGTATTTTCAGGGCTTTCATGGTGATTGTAAATCAACTTTATATCAGGCGCCAACAGATCGCATATCTCAAATGCTTTAACAATATAAATAGGAACATCGTGCGTATCCTTACCCATAATATACCAGGGGCACTCCCAGCCTGTTCCCGGCTTATCAGTATGCCAGGCCCCACTAACTACGGTTTCATTAACAACATCCATGTACTCGAAACCTGGTGTTCCATTATACCTTTTACATAGCGAATCTAAGAATACACACATATTGGTATCGAGTTCCTCAGGTATTCTGCTATCATTCTGAGCCCAGTTAGAACACTGAGGACCGATAGGACAATGCATTCTAAGTATCTGTTCGTTTTCATCAATGTGGGTTACCCAAAGATCCGATGCCCACCAGTTCCAGGACGAATTATCAGGATGAATGTTCATTTGTTTGAAATCATTTTCAGGTGTGACATAGCTGAACTCGCGATCCAGAATATACCCTGTATTCGAGTTTAAAAGCCATGCTCCTGTGGTACCGCCGATGATTATACTGCCATCAACATACCTGTCTTCCACAATTTCTCGCAGTCTACGACCCTCCGGTACCGGCTGAGCCTGAACCCGAATAGAAAAAATAAAAACAAAAAACAACAAAACAATCATTACGCGTTTAAACACTTTTAATGCCTCCTGATTGTTAGAATCAACCTTACTTGTTATTAAAAATACAACTCTACCTTACATATATAATTTTCTTATTTAAAACAACATCATCAGTTACCATCTTACAGAAATAAATCCCTGACGGAAAACGAGTTGCATCCCAATACAATCTACATGTAACACTTCCAACTCTATCTCCGGAAACCAGAGTTGTTATTTCCTGCCCTAAAACATTATATAATTTAATATTAACATACTCATCCTGAATTATACCATATTGTATTCTGATTACAGAATTAAAAGGATTAGGACTAACCTCAAGAAAACAACCAAAAGGTGGCTGATTGGCCTGTATGCTTCCTTTAGGAGAATTTACATCTAGGAGAGCCTGGTATTTGGGAGCAATTTCCATATAATCGCTCGCCGAACCTATCTGCTGTAACGACTCGAGGTGCCCCCAGGAACCCCATCGTGATTCGCGTTCACTAACGTAACTGAATGCCATAAAAAGTTTGCAGTCGACATCTTCTTCGGTATGTTTATTGAAATTATACATATATAAAGAATACATCTCAGGATGTATTTGTGCGTCCCAGACCGCCTGATTGTAATCGTATTCGCCCTGCATCCAGGGCTGCATATGCTGCCCGCCTTCATAAACAAGATAATCGATATCGAACACATTAACAAACTCAGCCGTCCCATCAGTCCAGGCGCCTGAGGTCGTGTCATAAATTGAAAATACTGCATCGATTATCATCTCCGGAGTAACATCATCAGGGTCCATACTATTCCACTCCTCGTGATGCTCTTCTGAGAAATTAAAATATCCCGCTACAGAAAATGCATCACACCCCGCTCCGGTACTAGTTTCGTAAAAAGTTTCTGTATGGGGATTGCCCTCCAAATCCCTTTTAAACAGGTACTCAAGAATACGTCCCGTATTACCATACCATGCATGCTGCCCGGTTCCAACTCTTACCAAACGGTCACGATCTGGGCCGGTAAAGACATCCATCCAGAGACGGAAAGTACGCTGCATCATATACGCATCTTTTTCCGGGTGACAATATTCAACAGGGTCTATAGACGTAAGATCGTCGATAACATATTGATTATTATGCCCCGGAGCGTTCTCTCCGACGTAATGAGATTGAGAAAATCCCCAGTTCCAGATTTCATTTGAATATTCCAAATATACCTTTAGAGAAGGATCGAGACTGTCTCTCACAAGTTCAGCAAATCTCGTAATAAAGTCATCATCCGCCTGATGTGGCACGCAGAACCACGCATCAGCACCAATCTCATTGCATAATCTTATAGCATGTTCTATCGGCATTCCATCTTCCAATCCATGTGAATAATAATAAGGTTTGCTTCTTGTATTCCACTCTTTTTGCTGGGAACCATTTATTTGCATCCAGTCCATAAATCTAAGAGCATGAAAAGGTTCCAATCCCTCTAAAAACTTCTCATTAAAAAATGACATCTCTTCTTCCCGACCGTCATATTCCTGTGGAATAATACGCATATTTCTAATAGGGTTTTCCAAAGCAGAGCTATATATATTTATCCATACATGGGCTGTATAACCTGTTAATTCAATTGAATACTTGTTAGATCCAAGCTGCTCGTGTTCGGCATTGTTTACAGTAATTTCTCCTTCACCATCGAACATAAGTATATAGGTACCAAAATAGTTATTGTTTATTAACGTACGTACACCCTGCGGGCCTTCGCCAAGCGGAGTGTACGGCAACTCAAAAGGATAACCACAAGAATCGAGCGGAATCGAATCTATTAATTCTGTATTCCAGGTAGTATCGGCTTCGGCATTAAAACTCAACCAAGGACTAGCGGTCTTCATTACATCATTATAAACAAGACACTGCGAATAGTAGTTATTCGAACCAATATTCATTCCAATAGGAAGCTGCGGAATTTCCTGGGCAAAAGTTAAAGCTGCAATAATGTAAAAACAAAACGAAATACTTAGTCTCATAACACTCCTCTTTGTATGTATGGAAATTATAATATGATATTTCCACTATGTCAACCGAGCTAAAAGGGCTTGCCATAATAAGGTTTTGGATTACTTTTCAAGCAGCTTTTAAGGAAAAAATGAAAAAAAATAAAAAATCAAAACAAAATAGTATTGGCGATTTTATGCGTTTCGCAATGTGGTCCTGGGGACGTTCAAGTTTCCCAGGATTTCTTTTCTTCTTAAGAGTCGGAACCAGACTTCTACTTTCGAAAAGAAGAAAAGAAAAAAAACAAAAAAGCATCGATGGTATTATACCTACCGTCATAGCAATAAGTCCCACAATGAGATGCAACTATAACTGTACAGGATGTTACTCGAGAGATAGAATTTCAAATAATGAGCTTTCAACACGGGAACTCGATTCCCTTTTCTCTGAAGCAGAAGAGCTCGGTGTCCTTTCCATTGTAGTAACAGGAGGAGAACCATACTTACGAGATGACACAATAGAGCTTATGGAAAAGCATAAAAGACTTCTTTTTATCCCTATAACAAACGGTTCAAAAATGACTCCCAAACTTGCAAAACGCATCTCGGAAAGCGGAAATATAATTCAACTCGTGAGCATCGAAGGCTTTAAGAAACATACTGATAATAGAAGAAAAAAAGGTTCCTATCAAATCGCCGTTCGGGCGATGAAATTACTGCGAGAGGCTGGAGTGTGCTTTGGCTTTGCAGCAACAAATACTTCTGAAAATTCAAAATTTCTTGGTACCGATAGATTTATTGACAGTATGATAGAACTCGGGTGTTCCCTCGGCTATCTTATAGAATATATACCCTGCGGACCACATCCAAGAAAAGATTGGGCATTAAGAGAAGAAGAAAGGAAGTCTTTTCGTGAAAAAGTCCTGGCTTTCCGAAGAAGTAAATTCATTGTTCTGGTTCAATTTCCTCAGGATGAATATGGAGAAGAAAATCGTTGTACGGCAGCCGGGATTTCGTCTTTACATATTAATTCCGAAGGAGGAATTGAACCCTGTCCTTTCATCAATATTTCCCTAGAAAATATTCGAAAAGGAGGATTAAAAGCAGCCTGCGAATCTCCTTTTCTAAAATCAATACGAGAAAGAGATTATCTTTTAAAGAGAGAAAAACTCGCCTGTTCACTGTTCGAACATTATTCGGAATTGCAAGAATTGGCTAAAGAGAAAAGAACTTAATATTTACTCACAAAGGGAATCCATTTTATTCGCAAATTTATTTAATATACGCAAAGTACTGGTATCTGAATTAAAAACTGAATTCCTCCCTTGAGGTTCCTGCGGAGGATCACCGGTATAATCATCATCATATTTCCACTTGCTGTCTCCACTTGGGTCCCTAGGCCTACCTTCACCTCCCCAACCCCAGAAATTACTACCTGCAGCCGCGGTTCCTTCTTTAGAGTTATCATATATAAAACTGAAAATCTTTGTAAAAAATTTATCCCTTGCCACAGTGGTAGAAAAGGGAGAAAAAGAATGATTATCCCTTGGAATTCCAAATTCATCAAATACTATAGGTTTCCCCAAACTATCCGCATAATCAACGTGACGATGCAAGTAATCTATTGCTTTACTTTCAGCCTCCGGATAAGTTTCATCAGGACGTTCGGGATTAAACCATACCCAATTAAGTACCCAAAGATGCGCTGTTATATAATCAATATTTTTCCCATCATGAGCTTCAATAAAAATACTAATAGAATCGATAGATCCTGCCGTACCCTCATTTCCCGTGGTTATTAAATGGTTAGTATCAATGGCCTTTATAAAATCGGCAGTCTCATCAATCCATTTGTTAAAAACTTCTCTGTTCTCTATACCTGATCCTTCTCTTCTTCCGGGTCTAGGCTCATTTGCCAGTTCCCATGCCATAATCGTTGGATCGTTTTTATACAATCTTCCGGTAAATTTATTCTTTCGATTTAACAAAACCTTTACATAATCCCTATAATATTTAACAGCTTTTTTATTAGAATAAAATCGCGCGCTAAAATTCATGAATTCAACCCAATTGTGTTGTTCAAGAAATGGATTAGGTACCGCTTTATCTTCTATCCAGGCAACATACTGTGCCATACCACCAGACCAGACCCAATAATTGTTCAAAAACAATACTGCTTTCATATTTCTTTTTTCCATTTCACTTAAGAGAAAATCAAGCCCGGTAAAGAGTTCTTCATTATAGAAACCGGGGGCACTCTGAAACGATGGCCTAACTCTAAAATCAACATCTTTGGGTCCTTCACTTGCGGCAAGAACACGCAGATTTCTAATACCCAGAGAGGCAAGCATATCTAATTCTCTGATAAGTCTTTTTCTGTCTCCATACTTTGCAGTCGATCCAAGATACGCGCCATACCACAAATTTGTTCCGAGAAAAAAGTAAGGTTTCCCACTTAAAATAAATTTTGCACCTTTAACCTCTACAAAAGAATTATGTTCCGATCTTACTGCTCCTAAGCTTTCAAAATATACTACTACAAACAATAAGGACAAAACTGGTATAAAAAATTTATTTTTTTTCATTTTTCCTTTAGTAATTTAATCGTTTCCTCATTTTGTCAATGTATAAATTACTAAATAACACAATTCTCTTGTCCGCTGATTTTTTGAGGAGAGATTCTTTTACCTACACCATAAATTCCTTGACAACACAATAATTCTACTTATAATGCAAACAAAAAGGAGAAAAGTTTTATGAAAATTAAATTAATTAAAAGTTTAATTGTGGTATTAATACTATTTATGTTTTTTGCGTGTCCCACCAACACGGCTACTGTAGAAAATTTTACGGCAGATATGACCCAGAGAATAGGAGATGATATTTTAGAAGGGAAAATATATGTAAAAGGGAATAAGTATCGGATGGATATAAATGTGCAAGGTAGCGAATTAAGTATTATAGTTGACCATGAAAGCGGGAAACAAAAAATTCTTATTCATTCACAAAAAATTGCGGAAGAAGTCTGGAATAATAGTTCCAGAAGCTTATATAACAATCCTTTTGAATCTTTTTATTATGCACTCGAAAAATACTCTTCAATAGAAAAGGGCTCTGAAGTTATCAATGGCTACAAATGTAAGAAAATAGAAATTTACGCAAATGACGAAAAACTGTTGACCGCGTGGGTAGCCAATAAATTAAACTGGCCGATTAAAATATTAACTGCGATCGGCATTCCAAAAAATGCAGAATTAAAAAACATCAAAGAAGAAGCTATAGAAGAAAATCTATTCCAGTTGCCGGAAAATTATGAATTCACACCCCTTCCTGAACCAAAAAAAGAAAAAGATGAAAGGCTCCTAAACTTAGAAAAAAATAGAGAGGCTGTCTACAAAAAATTGGAAGAGAAAGGCATAGAAAGCGAAACAGAAGATGGGACGTTAAAAGCTAGATTAATATTCGTAAGTAGATTGTCCAGGTTCTTTCCTAAGTGGAATTTCTTCAATATCAACAGAGAAAAAGATGTACTGGGAAAAGTTACGATAAGCTACACAGCATTTGAAAAAGCAGCTGTTAATATAGAAAACGAACAGGTTTATCTCCTGGAAAGACCGGAAACAGATATGCGCCTTGAAAGCGGACTTAAAATGATTCAGAGTCAAAACATCAAGTTAAATACCGAAGAAGAAATAAAAGAATTTGCCAATATCCTGCCTAGGTTATTCTTTAGAAGTTCAAAAGCTCTGAGAATAGAATCTTTAGGTAAAAATAAATTAGCAATTTATACCGATACAGCCGCGGGAGTTGCAAAAGGTTTCATAGTTGAATTAAATAGCAATGGAGAAATAGTAGATTTAAACTATAAATTGAAAATAAAAGAAAAATAAAAAAAAGCTTAAGATTTTTATGTTATTTGTGTCTCCGTGTGAGATTAATTTGGAGTTGTGGGGTGGAATTTTGAAAAAAGCATATTTAGTTTTGGGGTTGGTTGTAGTGGGCTTTGTACTCTTTATATTCTTTTTGTTTCAATTTTATAGTTTGACATTTGAAAAAAAAGTGATAATATTACCCTGAGGAAAATTATGAGTTTGAATTGCGGAATTATAGGCCTTCCCAATGTCGGAAAGTCTACTATATTCTCTGCTCTAACCTGTCTCTCGGTAAAAGCTGAGAATTATCCCTTCTGTACTATCGAACCCAACCTGGGCATGGTAGAAGTCCCTGACGAAAGACTGACTAAAATAGCCGATATATTAAATATAGAAAAAAGAATACCCGCGACCGTTGAATTCGTCGACATAGCAGGACTAGTCGAAGGAGCTTCAAAAGGTGAGGGACTGGGCAACCAATTCTTGAGCCATATAAGAGAAGTCAACGTAATAATACACATTGTAAGATGCTTCGAGGATCCTGACATCTCGCATCCATACGAGAATATCGAACCGATCCGTGATATCGAAGTAATAAATATGGAACTGATATTAGCCGATCTCGGGGCCGTTGAAAAGAGTCTTCAGAAAAACACAAAATTACTTAAAAGCCAGGATCAGAAGCTAAAAAAGAACGCCCAGTCTAAAGTAGCTTTACTCGAAAAACTCCAGAAGGAATTAAAAAAAGGAATACCCGTGAAAAATATCGATTTAAAGGATGAAGAGAAAAAAAACATAAAAGAATTGAATCTCCTTACAAATAAAAAAGTTCTTTACGTCTGTAATATAGATGAAAAAAGTTTAAACAATGGAAACAAATTCACGGAATCGGTTAGAAATTACGCAAAAAAGGAAAGAGCTCAAGTAATCGAAATTTGTGGCAAAGATGAACAGGAAATAGCAGCGATAAAATCCGAAGAAGAAAAAAGAGAATTCATGGAAATGCTGGGGCTTCCCGATTTAGCTCTCAACCGCCTAATAAAAACCGCGTACGATCTTTTGGATCTAAAAACTTTTTTTACTGAGAACGGAAAGGAAGTTCGCGCCTGGATGTTTAAGAAAGGTTCGAAAGCCCATGAAGCGGCTGGCATTATTCATACTGACTTCGAAGAAGGTTTTATAAAAGCGGAAGTTTTCCACTGCAATGATTTATTCGAATACGGTTCCAAAGCACATATAAAGGAACACGGAAAAATACGAATCGAAGGAAGAGATTATGAAGTCAAAGACGGCGAAGTTATTTTATTCCATTTTAAAGTATAAAAATTTATGACGAGCTGGGTTAATTTTCACACACATTCAAATTTCGATGACGGAACCGTAAAAATTGAAGAATACGTTAAAGACTCCTTAAGACAGAACGTTTCCATATTAGGTTTCAGTCCACATAATCCTCTGCCCTTCCCTGTAGACTGGGTTATAAAAAAAGAGGACTTCAAAGAATACTGTAAAACTATACAAACTCTAAGAGAAAAATATAAAGATAAAATCAGGATACTTCTGGGATTAGAGATGGATTTCCTTCCATCCATAAACTCTTTTTATAAGGAAGAAATCGATTTATCCACACTGGACTTCTATATAGGTTCAGTCCATTTTGTAAACTTTTTTCATGAAAACAAAGGCTGGGCTATAGATGGAAGCCAGGAGGATTTCGAAAGAGGATTAGATGAAATTTACAGCGGAAATATAAAAAAAGTAGTAAAAGACTATTTCAAACTTATCAGAAATATGCTAAAATTAGAAAATCCAGATATAGTGGCACATCTTGATTTAATAAAAATGAACAATAAAGACGAGAAATATTTCTCAGAAGAAGAAAACTGGTACAAAGAAGCCGTTCTTGATACATTAAACGCGGTCACAAAATCACATTCAATTTTAGAGATAAACACCGGCGGAATTGCGCGGGGAAAGACCGACTCACTATACCCAAGTAATTGGATAATCGAAGAAGCTTATAATATGCGTATACCCATAACTTTATGCTCGGATGCTCATAGACCTGAACAAATAACCGCCAAATTCAAAGAAGCCGCTGTACTTCTAAATTCTATAGGTTATAAAGAGGTTTATATTTTGCACAAAAAAACATGGGCGCCGCATCCTATTTCGGTTGAAGGAATTGAACTCTAGTCATAGATTATTCAAATCGGTCAAACATTAAAATTAAAAAACTATAAATGATACCAATATAAAAAATGGAACTATTAATTCTTTGGTTCGGTCAATATTATAGAATCCAAAAAAAGGAGGAATCAATGCGTATAATCTTTTCATTTTTATTATTTTTTAGTTCTATAATTACTTTTGCCAGAAATTATCCTGCGGGCAGTAAATCTATAAGCGTTTCATCATTTATGGCAGACTATAAAAGCACCGGAAATTATTTTGACTTATGTTTCGAATCCGATTTAAGCTTGGGCTACTTCTTTTTAAATAACCTCGAAGTTTTCTTTAGTTTCGGAGAATCAAAAGTAAAATATTATGATGAGACATCGGGTTCCGATATTGGTCTGGGGGTATTTTACCATTATCCTTTTAAAAGTAAACTTTCTGTTTTTGCAGGAACAACGTTTGCGCATAATACTGGTAGTTATTCGCTAATGAATATGACTGTTGACTTAGGGGCTGAAGTTTTTTTATTAGAAAATACAGCATTAAGAATCACGAACAGATTTCTCTACTACTTTGACGATGAGATAAACGATCCTAAAGACAACACTATGTATCTTAAATTCGGTCTGGCTTGCTACTTATAAGTAATTATTCTTAGACAAAATTTAGAATCTTAATTGCTATACTATAAAAGGATTGTATCTTTGGGGATAGCGCTTGACACTGTAACATTAGATTATTTCTTCAAATCCTTTTATCTAGTCTCATAAAGAAACTTTGTATGTTATATTTTAAAAAAAATTAATACTTAAACAAAGTTTCCAAAAAAGTATACTTATCCAAAAAACCCAATCCACCCTTAACAGCGGTTTTTTCAGAGTATTCAGTATGACCATCCTTCGGTACGTTTTCACCGGAAATCAGGAAAGGAACCGGGGTTCTAGTATGTTTACGTAATTTAATGGGCACTGGATGATCAGGAAGTACTCCTATAGTTACATTGTCATCAATTTCTTCTAAAATAAGTTTTACCAGTCTTTTATCAAACGCCTCAATTGCCTTTATCTTTAAGTCGAGATCGCCCATGTGAGAACACTCATCAATCGCCTCAAGATGCAGATAAACAAAATCGTTCCTCTCTAAAGCACTTAAAGCAGCCTTAACTTTATTTTCAAAATTGGTATCAATAAAACCCGTCGCGCCGTCAGGTTTAATAGCCTGCATTCCTGCTAATTTCCCAATTCCAAGTATTACATCAACCGCCGAAATCACCACACCTTTTTTATGATATTTTTGTTCAAATGATTGAAGGTGAGGTTTCTTACCCGGACTCCATGGCCATATGCAATTGGCAGGCTTTTTATTGTTTTTATTAAGATTTAAATTTACCGGGGCATTACCTAAGATTTCTATACTTTTTTCAATTAACTCATTAATTAATTTCGCTGTTGCCTCTCCTTCTTTTGATTTCGCGCAAGTTAAAATATCTCTCCATTTTTTGCCCTGATTTGAATCCGGTTTATGATATCCTATCTTATCTGAAAATTCCTCGCCCTTAAGAATCAAAAGATTCCTGTAACTAACACCCGGATAAAAAATGACTTTTTCATTTCCTAATTCTTTATTTAGAAGACTTATCAAATCTTCCGTACTTTTCTGGTCTATTTGACCCGCAGAGTAATCTTCCAATATATCATCGTTTATAGTTATAAGATTACACCTGAAAGCTATTTCATTTTCTTTTAATTCTATACCTTTACTTGCAGCCTCGATAGGACCTCTTCCACAATAGTTACGAGCAAGGTCATATCCCAAAACCGAAAGATTAGCGGCATCACTCGAAGTTGGGAAAGGCTCAGGTATCGTAACAAGTGTCCCCTGTGTACCGTTACTTGCAAGAGAATCAAGAGACGGGGTATTTGCCACTTCAAGAGGTGTTTTCCCTTTTAATTCAGGAATTGGCTCATCCGCCATTCCATCCGCTAAAAACACTAAGTATTTCATGATTTTACCATTTACAAGTTATATGGGATTAATACGTTGTCAAGTAAAAATTGTTGGTCTGTTGGTCCGTTAGTCCGTTGGGCTGTTTTTTACACACCAACACACCAACCCACTAACACACTAACTATAATAAAATTCTCACACAAATACACTAAGAGTCAGAGTTTTTCTTTTCTTCTTCAAACACGAAACTCTAAACTATAATCAACCTCATAGGACTTATTAAAACAAGGTAAAGAATTATCATTCAAACAATAATACTTCCTCATCAGTATACAAACTATGACTCAGACCCGCATGCTCTAAATTTACCATAACTGTAAAGTCCCCCTCTTCTCCCCAATCTTTAGGAGTAGCTGTTACGTTAAAAGTATGTTCGCCTGTCCCTTTAGTTATTATTTCAGCTCCTTTAGAAAAAAACAAGTTTGGATAGTCTCCCTCATTAAAAGCTATATAAATGTAACCCTCCTCAAAAGAATCCAAACTGTATTCAACAATAACTGTAAAATCAGTTGATACATTATGTACTAACCCGGTACTTGGATCAACACTTTTAATAAATACGACATCTCCTGGATAAAATAGAGTTTCTGAAATCGTCTCATTTCCCCATCTGACTGTAATTTCCGCCTTATAGCTTCTGACACTACGTTGAACATAAGAACGCTCTATATTTGAACAGTGAATATTATAAGTATGCCCATTGTTAAATGTTACCAAGAGGTCGAACGAGGCCATGTCTGCATATATATTGTACTCAATATTCGAGTATTGGTATGTTGCGCTTTCACCGGATTCTTTCAGAAAAATAAAATCCGGGTCGATGCCACTTGAGGAAAGTTCCACATAATCGGATACTAAATCTTCCGGCCCGAGAGCGTTGCTGCAAGAAACAAAAAAAACAAGGATGAACAATGTAATAAAGATAGTCTTAAGTGTATGCATAATTTACCTCCTTTTTGCGTTAACAGATAACTATACCACTACGACATTATGCTTATAATGTGATATTACCCGATATTCAATTATTTTATCAACAAACACTTTTTAGTACCTCTAAAATTATCTCCCCGTATACTAAAAAAATATACTCCGGATGGTAAACTGGAACCATTTACTTTCTCTTCATGTGTGCCTTCACTTTGCACCCCCGAAAAAAACGTTCTCGCTTTTCTTCCGGCAATATCAAATAATGAAATTTCTATATATAAGTCCTCAGAAAGCACATATTCAAAGATGGTTTCTGATACGAAAGGATTGGGGTAATTCTGGTAAAGGTGAAGTTTATCTACAGCTTCAATACCAGTATATTCATACGCACCTATATCCCAGCCAGCCCCATAGGGACGGGTAACGCCATTTAAATCACCTGTATTCTCAAGTAGACTTGCACCCGCATTTATTGCCGGGCTATTTGCCTGTAGAGAAAAATCAGGTATGATAGAATCACCAGGCGCCCAATTCTTATCACCCCAGAGTAAAATATAAAAATCACATATATCTCCATCCGGATAATTTGCTTTAGAAATTCCAGAGGTAGGAATCGTATAATCATCTATATCCGGCACGAATGTAATAATATTATTTTCAGTATCAACACCTGTTATTTGTCTTGCCATTCCATCTGTACCCCTATTAAAAGGCGAATATTCTATAAACTCTCCAACAACAAATCTGGAAATCTCTACCTCATTTACTTCAAAACTATTCGCACCACCACTATAATCACTACCATTATCGTCTCCCCAAACCCATCCTATATTAGCATTTACAAACATTGGGGCACCGCCGTTAATTCCATGTTCTTCCAGAAATGGTGACCAATTTTCGGGATTTGTATTTTTTGATTCATAATTCGGATAGGCTCCCGCCACATAATTATAATCAAAATTTTCATAATAATCCCTGACAAAACCTACTGGTGTGTTTCTAATATTATAAAACCCGTAACTTGAGTTCGAAGGATCCATGCTGCATCCGATTATGAGGTTATTCTTAACCTCGGTCCCCTCAAACCAAACACTTATCGGATGACCTCCATTAACACTGGATAAATAGTATGTATTATTATATACCCTGGGCATCGGACAACTTGTAGATATTGCACCACAATTAACAATTAAATTATTACGGATTGTCCAATTCTCAACAGTTTGGCCTTCTGCCCGCTGACTAACATAGATAACCTGCCCTGAGCAATTTTTGAATATATTCCCTTCAATAATCGTATTGTTGCAATTAACATTTTCCTCAGTATAAACCTGAATACAATCCGGATGAATTCCACTACCGCTTTTGTGTGAAATACTATTAAATACATTGTTTTTTACAACAGAATTCCTTGACAAATAAGCGATCGCATCATTACCTCCCCAGTAGTTAAATACATTGTTTTCAATCAGATTATCATGCCCTCGAAACCTGATGCAATGTAACGATGCATCTTCTGAAGGACCAAATATATTATCTTTAATAATTATATGGTTTCTGGAATATTCCGTACCTCGACAAAACACTGCCACACCACTGCCGCCATTTGCAGTTATCAAATTATTACTAATTTCTATAAATGAAATTTCCGGCCGTAACTCTATAGCACCATAACCATCACTTAATTCTTCCATTCCATCTCTTCTAATTTTAAACCCTTGAATTTTGTAATAATTATGTCCAAAGAGTATTCCTTCAATGTAAACATCTTCGCCGTCTGCTGCTTTAAACGTTATGTATGAATTACTCTCACCATCTCGCCGGGTTGAAACAAATTCTTCATAATCTCCCGCTTTAACTATAACAATATCATCAGGTCTTACTATATCGGCTGCATGCTGTATAGTAAGAAAAGGGCTGGACTCTGTTCCTGTATTGCTATCACTCGCATTTGAATTGTTTTGATCGACATAGTATATACCGTCTTCGACTTGAGATAAAATACAACGTGCCGAATCTATTTTATCGGTATCCGTATTCAACGTAATCAGCTCACTCCCTGATGTACCATTGTTTGCCCCCGATACCCGATTATCTACGTACCAATTATTCCCCTGCTGCTGGGAATAAACAATGAAACAGAAACCTAATAATATTATTAATCTTAAGGAAAAAGTTCTCACATTCATTTTCATTTAAACCTTCTTTGTTTTCTCATGATAATAGAACAAAATTATATATATCAATATAGACATAGTAAAAATAATAAAAAAATACAACTTAAGGAAATAATAAATATGGAAAAGCAACTTTTTTGTGATTTCTGACATTTCAATGTCTTGTATAAAACCATACAAAATATGCTGCTAATCAATAAAAAAAATGGTGTAAATATAATATATACAAAAAGGATACCAAGATATTTTCCCAATTCACCAACAGCCATAGGTAAACCTGGTAAATCCTTTAAAGTTCCATTCAAAAAAGTGAACCCGAAAATTATACAAATGAATATATGTACTATAAAAGAAGTTAAAAAACCCTGCAGGTATGAATCCTTCCCTTTCATATAAGCAATAGGAGCAACTTTATTCTTTTTCAATAATTTATATATTCTATATAACAAATAAAGCAAAAAAAACGATAATGGTATAAATATATAAATTGGCATCAAATTTCTTCAGCTCCTTTCCGGGTACTTCAACTTTATGAATGCAAGTCCACCCAATTGCCAAACTCTAATGTCTTATGGATAAAATATTAAGAATATATTTTTAACTTTATACTTAACGTATTGCCTTCAAATTTTCTTCTTACTCAATACACTCCCGTCTTCCTGTATTTCTAGTCTATACTTATCGCCTTTCTTATTTTTGGCTTCTATATTGTATATAGCTCCATCAGCTCTTTCTACTTTTGAAATGTTCTTATCAACTAAAAACCGCAGCATTGCAGGAGAAATTCCAATTTCCTTTTTTATTTTTTCTATTACTTCAACAGGCAAATCCGAAAGTAAAACCGGAGGGCTACCCATCTCAAGTTTTGTGGCTACCTCCTCTGCGCCAGGATTAGGCAAAGCAGTTACATCAAAACTATCTAAAGGCGCAAAATCTTTCTTTTCAATCTGAACCACACCCGGACTACCGGTTATCATAAAATCACTAACATTATCTGTTATTATATCATAATCTCTAATTGTTGACCTCTCTGCATAAAAGCGGTTTACTACCACACCCTCTATATTTTCTAAGACCATTCCCGGTCGAGGGTCCTCTTTTTCAAAATCAACTGAAACATTTCTTATTTTTAAGTCCTTTATATAACGGCAATATAGACCATAAGCAGGTCTAAGACCATATCTTTCCGCTCTGTAATTATCTGTTTTAGGGAGTTTGATTTTAGCGGGATCCTCATTCAAACCAAGACAAGCCAAACTTCCCCCTTTGTAAGTAATTCTCATGTTTTCAAGAACAATATTTTCAAGCATCCTCCCAGACTTCCCCATAATTGTACTGGTAAACTTCCACCCACTGCCATAGCCATAAACATCTTTAGCTACAACATTACTTATTCTGAGATTTTTAATGCCGCCAACAATGGGAGAACCGGGAGAACCCCCTTTAAGTTTAGATAGATTAATAAAGAAAGGAATGGCAGTGCTTTCCATGGTAACATTCTGAACATTAACGCCGTCAATTACCGCACCATGGTTTGAAGTAAAACTTATACCTGTATTATCAGCTTTTTTTATCGTTATATTAGAAATCTGCAGATTTTTAAAATCACCAACCGTTTCTGGACCAAGCTGAAGTGCAGTACCACCAGCAGAAATCATACAATTACTTATATCGATACCTTTGCTACTTAATTTACGCCCTAAAGAATAATCTGATTTTAAAGAAATTCCATCATCACCTGTTTCTACTTCACAGTTTCTTACCCTAACATTATTACTCCCGGCAAGGCTTATCCCATTCATCTTGGTTTCTACTTTCACATTGTATATATTTACACCATCACAACCCGTAGTCAGAATAGCCAGACACCCACCATCGGCAATAGTTATATCCTTTATTTCAACATCTTTACATGATTTAAAGGAAATAGCTTTGTCCGCATCTCCTACCTCGGCATTAACATAAAGAGACCCACTTCCGCTTACTGTGCCTTCCCCTCTTATTGTTACATTTTCAATACTATCTCCCCAGATGAGAGCATTATGAAAATGACTAAGCGCGAAATCCTGATACTTATCCCAAGAATTTAGCTCAGGATCATCAAAAGCATTAACACCTTTCGGTGCAGCCTGGATTTTGGCTTCTTTTTCGATTTGCAGAGTTACATTACTTTTTAAATGAATCGAACCGGATAGATAAGTTCCTTTAGAGAATACCACTACTCCGTTAGGAAGGGCAGCACAGGAATCGATTGCCTTATTTATAGCTTCCGTATCCATAATTTCATCATCGCCAATAGCCCCAAAATCCTCAACATTTAATAAGGCAAGCGGAGAGCCAACCGGTTCTTGCGCTAACAATATAAAAGATATTAAAAATAATATTATAAACCTTTTCATTTTTCCTCCTTTTGCTAAATTTAACTTATTATCTAAACTTTTCAAGGGGATTTAATTTACCGCGGAGACACAGATAGCGCAAAGAGATTCGATTTTGGATATTGGACTCTGGACTTAGAACGCCATTGACAAAACAGAGAAATACATAAATTACAAAAAGAAAAATGAAAGAAAAAGAAATTGTAAGATACCCGGGGGTGGAGTTGTGAGGGCTTTGTGTCCTCTGTGTGTTCATTAGGGTGGTGGGTAGTGAATAAACGAAATAAAAATCTCTGTGCTCTCTGTGGTTCAATCAGTTTTGGTGGGGTGTGGTGTGGCTTTTAGAAACCTAATCTGGGATTTTGACGGAACACTTTTCGATACATACCCGGAAATAACCCGGGCATTTATCGACGTTTTAAAAAAAGACTATGGAGTTGAATACGACTATGATAAGGCTTATTCTCTCGCCAAATCATCTATCACCTTCTGTATAGAAAGCCTTGCCGACGAGTTTAATATCGACAGAGAAGAATTTTACGAAAATTATAAAAAACGATATTTCGGAGAATTGACTTTCGAAGACAAACCATTTGAAGGAGTAGAAGAAATCCTTAATTACGTCTCGGAACGCGGGGGAAATTTTCTTATAACTCATCGCGGGTTCGAAAGTTTAAACGAGTTTCTTTCAAGAAATGATTTTAATAAATATTTTATTGAAGCTGTGACTTCCGACGCGAATTTTCCTTTAAAACCCGATCCAACAAGCTTCAATTATATCATCGATAAATACAAACTAAAAAAAGATGAAACTCTTGGTGTTGGAGACAGAATTCTTGATATTGAAGCAGCAAACTCATCCGGTATAAAATCCTGTTTTTTCGATCCAGGTGGTTCAAAAATCGGAGTTGCCAATTACAATGTAAGTAAAATGAAGGATTTATTGAAAATCCTGAAAGAAACTGATAATCTCATCAGCACTTCTCATCACAACCGGCGATAAACTCTCCCCTACCTCTAAACTCTCCGGCATAATAGCCAGAACCTTAAGCGCTTTAATATTACCTTCCCCGGAAATAAAATCATAAAAAAGATGAAGAGAAGAAGAATGCGTAAGACCAAACCTCTCGCTTATCTCCTTCAAATCCAGAAGTTTTATTTCGCCCACCTCTCCTCCAAAAAGAACACTATCCACAATTAAAAGCTTTTCAAATTTTTTCTTGGTTAAAAAACCCAGCCAATGTTCCGGAGTTGCGCCCGCAACAATCACATTATTAATACCTATATGTTTAAGGCTTTCCGTAATAAAAACACCAACACCATCGTCGGTTTTCAAGGTCGAGCCTATACCCATTATTGCGGTTTTATCATCTATAAATTTCTTTAATTGTTCTTTCCAATCCATAATTAATAGTTAGGTTGTTAGAATGTTAGGTGGTTAGGAAGTTAAAGAACCCAACTAACCCACGGATACAACAAACCTACCACTACTTACTACTATCTACTTACTAATCCTTACTCTCTAAATTATCTCAGCAGCACAACCTTCCTTACAAGTTGTTCTTTCTTTCCTTTCTTAAGAGAAATGAAGTATATATCATCTGGCAGTGGCTGGGATGAACTACTCATCCCATACCAGTTTACCGAGTGAGTACCTTGTTTCTTTCTTCCTGTGAATATATTTGCAACCTTCATTCCGACTTTGTTGTAGACCGATAGATTTATATCCGCTTTTGCTTCTTCTTCCGAGACATAAAAAATTATGCTGAAGTCTCTTGTGGAAATGGATGGAAATACGCTGAGCTGTAAATTCGCAATTTCGCCTGGATTATCTTCGATTCCAGAAAGGTCTGTTGTGATAAAATCTGTCTCATTCCAGCCGTTCGGACCTATCGACAACCATCTGGAATGTAATGAACCCTCATAATACACCGGGTCATATAATAATCTCACTCTCCAGTGATAGGCAGTTCCACCGCTCAGTCCTGTCACTTCTTCAGAAATTTCAACTCCGTCTACATCTGTATCATACCAGGATGCACTCTCGTAAATGATAGTCTCGCCAAATACTTCGTCAAATAGTTGACCGAGTTCTTTAACTTCCCACTGCAATTTTACGCGACCTCGACCGCCGGGTGTTCTTCCGAGTAAGTTTAGCTGAACGCCTGAAGTTCCGGTTAAATTGCCAAGCTGTACAGGATGGGATCCATCCTGCGTGGATTGTGTGGGAATGAGCGAGAGACCTCCTTTATTGCCGTAGTACAAAAATGCTCCGCCTTCGCCTGTTTGTCCATTGGCATAATTATAAGCGCCGACAATCACATCCGAGTATCCGTCTCCATTTACATCTCCGGCAGAGGAGACGGAGGA
The DNA here is from genome assembly GCA_964534175.1 of uncultured bacterium. Taxonomy (GTDB): domain Bacteria; phylum Hydrothermota; class UBA3072; order UBA3072; family UBA3072; genus JAFGHJ01. Next base: position 3,615 of record CAZHNS010000013.1, on the reverse strand, counting down.
ACCGAAGAAAGCGCTCGCCTGATTGGACTCAGCGGTCCAGTCGTAAGAAACTGTTGAGAGCCCCCAGGGACTTCCATTATATAGAAATGCACGACCTTCATACTGTTCTCCATGGGTGTAATAATTGGCACCGATAATCACATCCGAGTATCTGTCTCCGTTTACGTCTCCCGCAGAGGAGACAGAAGTGCCGAAATAAGCGCCCGCCTGGTCAGACTCGGCTGTCCAGTCGGGAGAGCTGGGCAATCCGGTGGAACTTCCATGATATACAAAAGCCCTTCCTTCATTTGTTTCTCCATTTGAGTAATAATAAGCACCCACGATCACATCCGAATACCCGTCTCCGTTTACGTCTCCCGCAGAGGAGACGGACGCACCAAATCTTGAATCTGCCTGATTCGATTCAGCTGTCCAGTTTGGTAAACTGGAGAGCCCGGAGGAACTTCCATGATATACAAACACAGCGCCTTCATCATTTTCGCCCTTATCGTAACGATGAGCACCCACAACCACATCCGAATACCCGTCTCCGTTTACGTCTCCCGCGCCTGACACGGAAACACCGAACTCTGCCCCTGCCTCATCGGACTGGGCCGACCAATCCGAAGAGGCGGACAACCCGGTAGAACTCCCATAGTAAACAAATGCAACCCCTCTATTTGCTCCTTCTTCATCGAATCCCCAGGCGCCCACAATCACATCCGAATATCCGTCTCCGTTTACATCTCCCGCTCCGGATACGGAACCGCCAAAAAAGGCAAATGCCTGATCCGTCTCGGCAGCAGTCCAGCTGGGAGAAGTTGAAAGTCCTGAGGAACTTCCATGATATACAAATACTGCGCCCTCATCCATTTGTCCATCATCGTAAGTAGTGGCACCCACAATAACATCCGAATACCCGTCTCCGTTTACATCACCTGCACCCGAAACTGAAACACCGAAATGTGCGTCTTCCTGATCGGACTGCGCTGTCCAGTTAGGGGAGGCAGAAGGTAGTGGGGAGCTTCCATGATAGACATATGCTCTGCCTACTTCACTTCCTCCATCATTATATCCATAAGCCCCGATAATAACATCCGAATACCCGTCTCCGTTTACATCCCCCGCTCCGGAGACCGAACAGCCAAAGTACGCGTTTGCCTGGCCACCTTCTTTTGACCAGTTGGACTCGGTAGTGGGATCCGAGGAACTCCCATGATATACGAAAGCATTTTGGCGAGCGCCGACAATCACATCCGAATACCCGTCTCCGTTTACGTCTCCCGCGGTTGAAACCGAACCACCAACATATAGGACTTCAGAGATAGGTTCAGCAGTCCAATCCGGAGAAAGAGGAAGACCCAAGGGACCACCATTGTACACAAATATCACGCCATTATCATCATTATACCCGGGAGCACCCACAATCACATCCGAATACCCGTCTCCGTTTACGTCTCCCGCGCCTGACACGGATACCCCGAACCCCGCCATGGACGAATCGCATTCTGCTGTCCAGCTAGGCACTAGAAGAAGTCCGGCAAAGCTGCCATAATAGATATATGCCTTCCCCTCATATTCTTCCCCAGCTTGAGACGCGCCGACAATCACATCCGAATACCCGTCTCCGTTTACGTCTCCCGCTGAGGAGACAGATGCACCGAAGTAAGCGCCTTCCTCATCGGTTTCTGCCTGCCAGTCTGGAGATGTGGAAAGACCGGAGGAACCACCATAATATACATATGCAGTTCCTTCATAACTTTCTCCATTGGAGTAATTATCGTCACCTATAATCACATCCGAGTAGCCATCTCCATTAACATCTCCCGCAGAGGAGACGGAGCAACCAAAATATATCCCTCCATCGGGATCAACAACAGTCCAGCTGGCTAAGCTGGGGGGAAGCCCGGAAGCACTTCCATAATACACAAATACACTTCCATATAGTCCGTACCCGGGAACACCAGGAGCACCCACAATCACATCCGAGTATCCATCGCCGTTTACATCCCTTGCTCCGGAGACGGAACTGCCGAACTGCGCGTTTGCCTGATTGGACTCATAAATCCGATCGGCCGAACTGGATAGTCCCGAAGAACTTCCGTAATACACAAATGCTGCTCCCTCATCATCTTCTCCATTATCATAGTGACGAGCACCCACAATCACATCCGAATATCCATCTCCATTTACATCCCCTGCACCGGAGACTGACCAGCCGAAATACGCTCCTTCTTCTTGCTCATTGGGTTCTGCTGTCCAGGCTGGAATTGTATCCAAACCCGAGACGCTTCCATAAAACACAAAAGCCGCTCCATCATGGGAATAAGCCCAAAGCCCGACAACAACATCTGAATAACCATCACCATTTACATCCCCGGCAGAGGAAACTGAGGCTCTGTCGCCGCCAATGAAGTCCAATGACCAGTCGGGAGTTTCGGAAAGATCTCTATCTTTTGCAGACGTTGATACAATTAAATCTTCCGCAGGCAAACTACTTGAGGTGATATTGGCAGTAACTATTATCGGATAAATCAACTCTTCCTCACCCAGCGAAATCTTTAATTTATCTTCCGCATTCGATAATGAATATAATACCTCTCTTCCATTTACGTCTTCTATTTTGTCAACCGCGTATATAATCTCCTGCTTTCCACTATTCAATACAAATCTGTCTCTTCCTGAAGATATATTTAGATTTTCTGCTTCAATAATAAAATCTATTCTCTCTGTTTTTATCCCTTCCTGTATCGAAATGCTCTGCCGGATTCCGCTTTTAGAATTCGAATAAACAATTTCAATGCCGTCGCCAGTACATACAATATTATTTCCATCAATATCAACATCTAAATCGCTAAAAACCTTCTCATCTTTTCCGCCTGTAACTTCAATCGATTTGATTTTTAAATTCCATTTTTCTTCTTCTGAAATTTCTTTCGAGATGAGTTCCATTCCATTTTCGTCGAAGTACGCTCGTAGATTATTTGCTCTGTTCGCAAGATGAAACTTTGGATGAGTGAAACTCTCGCCCCTGTAATCCAACTCCTGTAATGAGGGTTCATACTCTTTTTTCTCTATATTACGCATTGCTGCATTTAACCAGGAATCAGATACACCAGGATTATCTCCATCAGCTGCAAACAAAGAAACAGGACAAAACAAAAAAACGACTAAACCAATTAATAAGAAAAAACTTTTCATGATTACCTCCTCTAGTAAACTTAATTCTAAGAATATTACAATATTCTGTCAAGGAGGTTTTTTTTGACACAAAGGTACAAAAAAACCGCTGACAGCTTACCGCTCACTGCTAACCGCTTTATCCCCACACCTCACTTCTAATATCTACTCTCAGGGAAGTGAGAGGTGCTAAGCGGAAAGCGGATGGCGGTTAGCGGATAGCAGAATTTCTTCTGGCTTATCTTCCTAATTATTTAAAAAGACTGAATGCTACAACAAAACCGGCAGTGATTACCGAAAGAATACTCATCAGCTTTATAAGAATATTAAGTGAAGGGCCTGAAGTATCTTTCATCGGATCACCTAAAGTGTCTCCAGTAACTGCTGCTTTATGGGTGTTGGAACCTTTTCCGCCGTAGGCTCCTTCCTCGATATATTTTTTGGCGTTATCAAAAG
>CAZHNS010000012.1:0-60947 GCA_964534175.1 uncultured bacterium | reverse complement strand
AATAATCTGGGATGTTTCACATCAAGCTTACGGGTACAAATTACTGACGGGAAGAAGAGAAGGATTTGAAACTTTACGTAAATTCGGAGGATTAAGCGGTTTTCTAAAAAGAGATGAGTCGATTTATGATGCTTTTGGAACTGGACATGCAAGTACCTCCCTGTCAGCTGCTCTTGGCTTTGCAATCGCAAGGGATAAAAAGGGTCAAGACAACGATGTTGTAGCTGTTATCGGAGATGGAGCTTTAACAGGAGGAATAGCTTTAGAAGGATTAAATCAAATCGGCTATCTGAAAAAAGATATGCTTATCATTCTGAATGATAATGAGATGTCCATCGCAAAGAACGTAGGAGGCTTCAGGGAATATCTAACCAGATTACAATCAGCCGAAATCTACAACCTCATCATGGAAGACGCATGGAATCTTATAGAGAAATTACCCGCGGGAATAAATAAAAAAGCAGCTCATGCCGCAGAAAAATTACATATTGGCTTAAAGAACCTAATTGTTCCCAATATTATATTCGAAGAACTTGGGCTATCTTATTATGGTCCAATTGACGGGCACAATATAAATGAACTGCTTATGATTCTTTCTAAAGTTAAAAAGATAAAGAAAGCCAAACTTTTACATATTATTACGGAAAAAGGTAAGGGATATGAGCCTGCGTGCAAAAATCCGGCTCTTTTCCACGGAGTGGGACCCTTTGAATGCAACACAGGGAAAGTCAGAAAAAAGAAAGGACCAAAAAAATACTCAGAAGTTTTCGGTGAAGCAATTGTAAATGAAGCAGAAAAAAATGAGGATATAGTCGCAATAACAGCAGCTATGACAGAAGGTACCGGCTTAGCAGCTTTCAAAGATAAATTCCCTGAAAGATTTTTTGATGTTGGTATAGCAGAACAACATGCGGTCACCCTTGCCGGTGCACTTGCTGCTGAGGGCCTGCGTCCGGTAGTAGCAATATACTCAACTTTTCTCCAGAGAGCATTTGACCAGATAATCCATGACATAGCTCTACAGAAATTACCGGTAATTTTATGTTTGGATAGAGCAGGGTTCTCACCGGGAGACGGACCGACGCATCATGGAGTTTTTGATCTATCCTATTTAAGAATAATACCAAATATGTTGATAATGGCTCCCAGAGATGAAGTAGAACTCAAAAGAATGTTCAAAACTGCTCTTCTTAATACCGATGGGCCGTCGGCTATACGCTACCCGAGAGGGCAGTCCGTTGGAGTAAAGAATCCTCCTGAAATAAAACCTATTCCTATCGGTAAAGCAGAAATCTTAAAGAAAGGAAAGGATATTCTTATTTTAACTATAGGGCCTATTGTTTACGAAATACTTGAAATTGCCAAAGAACTAGGGAGCATTAATTCCACAGTAGTTGATGTAAGATTCGTTAAACCTTTAGACGAAAAAACCATCTCGAGTCTTTCGAAAAAAAGTAAAAAAATAGTAACGGTAGAGACAAATGCTGTAAGCGGAGGTTTCGGCAGCGCAGTTTTAGAACTTCTTAACAGGGAATCCTTAAAAAGAGAAGTTTTAAGAATTGGTATACCTGACCGTTTTATCGAACATGGCGAGAAGGATAAACTCTTTGAATCAATTAACATGGATAAAAAAAGCTTGAAAGACAGAATCATAAAATTCGCCAGATGAAAGAAAGAACTATAAAAGAAGATATTGAATTTTCAGGCATAGGCGTCCATACGGGGAAGGAATCAAGAATAGTACTTAAGCCAACAGATACCGATGGAATAAGATTCGTAAAGAATGGTAAAATAATTCCCGCTACATTTGATACAGTAAAATTTTGTGATCGTGGAATTACTCTTTCAAAAAATGGCGAAAGTATAAAAACAGTAGAACATCTTATGGGTGCTCTATGCGCCTGCAGGATCGATCACATTCAAGTTATCGTTTTTGGGGATGAAATACCAGCTCTTGACGGTAGCGCCTATCCTTTTATCTCAAAAATAGAAAAAACCGGCACACAAGAATTAAACTTCAAAAAAAAGAAAAAATATATAAAAAAGAGCATCATTGTCGAAGGCAAAGGGTGCTTGGCAGCCTGCGCACCCTCAAAAAAACTCGAAATACGTTATATCATTTCTTATAATCACCCTTTACTTTATTATCAGGAATATATCTTTAACGGAAAATTTAATTTCAAAGAGATTTCAAACTGTAGAACCTATGGGTTCCTTTCATGGAAAGAAGAATTAAATAAAAAAGGATTCGCCCTCGGTGCATCGGAAGAAAACACTCTGGTTTATACGGAAGACGGAACACTTAATAAACCTCGTTTTTCGGACGAAGCAGTAAGGCATAAAATAATGGATTTGTTGGGAGAGTTATATCTATTTAAACCAATCCCTATTGGACGATATTTCATCTTTAGAGGAGGTCATTTATTGCATTTTAAATTAATAAAAGAAATAAAAAGGAGTGGATATGGAATTTGACATTGAAAAAATACTTGAACTCATGCCTCACAGGTACCCTTTTCTATTAATCGATAAAATTAAAATAGTAAACGAAGATGAAGTTATAGGTATAAAAAACGTAACTTACAACGAACCTTTTTTTATGGGACATTTCCCCGGAGACCCTATAATGCCGGCCGTTTTGATAGTTGAATCGATGGTTCAGGCCGGAGGATTTCTACTCTTCAATAAACTTAAAGACCCCACTAAGGCAAATGTGTATTTTACTGCTATTAACAAAGCAAAATTTAGAAAACCTGTTCGCCCGGGAGACATTCTGGAACACAAGGTAAAGCTTACGGGATTTAGACCTAACTTCTGTAAATTAGAAGGGAAATCCTTCGTTGAAGGAGATTTGGTCGCTGAAGGTTCATTCTCGGCAGCTATTGTAGAAAGAAAAGGAGTATAATGCGCGGAGATATTCATCCTGAAGCAAAAATAGAGAAAGGCGTTAAGATTGACTCAGGATGTCTGATTGAAAAAGATGTTATAATTGGTGCTGGCACAACAATAGCTAAAGGAGCTATTATAAAAAGCGGCGTACAAATCGGAAAAAATAATGAAATACATCCTTATGCAGTAATAGGCGATTTACCTCAGGATAAAAGCCGAGAAAATAAAACCGGGGAAATAGTCATCGGAGACTCAAACATAATCAGAGAATTTACTACGATCAATCTTCCATTAAAAGAGGGAACAGAAACAAAAATTGGGAACAATAATTATCTCATGGCATATTCCCACGTGGCTCATAACTGCAAAATAGGAAATAATGTCCTTCTTGTAAATGGTGCAACGCTGGGAGGGTACGTAGAAGTGGAAGACTTTGCTTATATATCAGCATTCGTACCTGTCCACCAGTGGGTGAAAATCGGCGCTTATTCAATAATAGGCGGGGGATTCCGTATAATAAAAGATTTGGTTCCGTTTGCTATGGCTGCCGGTTCACCCCTGCGTGTCGTTTCTCATAATTCTCGTGGACTCAGGAGAAACGGGTTTTCGCAGATGCGAATAGAAGAAATAAAAAGAGCTTTTCACATACTGTTCAGATCAGGGTTTAATACAACACAAGCTGTAGAAAAACTTAAAAACGATTTCAAAGACAACAAAGATATAGAACATATTATCAGATTTATAAAAGAATCTAAAAGAGGAATAGTAAAATAGCTCCCGATGGTCGCCAGAGTTCAAAAATTAAATATCAATTCTATTATTGACCATACAAATTTAAAAGCTACCGCGAGCGAAAAAGATATTAAAGAATTATGTGAAGAAGCCCTGAAATATGATTTCAGAGGAGTATGCGTAAATCCTATATGGATCCCATTTGTTTCCGACTACCTTAAAAATAGAACTATAAAAATAATTTCTGTCTGTGATTTTCCTTTGGGTTCTTCATTAACTGCCTCGAGGAGCAAAGAATCAGAGATAACAATCAAAAATGGAGCACAGGAAGTTGATCTTGTAATGCAAATACCGCTCTTAAAAAGCAAAAAATACAAAGAATTAGAAAAAGATATTAAAGAGATAGCGAACATAGTGCATCCCGGCGGAATAATTAAAGTCATTATAGAAGCTCCTATCTTATCTAACAAGGAAATCCTAACCGCGGCGGCAATTGCAGAAAGTGCTGGCGCTGATTTTATTAAATCCGGAACGGGCACGAATGGACCCGTGACCACTGTTCAAATAGAACAAATAAAAAGTGCAACAAAACTTCCTATTAAGGCTGCAGGAGGGATCAAAGACCTTAAGAAGGCTTTAGAACTTTTAGATGCCGGAGCTTCCGTTCTTGGAAGTTCAAACTCCCTTGCAATTGTTGAAGGAAAAAAATAATGAAGAAAAAACTTGGGCTCGTCCTTAGTTTTTTTATATCAATTATTTTTCTATTCCTTGCTCTAAAGAAAGTTGACGCAAAAGAAATAGGGGAGTTGTTACTAAAAGTGAATTTATTGTATTTTTTTCTCACTATTCTAATTACTTTCATTGCATTTTTTCTACGTGCATTAAGATGGAAAATCCTCTTAAGGCCTCTAAAAACTTTTTCTCTATCTATGATCTTTAACGCAACAATGATAGGATTCATGTGTAACTACACTTTACCCGCCAGAATTGGTGAAGTAATAAGAGCTTACCTTGTGGGTACAAGAGGAAATATCAGTAAGAGCGCAGCTTTTGCAACAATAATAGTAGAAAGAGTAATGGATCTTTTTATTTTATCTTTCTTATCGGCTATGATTTTAATCTTCTTTCATGTCCCACTGTATTTAAAAAAAATAGGCATTACGATTTTTATTTTAAATATTTTGATTTTCATACTTCTTGTAATTATACATAAGAAGAGTACATTATTCATCAAAATTATCGAAAAACCTTTGTCAATATTCGGGGAAAAATTAAAAGAAAAGATTAAAATACTCCTTCTAGCCTTCATAAAAGGACTTAAAATTCTGGAAAATCCCTCGAGTTTTTTTCTTGCTACTTTTATATCTCTTGTTATATGGAGTATTACCGGTTTGCTTTTCTATGTCTTATTCTTTTCATTACAAATTCGGCTACCCCTATATGCAGCTTTTCTCGACATGGTAATGCTCACCTTCGGTATTATGATTCCTTCTACCTCCGGTTTCATCGGAACTTTTCAGTTCTTCGTAAAAGAAGGATTGATGATTTTTAACGTTGATCCAAATATGGCTTTAAGCTATTCTATACTGCTTTATGCTACTCAATTTTTACTTGTGGTTGGAGTCGGACTGATTTCTCTCTGGTTATGGGGACTTAACTTTAGGAATCTAAAAATTAAGGCTTCTTCTTATAATTTATTAGAGAAAAAACAAAAATAATAGTTGTAAACATTAAAGTTACAATAGAAATATTTTTTCCTTTAAAAAAAGAATCTGGCTCAAAAACAAATCTAACTTCATGGTTCCCAGACGGAACAACAACAGCTCTAAATGCTTCAAAAGCTTTTATGACCTCTCCTTTCTTACCATCAATATAGGCGTTCCACCCAGGATAATAATGCTCGCTTAAAAATAAAATTCCCGTCTGTTTAGACTCTATTTCTAAAACAATTGAATTCTCTTTATATTCTTTAATACGAACTAAACCATCCCCAAAAGGCTCTTTTTTATCCAAAGAAGGATTTTTATTTAAAATGATTGTATTTCTATAATCGAAATCTCCTGCATTTAGAAGCTCAAAAACTTTTTCTTTTTCTTTCATAACCAAATAATCGTAATAAATACGGGCTCTCGGGAGATAATCGGTTTTCTCCACGAATCTAACGCCTCCCTCTCTAATTCCTAAAGTATATTTAACGTTATACAAATTCAAGCGTACATCCGGATTAAGATTTTCCATAATACTCGTAAAATCTAATAATCTAAGAGGCATAAGTCCCTGGAGAGTATAAAATTCATGTACACATCCAATACTTCTAGGGAAAACCAAACCCATATTTTTTATTCTCGTATTAACTCTATAAAAATCATCGTCTTCTTTTGTAAAAAACCTTATCGCATCGTTTTTTGCAAAAAACTGCTCCGGCTTTCTCCGGCCTTCAAAAACCCCGAAGCAGGCAAACAGTAAATCAAGGAAAACAAAAAGAGAAAGTACAATAGGAATATATTTAAACTTTTTAAACTCTTCAAATTTGAAAAGAAGAAAAGCTGTAATTAATAAAATAACTAAACTTATAAGAGAATATTTCCTGGCAATAGCAAAACTTTTATAATTACTAAAAACTCCTTCAAATATACCGACAACTAATAAGAGTATAATAAAAGCAAAAACAAGTAGAGCAATAATTATCTTTTTAACCAATTTTTTATCTACCGGATTAGTCAACATGTCTCTTATGCCGTAACCAACGAGTATTATCATTGAAAAATCAAAAAGGTAGACAAATCTGGCAGGGCACCTAAATTTATGAAAAACAGGTGTCAAATAAACAAGGTAATAAGCAAAACCATATCTACCGAGTGCAAACCATAAAGAAAGAGCCGCAGCTATCGCGAAAAATCTGACCTGAAAACTCCTGTCACGTAACAAAGCGTACACGGCAAAAACAAGCGGTAAAATTCCAAAATAAATTGCCATCTCCCAGGTTGTATAGTATGGAATCTTTAACCAAAAATCATTAACAAGAGGAGAAACATTACCAAAAAACTTAGGTATAAAAATATTAATCAGACGCAAAGGATGAAAAGAAACATCTGTGGCAAGATTATAATTCCAACCTACCGCCCTTGTTGCAATTTCAGTAAATTCCATAGAGGGCAGCAATTGAACAGCAAATATACCCGCACCGATAACAAACATAGTTAAACTTTTCAGTATTAAAAAACTTCCTCTTTTGATATCCCTTTCGATAAAAAAATCTTTGATTACGTATAAAAAAACATAAACAGAAACAAGAGAAAAACTCATGAAAGCAAAATGAGGAAACCCTGTAAATAAATTCAAAGCAACTATAAGACCCCCCAGTACTGAAAACAACCAGTGTCTCTTTTCAACGAGATGAATACAAGTTAGAAAAAGCAGCGGAAGCCATATCATGGATTCCAGAACAATCGGCTGAACCGAACGGTAAATTATTTGCGGTAACATTATATAGGTAAGGGAACAAAAAAAAGCCGAGAATTTGTGATTGAGCAATTTTTTCATCAATAAAAACATAAAGACACCACCCAAATATACATGTAAAATCGTAACTATCTGAAGCATTCTTGAGGAGAGTAATCCGTTCGATATAAAGGGAGTTAACAACAAATTAAAAGGATAAAGTATAGCTGATTGAGTATCAGCCTGAAAAGGGGCGCCACCAAGCAAATATGGGTTCCAGAGAGGAAATATTCCTTTACCGAGAGAACTTGCCGCAAAGTGTCTGTATGGATACCAAAGTGAGAGGGCATCATCCCAAAAAAAGGTCTTTCCAATCAATATTCTAGAGTATAGAATGACAAGAGGTAGAATCAAAAAAAGTATATACGACCAATCAGGATATTTCTCTAACTTTTTTAGCTCCAATCCAACACCCACTTCAAAGATATAAGACCTTTGACAGAGCGTAAAGTATCTCTAAAAGGACTTACGCTGGTTTCCCCGCCACTTCTGGGATAGTGCCAAACAGGAAAATCGATAATATTAAGCCCAAGCCTTGTAGCTTTCGCGAGTATTTCCGTTTCAACCATAAAATTTGAACTTTTGATTTCAATTTGTTTTAATTTTTCACTTCTAAATATTTTAAACGCGCATTCTATATCCTTAGCTTTTATACCGAAGAGGACTCTCGCAATAAGATTGTAAAGATCGGAGGCAAATTTTCTAAAAGGTGAAATTGCTTTGTTTATTCTACAGCCCGAAACAATGTCAGCTTTAAGAATCAGTTTTTTTAATTCTTTAATTTCGTTTATATCATACTGGCTGTCCGCGTCTGTATAAAAAATATATTCACCCTTTGCTGAGTTAAAACCGGTGTTTAAAGCCGCCGCCTTACCTTTGTTTTCTTTGTGAGTTAAAACAAAGATTTCCAGGTATTTCTTCCCTAATTGTTTTACTATGTTAGTTGTATCATCACTGCTCGCATCATCTACAACAATGATTTCATACCCATTAAAATAAGATTTGCTAACTTTTTGGGCAGCCAGCACGATTTTCTTAATATTTTCTGCTTCATTATATGCAGGGATAATTATGGTTAGCTCGGGCTTGTCTTTTTTTCTTGTTTTCATACAACGGTAATATAAAGAAAACAATGACTATGTCAAGATTCGGTACTGCACAGAGAACATTTAACTATTATCTACGCTTATCCCATATTTAAAAGACAACGCACTTGTGGGGCATGCCTTGATACACTCACCACACCTGATACAATCCACAGATTCCGGAACCTTGAAGATTTCAACATCCATTGGACAAACATTTTGACAGGCATAACATTCGATACACTTATCTTCATTAACCTGTATTTTGAAAAAAGTAAATTTATTAAAAATGCCGTAGATTGCTCCAAGAGGACACACAAAACGGCAGAAAGGTCTTTTTATTAAAATCGAAGAAGACACAAGTACTGCAACTATTACCATTTTAACATAAAATAAAATACCGATAAGGGGCCGCAAAAAAGGATCCAAGGCAACCATTGGAATACCGGCTTCAATTCCTCCAGCCGGGCATAACTTGCAGAACCAGGGTTCGGACGTAAGAAGAGGAAGAGCTATAGCGAGAATAAATAAAATTACATACTTTGAATAACTATATCTTTGGGAAACGCGAATCTTGAACGTTTTTATCCTATAAAGAATTTCCTGGAAAAAACCGAAAGGACAAATCCATCCGCAAACTAACCTCCCAAGCGTTATCCCCAAAAGGCCCATAAATCCTACCACGTAAACCGGGAAAGTCTTGACCCCGATAAAATTCTGCATAGACCCGAGAGGACAGGAAAACCGGGCTAAAGGACAGGCGTAACAATTTAATCCCGGGAAAAAAAATCCTTTCAGTTTTCCCTGGTAGATGGTTTTGTGGAAATTATTGTTTACAGCAAAAAAAGACGCGATTAATATGTAATACCGGGCAATTCTTTTGTAGAGCCATGCGAACATTTCACTCGATACCTATACATGAAAGACAAACAAGTGAGGCTCTTAACTCGGCTTCCACTCTCTGCTCGGATGCGATACCGAAAACAAAAAAACCAGTAAACAAAACAATCCCAAGGATATAAACAAATATGAGCTTATTCATTTTCTAAGAAATCGAGTAGAATTTCCTCAAGTATTTTACCCATTCGTTCATTATAACCAATTATGGGGTCGGCCAGTTCTCCTTTTTTATTCATGATAAAAGTAGTCGGCACACCTCGTATTTTGTATTTCTTAAGAGTTTGCTCATCTCCCACTAAAACATCATAGTTTATCTTATTGACATCTCTAAAGACTTTTAAATTACTGCTTTTCCTATCAAAGCCAACACCCAAAAACACCAATTCTTCATCTTTGTATTTCTCACGTAATTTTATAAGCTTGCTCATCTCTCTCCTACAGGAAGGACAGTAAATAGTCCAAAAATTAATAAGGACTACCTTTCCTTTGTAGTCGGAAAGTGTATGCTCATTTCCATCAACATCCAGAAGAGTAAAATCAGGAGCTGCGATTGAGTCTGCTTTCGCCTCGCTCTTCTCTTCAGTTTTTTTTGGGTCCGATGTGCTGTTGGCCTTCCCGCAACTAGCTGAAAAAAAACAAATAATCGCTAAAAAAAGAATTCTATTCAAATTTGCCTCCGCTCTATTTTACTTTTAAGATTCTTCTTAACTTACTCTCGTCAAAACCAACTATTTTGTGGTTCCCTGCGAGTATAACCGGAACTCCTGTCTGACCGGTTTTCTCTTTAAGTTCTTTTGCGGCACTCGGATATGTTGATATATTTATTTCTTTAAATTTGATGTCATGTTCTTTTAAAAAGCTTTTTACCCGAGTACAATAAGGACAACTTGAGTTTGTATAAACTTTTATAGTCATTTTCTCTCTTCAAGAAACTTATATGCTTCATGACCAACAATCGCTCCGTCTCCAACAGAAGTCGCCACCTGCCTGAGAGGGGTATTCCTAACATCGCCCGCAGCAAAGACTCCCTCAACAGAAGTCCTTAAACGCTCATCGGTAATTATAAAACCCTTTTCATCTAATTTTAAGTGATCTTTAACCAAATCATTATTCGGAACTTCACCGGCGTAAATAAAAGCACCTTTAACTTTAAGATTTTTTACCTCACCCTTTTTAACATCTTTAATGTCTACATTACTCAATAACTTATCCCCTTTAAAACTCATCACAGCATGAGAAACCAGCAGTTCTATTTTTTCATTCTCGTTTAAACGGTCTACAAGTATAGGCTCTGCAGTGGGAAACTCGAGCAACTCGACTATGGTTATATGCTTTGCAAATCTTGAAATATAAAGAGATTCTTGAACTCCGGAATTTCCTGCGCCCACCACAATAACATTTTCTCCTTCGAAAAAGGGTGCATCGCAGGTTGCACAAAAGGAAATCCCTTTATAAGTAAATTCTTCTTCCCCGGGAACGCCTAATTTCCTGTTAGAAGTACCTGTCGCTAAAATAATACTGTCTGAGGTGTAAGAACCATATGATGTTTCTATTCTAAAAGGATTTTTATTTAATTCCAATTTTGTAACTTCTTCAGTTTTTATCTCCGCCCCAAATTTTTCTGCATGCCCGGCATATAATTTACCCAATTTTTCTCCAGGGATACCTTCTACAAATCCAGGATAATTCTCTATTCGCTCAACGTTAACAATATATCCGCCGGGAACAAGTTTTTCAAATACAACAGTTTTAACTTTTGATCTACCGAGATAAATCGCTGCGGTCAATCCAGCCGGGCCACTACCTATTACGGCCGCAGAGAAATGTTTTCTGCCGTTATCCTTTTCTTTTTTTTGCATAGAAAAATCCATTTATTTTAAAGCTTCCTTCATTTTATCCAGAAATACGTTAGGAGGCATGTTGCCAACAAAACCAGTCTTATCGTTAACTATTATATGAGGCACACTTGAAACTCCGTGTTTCATCGAAAGTTCTCTGAAATAACTGGCATCTACCATAGAACCTTTAATTTTATCGTTTGCAAGAGAAAACTGATGAGCGTTTCTGACTGCACCCGGACAGTATGGACAGCCATGCGTAATAAAAACTTTTATGTCTATAGGCTCTTTTATTTCTTTTAAACTTTTTACTACATCGTCGGGTAGAGAAAGATTGTCTGAACCCATATCCTTTATCCCTTCCACAAGAGAAATAAATTCATGCCCTGCAGGAATACCGTAAAAATTCACAAATCCGCTTCTCTCGGATTTAATTTTTATAGAGGGACAAAGGCTTAATTCTTCGGATTTCATTCTCTCTGTATTGTCACAACTTTCAACAACCAAAGACAGATTATCGTTTAGAGATGCAAGCTCTTCTAACAATTCCTTTGCCTGTTTGGAATACTCAGATTCGTCTCCTTCTTTTCTAAAATAAAGCAACTCTACTTCTCTATTTATATTACTTTTAAACTCTTCTTCCAAATATTTTCTGTCTTCTTCGCTTATTAAACCCATTTTACCTCCATTTTACCACCTTTTTACCGAAAGTATCTATATTCATTTAAAAGTCAAGAACATATATCTACATTTTAAAGACTACCAGACACAGCTAATTGTTCCATTAGTATATTTAACACATGAGAACAAAAGAAAGCTTTAATATTAACAATTTTTTCTTCTGTTTCGGCACATTAATCTTGATGCTCGGCTCTTGACTTGAACATTCAAAATTACTTCTTTTCGGTAATTTTGTCTGCAATTTCTTTTAAAGCCTTTGTGGCAGGGGAATCGGCGAATTTTTCAACATACAGGATTCCTTTATCAGCCGATTTGACTATTTCCGGATCCAGAGGGATAGCTCCTAAGAACGGAATTTTCATATCTCTTGCGAGCTTTTCCCCTCCCCCTTCTTTAAACAGTGAGATCTTTTTCCCACAGTGAGGGCATTTAAAACCGCTCATATTTTCTATTATACCCAGCACTCTTAAATTGATTTTTCTGGCAAAATCTATCGATTTCTTTACATCGAGAATAGAAATTTCTTGAGGTGTAGTTACAATAATAGCACTACTCGCGGGTACCAGCTGCGCCATAGAAAGGGGTTCATCTCCTGTGCCCGGAGGAGCATCAACAACCAACCAATCGAGTTTTCCCCACTGGATATCACTTAAAAACTGCTGAATTATTTTCATCTTCAAAGGCCCTCTCCATATTATGGCCTGATCCTCCTGGGTGAGCAAAAATGCCATGGAAACAAGTTTAAGATTGTCGGATATTTTAACTGGTTCAATCCTGTTCTCCGCTGGACTCTGCATTCTTTCTTTTTCCACACCTAACATTTTAGGCAAATTAGGACCGTGAATATCAATATCCAGAAGTCCAATTTTTTTACCCCTTTCGGCTAAAACAAGGGCAAGATTACTCGCAACTGTACTTTTACCGACCCCTCCTTTACCACTGATTACCATTACTATATTATTTACGTCTCTTAAATTCTCTTTTATAGCTTCGATTTGATTGTTCGCCCTTGTGTTCCGCATTTAGCCCCCTTAATTAGAATTAATTTGTTCTCCACTCTTATTGTTGTTGAATTCTATCTTTATCCTTGCTCCACAACCCAGTTCGACGAAATTTTCTCCCCATTCTTCCTCGAATAACTCTATTGCTCTTCCACCAGTACAGTGTGAAGGCGCAATTTTTTCCACTTTTAGCATCTTTATTTCTCTTATAATTTCCTTTACTTCGCTTTCAGAATAAGAAATGAGGTGAAATCCTCCTAGAACCAGATAAATGTTTTCCTCAAAATGCTTTTTAACGAAACTCACAATATTATCTATTCCCGGATGTGAACAACCGGTAACAATAATAAGACCTTTGGGCGTACCAATAATAAGTGACTGTTCTTTAATTGAAATCCCTAATTCCCCGGTTGTCCAAACGTTTTCACATATCTTGTGCAGTTCCTTCACAGTTATCAATTTACCTGTCCTGCTCTTTACTTTATTTTTAAAATCATCAGGAAAAGAAGAAGGGATATAAACTGTTACATTATTGTTCTTTTTTAATAAAGCATCAAGCCCTCCCACATGGTCGCCGTGTATATGAGATAAAAACACAATCTCTATATCGTTCGGATTAATCCCAAGTTTTTTCATATTTGCAAGAAGAATAGAACCGTCTCCACCAGTATCGAAAAGCACAGACTTTTCTAAGCCTTCAATAAAAACAGAAATGCCCCAAGCTGTCGTAAGCTCCTCATTAAAAGGTACGTTATTGTAAGCGACAGTAATAGTAACCTCTTTTGCTTTACCTAAATATGAGAACATAAAAAAAAGTAGCAGAAATATTAAACTTTTAAGCATTTTAAACATTTCATTATAACCATAAGTGTATAACTGTTTTTGTCAAGTATTACTATTTAATTACAAAAACCTTTAGCTGAATTTATTTAAATAGCAAAAAGAAAGATAAAACTCAAAAGTCAATCCCCTTGACAGAATTTGATTATTAATTATTCTTACAAAATACATAAGGAGGCTAAATGAACAGAGTTACTTTAAGAATTCTTGATATATGTATAATTATTGCCTTTTTGGGGTTATTATATATTTTGATTGAACCGCAGTATCAAAACGCGAAAATAAATACAAAAGAACGAAAATTGCAGTCAAATATGTATACGGTTAGAGCTGCTATTGAAAGGTACAGGGCTTTTAACATGGGTAAGATACCCTTTTCATTAGCTGACATATACGAACAAATTGAGACGTTCGGAGTTCCCGTAAATCCTTATACGGATAACAAAATGAATTCGTATGAGTTAAACAAATTCATGTACGATGTACCTTCTCAGATCGAAAGTACAGATACAAGCGGCTATCACGGGGAGTTAAGGGGAAATCCCGGAGAAATAATGATTGGGTTTTTTGCAACGTTTGCCAAAAAGGATACAATACCCAGAAATTACGGTATAATAGGTTTCAACAGAGAAGGTAAACCCCTTACCATAGAGGAAGGAGAAAAGGTTAGAATAGTAGTACTTGAAGAATAGCGTATAAGTTTTTTGAAACTTTTAAAACCTGAAGTCTTAGAAAAAATCAGAACCCTGAACCTCAGGGCTAAAATAATTGTAAAAGGTTTTTTAAACGGCTTACATGAGAGCCCTTACCATGGTTTTTCACTGGAATTTAAACAACACCGACCCTACTATCAGGGAGATCCTATTAATAAAATTAACTGGAAGTTATATGCGAGAACAGAGCGGTTTTATCTGAAGAAATACCAATCGGAAACAAATCTATCTTCATTCCTGCTCTTAGACAAAAGTAATTCTATGAAATTCGGGGAAAAAATTTCAAAATTTGATTACGCCCGAACACTTGCCGCTTCTCTCGCCTATTTATTGCTCAAGCAGAATGATTCAGTCGGACTGGTACTTTTTGATTCCAGATTAGAATCTTTTATACCAGCAAGAAGCCAAACAAATCATCTAAAGTTTTTGCTGGGTACTCTTAGCAAAAACGAGCCCTCGGGAAAAACCTCTATTTCTAACTCTATCTTTGAACTGCTTCCCTTAATAAAAAAGAGAAGTCTTTGTATCCTGTTTTCCGATTTACTGGAAGAGCCGGAAAGAGTAATTAAGATCATAAACGTAATGAAAGCAAAAAAACACGAAGTTATTGTTTTTCATATTCTCGATAGAAAAGAACTGGATTTTTCGTTTCATGATGAATCTCTATTTAGAGATATGGAAAACTCAAAAACTATTCTCGCCGACCCTAAAAGTCTTAAGGGTTTATACAAAAATAAATTCAATCAATTTATCTCAAGTTATAAAAACGGCTTTGCACCCAAGCGTATCGACTATTTTCAAATATGCACAGATATTCCTTACGATAAAGCTCTTACAGAGTACCTTGAAAAAAGAAAACGACTGCCATGATTTTCCCTTCCTTCCTTTTTCTTCTTCCGCTTATTATAGTACCGATAATAATACACTTGATATCTAGGAAAAAACTCAAGAAGATAGACTTTCCATCTCTACTTTTCATTGTAAAGAATGAAATAAGACTTATTAGATGGTTTCGTCTTAAAAGATTACTTTTGCTCATAATGAGAATCAGTATTATAATACTGCTTATTTTTGCCGCGGCAAACATTAAAATTCCTTTTGTTTTCGTAAAATCTTCTGAAACCTTAATCGTCGACAATTCTCCTTCAATGGGTAAAACCGTGATTAAAGATAATAATATTTTCACCGTACCTACTATTGCCGGCATTCCTCAATTCTCTCGATATCTGAAAAAACGATCCACTGGAATCTTAATCACCGATGCTCAAAAAAACGGCTTTAGAAAAATAATAAAAGAGGGAGAAAAATTCCCGGGAATTAGAATTAGGAAAAACCCTCTACCTCCCGGCAATCTCGGAATAGTAGGCGCTTCCTCCGGACCAAGTTTTGAAAAAGAGAAATTTGTCATAAATTTCAAAATCACTAATGAATATAAAGAGAAGAAAAAAACCGGCATAATATTAAAAACAGAAGA
Organism: uncultured bacterium; assembly: GCA_964534175.1. GTDB lineage: Bacteria > Hydrothermota > UBA3072 > UBA3072 > UBA3072 > JAFGHJ01. The sequence continues at coordinate 45,293 of CAZHNS010000012.1, read as the reverse complement.
CAGAATTATTCGGACAGAAAATATAATTTTAAAAGCTGGCGAAAACGTATTATCCTTCGACCTAAATTTGCCAAAAGGTCTACATCCGATATATCTCGAGCTGGAAGATAAAAAGGGATTTGAGTTTGACAATAAATTTTATTTTGCCGTTAATGTATATGATAAAAAAAGCATTTGTATTCTAAGAGATGCTTATCCTGAACGTCTTATAGCAGCTCTATCACCTTCCTTTTTTGATGTAAAATGGGTCAAGGAGACCGCCAATGTAAAAGGAGACTTATTTCTGGCTTGTAATGTTAATGAAAAGGATGTGTTAGTTTTACTAAAGAGGGCAAGCCCCGGGATTTTTTGTTTACAGGGAAATACAAACACTTCAATTTCCAATAAAATCCCCGATAAAATTTCAACTATCACCCCGAAAACTCCCCCGGGCAGTTCATTCTACCTAGAAGACTTAAGTAAAGTTCCAGTAAGATACAGCTGCATTATAACCGAAGGCAAGCCGCTCATATATTTCGAGAACGGCGACCCTTTCCTCGTCAAAACAAAAAACCATTACATTCTGCCCATTTCTCTCGAAGAAAACGATTTATCTCTACATCCTGTTTTTATACCCTTTCTTTTTAGTATAATTAATTCTTTATATGATGATAAAACCTATAACAATATTTTATTGGACGAATCTATAGTTATAGAAAGTTCCTCCCTGCCGCTTGTAATCGGCCCTAAAGGCGATAATTATGAACCCCATTGGATTGGAGAAAACAAATATATCTTTAAAGAAACAAAAGAATGCGGCATTTATAAAATAACCGATGGGAAAACAATTATCGGCTTGACAGCGGTAAACGCTCATCCATCCGAGTCAAAGCTCGAGGGTCTCTCTGATGAAGAAATTAAATATATTTTTGGAGGTAGCGGTTTTGAAAATGGAGCTGCTTTCTTTCTCGTTATTGCTTTACTGTTTTTTATTCTGTCTCTTTTTCTGGAAAGAAAAATGTAATGCCGATCTTTTTAAAAGAATCTCTTACCGATATATTTCTTTTGTTCCCAAGTCTTTAGAGCCCGTTCCTAATTCTTTAAAGTCCAGCAAAGAATATATTTCCTTTTCTATTTCTTCTTCGATTAAACTTTCTAAGCTGGATTTTTCCCTTTTTTCCTTATTTTCTTCATCTTTGATACGGGCACTTTCTAAGAGCAGGTAATGCAAAGGAGTATCTATAGTTTTTTCAGGATTTCTACATTTAGCCAGTATATCAATTTCAGCTTTTTCTAATGCTAAAATTTCTAATGCCGCTTCTACACCTCTTTTATCTGGGGTTTTTGCGCCAATCAAAGAACCATCCATAAAATATAAAAAGCCCTTATTGTCTCCATATTCTATTTCTAAAGTACATGTTTTAGATTCTATTTCAATAAGCTGCAAGAAAGAGGGCAGAGAGAATCCTTTAATGTGTCCTTCACTTTCAGCACTAAGCCCTTCCAAAATTTTTCCTTCAAGTTCTTTAATATCGAAAGGCTTTTCAAGGTAAAGGAAAGCTTTGAATTTCTTAAGCCGTTCTTCTATTTGTGGCGTACCAAAAGAAGTCATAACGATCACGGGAATACCTGGATGTTTTTTACTCATGTAAGCTAACAACTCAAGCCCATCCATCACAGGCATACTTATATCAGTTACAACCAAATCTATCTCACTGGAATTCAACACCTCAATTGCTTCTTTGCCGTTTTCAGCGATATAAATTTTAATATCGCTGGCATATTCGTCAGCTAAATAAGTTCCCATCGACTCAAGAGTCGGCTTGAAATCGTCTACAATCAAAACTTCTTTCATCGCTAACTTCGATATACAAAAACCGTTCCAAAACTAAGATATTGAACCTTAAGACCATAACCCATAAACTCAATAAATATAGGTAAATTTTTTATTATCCTAGTATATTAAAATTTACATATATTGCATTGCTACGGTTTTTTGTTAGATTATGTTATGATTCTTTTAAGTTTTCTGTGTTCGACAATTCTTTTTTCTTCCAGTAACGCTGTGCAATGGCCTCTCCCTGAAAGAAATGGAATGCTTTCATCTTTTGGCGAATGGAGAAGCGGGCATCTTCACGCAGGTATTGACCTTCCTACAAAGAGAATAGGCGAAAAGGTTTTTTCTGTGGTTGATGGATGGGTAATAAGGGTAAAGGTTTCACCCTGGGGCTATGGAAAAGTTGTTTATATAAAAAATCAGTCGGGAGAAACTTATGTTTATGCTCATCTTTCCGATTTCTTCCCTGCTTTAAAAAAGATAGTTCGAAAGAATCAATTACTTAAGGGTTCCTACGCTGTAGAGCTCTGGTTTAAGAAAGGAGAAATTCCTGTTAGGAAAGGTGAAGTTATTGCCTATACAGGTCGTTCCGGATGTTTTGACCCGCACCTGCATTTTGAGTTGAGGGATAAGAACAGTAATCCTATTGATCCTTTTGTTCGAGGTTTTGACGTTCCGGATAACATTCCTCCTGTAATTAAGGGTGTTAGATTCGTTCCCCTGGATGAATCTTCGACGATTTTTGGTTCTCATACAGGAAAAGTTTTTAAGGTCGCTTCAGATACGATTTCGGTTTTCGCAGAAGGAAAGATCGGAATAGAAATCGAGGTAGTCGATATGGTTAATACACGGTCAGGGAAACTTGGCCTCAAAGAAATCAAATTATACAAAAACGGTTCTTTGTTAAGAAGGGAATTTGTAGATAAGTTTTCCTACTCAAACTATAAAGATTCAAGGTTCCTTTTTGATTTTGAATACAGAATGAGGTCAGGTAGAAAATTCAGAAGATTATATACCGCTCCGGGCAACGGATTCCCTTTTTACGAAGGAGGAGACGGCATTATAAACGGAGATGATACAGGCAATTATTTGATTGAAGTTTATGATTGTTCCGAGAATATGAGCCGTTTAGTTATTAAATTATTGGATTTACAAGACAAAGGAAATATTATGCTAAGCGATCCCGATAGCGGTAAAATAGTTATTGAAACAAACGGTTTCCAGGCTCATGGAAAATGGTATGACTTAAGAAAGCAAAAAGTGGTTTTACAATCCGGTGATTCGCTATCGCTGTGGAATTTTACAAAGAAAGAATTTAAAACAATGCAATCTCCTGACGGTAAATGTCAGATAATTTTAAACCAGGTAGAGAAAATTAATTCGAGACTTATAGCAGTTAGAATTAGCAAAGGAGAACCTGTTACCTGGAGCTGGGAACCGCCTATACCGCTTAAAAGTAAAGCTAAAATTAAAATAAAAGTCCCGAAAGGAGAAAATTTTTATTCTATATACGAAAAAAATGGATGGGAATGGAGCTTTTGTTCCGCTAAAAGGGAAGGGAATTATGTGATTGATTTTATAGACCATTTGGGACCTTATGCTATATTGAAAGACTCGATGGCTCCGGTCGTTTCTTTATCTAGAAAACATTTTTCCTCAAAAATTCCTCTGCAAATCAATCTCCGGGATTCACTTTCTGGTGTGGACTTTTATTCTATCAAGACTTTAATCGATAATAAGAAAACCGTTTTCAGGTACGATCCCCAGAAGAAAAGACTGATATTTGAGCATCCGGAGGAAATCTCAAAAGGCACGCACAAATTGGAACTTTATTTAAGTGACAGACAAGGAAACAAAACTTCCAGGACATGGGAGATTGTAAAGAATTAACAACGTATTAATAGATTTCACGAATCTAATCTAAGTTAAATTGCTAAATAGTAAAAACAAAAATAATCTGCGTTCTATGTGTTTTCTTGGCCTTTCGTGGGTTTGTAAATTTTTTTGCGGTCTATTTTTCTCTTATTCCGTCTCAACAAGAAAAAATTTACTGCATGTTTTCGTACTTCCACCACATTCAGCCGTTTCTATTACACAGATATGATACAATCCCACTTTACTAAAATCATATTTTATCTCGTATAAATTCGGAGCTTTCTTTATTATCTTTTTTCCGTCCGGTTCTTTTATTTCCCAAGTGACTTCTTTCTTGCCCTTGCATTTAGAAAAACAACTACTTTTAAGAATTAATTGAAGCTCAGCCGTTTTCCCCAAATCGAGTGTATTGAAACGTATTGTTTCGAAGTCCTTAATTCCCGAAATTGCATATATAACCTTAAGGCAATAAGCATTTCCGCACCCTGCCGTTGGAGATAAACCCACTATGCCGGCCGGGTCAAAAGGCTTCGGTTTTTTTCTCTCCAAAATCTCTACGCTGAATGAGGCATCGCATGAACTTCCGTCCTCACAAAATTGAGTAACGGCAACCTTATACAATCCCGGGTAAGGAAAATCATATGTTGTTTTCTGCGCCTTTACCGTAACCGGCGGAGGTAAAAATACTATAGGTGCTCCAAACGCGGCATTTACTACAAGGGGGGGTTGAATTTTTATATTCTGAGGACCGAGCAAACAATTCTTACCGCAGTCTCCCTTAACTGAGATTGTTTGCCCCGTTCCCTTCTGAAGATTCTTGACAGTAGTATTCTTCTTTACCGGATTGCCATTTATCAAGGGCGTAACAACACACTCACATTCAAGAGAATCAATAGAAGTTGGTTCATGGTAAGGTTCGGTAACAGGTCTCCTCGGACTAAGTCTACGTACCGGGCTCTCACCAATTAAGTTTCCTTCTCCGTCATTTGCCTCAACTCTCCATCCTCCTGCAGGTAGTGTGCGCCCTCCCATTTCTTCTCTCTCCCTTTCGCTTTCGGGATAACAGACATTTCCGCCTTCAGGGGGATTACCTTCCCTATGTCCGATTCTTTCTGTTCTCTCCTCCTCTGTTTCACAGCAGTCTTCTCTCCTCTCTCTTGACGGAAAACTGTGCTCTATGGTTACTCCGCCATCAGGGTGGCATCTTATTACGAAGGTCATAAAGCAGGCCTTGTCTCCCAGGGCTCTTCTTAATGCCTGTTCGGCAACTCTAGCACATTCGTCCTCACCAGGCACACTGATTTCACCGGTTCCTTCCTTACAGCATCTATCATACCAGTCCACTCCCAGTTCTGAGAGAGCCTGCTCCATTTCTCCTCTTATTCTTTCACGTTCTTCCTCCCAATATTCTGTCCTTTCCCGGGCACTTTCTTGCCCTATCTCTTCAATCTCCTCTTCTACTTCCGCAATCTCTTCCCTTAAACACTCTATGAGTCTACTGCAGAATTCATCGCAATCCCTGAAAGACGCTATCCTTATTTGATTAAGCTCTAGCAAACATAGAAGAGCTTCATACGCGCTTCTTAGTTCAGTCACCATAACATTCGCAAAATTTTCCCACCCAGCCACGCCAACTCCCGTCGCGCTGGCAGCTTGCTGCGCCATTGCTTGAACCATAGCCACAATGAATGCCGGAGGCATAGAACCGCTCGATCTGGCACTTGCCATCAATGATTTTACTACACCCATTTTTTCTTTCACTGTTCTTGCGTTCTCGATAGCCTCACACCATTCGGGCGCCAGCGTACAACCGCCCGACGCCAGGGTTTCTTCAATAATTTCTTCGAGAACTTCCTCCATATCGGGAGTAATAGCATCAAGGGCAGATGTAACCACTCCAATAATATCATCTATGAGCGAAAAATACGCGTTATAGAAAGCCATAGTGGCTCTGTGGTCCGCCCCATTTCGCCAGCGAGTATAAAGTCTCAAAAATTCTGCTGTAGAGCCGTTAAATATATTGTTTAATGAATTTATCTGGTCTTGAAGACATCTTATTCGTTCTTTGTAAGTTTTAAGGTCTTCTTCTTTGCAAGGGTCGAGTCCCTCGCAACAGGGCCTATTGTTACAGCAACGGTCACCGACCGGGCAATCTTCAGGCAGGGAAATATCCAGCTCGCCCCTAAGAGACTCCGCCATTGTTCTTAGTTTCTCTTTTGCATTTTCCCATGCTTGTTGATTTTCCTGGCTACTTTCAAGCATTTCGGCTACTTCTTCTTCACAGTACCTCTGCCAGTAACGCAGTTTGGTTTCAAGATTACGTTTTCTTATTTGCAATTCCTGAATTCTCCTACCTGCGGTAGAATCGGGAAGTAACGGAGCAAATGGGTGTGGTCTTCCTTCCGCTGTCGGATCACAATCTTTATGCGTATAGTAAATATTATAATTAACATCTTCAACAGGTATAGGCTCCCAGCAAAATTTAAGTTCCTCAGAAACAATCTCAGCACCTTCTTCCGGCGAAACAAGCTTTATTGGATAATTCACCTTAGCATCTCTATATCTGAATATAAAAATTTCACTTTTCCCTTCATTTCTTCCCAAAGGATACCCATCAGCAGCCAACATTTGAATCTGCCAGGCATATTTCTTTCCCTCTTTAAAAGGAGGCGCATTCAACGGATATCGAAAAGAGGTAGCAGAAGTTTTTCTCTGAAAAAAGGGAATATCAGAAGCAACAGTTGCTTCTGGCCCTAGAAGCTTTAGCTCAAATATTCTCAGTAAATATTTCGCTCCGGGAACAGAACGGCTAACAGACCAGTGAAACAGCGGGTTAGATTCAACTATCTTAGATCCTTCTCTTGGAGTTAATAACCTGAGCTCGGGGTATACGACACGATGGGTTCTCTTATCTTCATCTATCAGCTCATCCTTCGCCGTAAAAATTCGGACAAGTATTGTATACCTTCCCTCAGGAAAACTTCCCGTTCTTTCTATTAAACGCTCATATTCGGGAATAATCCAGGTCTCAGCAATAGGTGGCAGGTGGGCAGCATCATACCTGTTAACACCTGATTTGATTTCAAACTTCCTGGTTGTCACTTTGGCAACAAGTCCTTTCCCTGCTTCAGTTGCCGTCCCTACCATATAGACAGTCATTGGCTCTGGCGATGTGATTGTGGCAATAAGACAATCCTCAATATTAAGTTCCAAAGATCTTGGGACATTCTTTTTTATGGTTACCTGAGCAAGAACTTGTCCTCCTAAAAGAAAAAAAGCAAGAAATATGGGAAACACCAAACTCTTGCCTGGTTCTTGAACATTCTTATTTAGTCGGGCAAACATTATAACCTCCTTTATTGTGGATAATAATATTATAACGGATCCTTAATATATCGCAATGAGTAGATTCCTTTTGTTGAAATCCGTATTAATACGTGGCTATTATTTGGGGGTATAGGGTTTACAGTAGGGTGAGGAGTGTAGGAGGGTATTTATTCTTGACAATAATCTTTTTCAAATTAACTTAATCTCATGCGGGAGATAATAAGAAAAAAAAGAGATGGACATCACTTAAATAAATCTGACATCGAGAAATTCATAAAAGGAGTTACAACCAAGGAAATACCGAATTATCAGATAAGCGCCCTTTTAATGGCAATATTTTACAAGGGGATGGACACCGAGGAGACAAAGAACCTTACTTATTTTATGCTAAATTCGGGGAAAAAACTTGATCTATCCGAAATCAAAGGACCAAAAATAGACAAACACTCTACAGGAGGGGTAGGAGATAAAATAAGCTTAATCCTTGCTCCTCTTGCAGCGGAAATGGGTATAATCGTTCCTATGATTACAGGAAGAGGACTTGGACACACGGGCGGGACCGCCGACAAAATGGAAGCAATACCCGGATATAAAACCTCTCTCACCTTCAGTCAATTTGAGAGAGTTTTAAAGAAGACAGGCTGTTCTATCATATCTCAAACCAGACAAATCGCTCCTGCAGATAAAGAGTTGTACGCATTAAGGGACGCAACTGAAACCGTAGAATCAGTACCTCTTATTACTTCCAGTATTTTATCTAAGAAACTCGCCGAAGACTTAGATGGTCTTGTTATAGACCTTAAGGTAGGAGAAGGTGCTTTTATGAAAAACCTTGCGTCTGCCAAAAAGCTGGGCGAAATGATGAAAAAAGTCAGTGAAGAACTCGGAACAAAAATGACGATTGTGTTTACTGACCAGTCCGCACCAATCGGCAGAAATATAGGAAACGCACCCGAAGTGATTGAGTCTCTCGAGATACTTAAAGGCAACGTAATCGATTATACTGACACTGTCGAGATTACAAAAGTTCTTGCAGAAGAAATGTGCTCACTTGCCGGCATAAAAGCAAACGCAAGTGAAACGCTTGAGAGTGGTAAAGTTTTAAGGAGATTCGAAAAGATGGTCTCTCTTCAGGGAGGCGATTTATCGAGACTTGCCACTTATAGAAACTCATTTGAAGTTAAAACTGCTCACGAAGGAATTGTCGAGAAAATAGACGCTTATAAAATTGGTATTGCTGCTTTAAAGACGGGCGCAGGTAGAGAAAAGAAAGAGGACAATGTAGATTTAAGAGCCGGAATAAAACTCTTGAAAGTAGAAGGAGAAGAAGTAAAAAAGAATGAAGTAATTGCTCTCGTCTATACGACAAAACCTTTAGATCCTATAAAAGAAAATATTTTATCAGCTTATTCTATAGGAAATAAATTTAAAAAAGACGTATTCAGAGTTTTAGAGAAGTGGTAGAAAATAAAGATGTAGTCATAATTCTTGGATGCAAGGATAAAGAACTCACAAAAAAGCGAGTCAAATTCGCTGAATCAAAAATAAAGAATCTCAATGACTTTAAAGTCATTTTTTCGGGTACAAAAGAAGAAGTTGGATGGATGAAAAAATATTCCAAATTAAAAGCTATCCTGGAAGATAAGTCACAAACAACACCCCAGAACCTCATAAATTCAAATGAGTTTATCGGGGATTCAAAAAAAGTATTTATAATTACTGATAAAAGTCATGCTTTCAGAACCCGCTACCTTGCAAAGAAAATATTAACAGGAAAAAAAATAGAAATACTAGGAGTAAAGATGCCTGCTCGATTTATGTTAAAACAACTCTACTATGAGTTTCCCCGTTTAATAAAACATGTCTTTGGAATCGAATAAGGATTACGAAATCTTAGAGCATACCGCTGATATCGGTATAAAAATAACCGGTAATTCCCTTACCGAGATTTTCTGGAAAGCAATACATGCAACGGCAGATTTACTATCCGGCGGGATAGAAATACAGCCGGAAATAGAAAGAGGATTTTCCACCAAAGAAGAAAATATGGAAACGGCACTTGTTAGTGTCCTGGAAGAAATAATATATTTTTTTGAAAAGGAATTGTTTCTCCCCTCTGTATGTTCGGTCAAGATTGAAAAAGATTTATATGAAATTAATATGAAAGGAAACATAGTATCGGCAGAAGACATAAAGAACGGGACTGAAATAAAAGCAGTTACGTATCACCAACTTGAAATAAAAGAAGTCGGTGATGAATACCAGGCAACCGTTATTTTTGATGTATGAAATTAGCCACGGATTTACACGGATAAACACTGATTTTTTTCTGTTGTTTTTAACTACCTAACTTCCCAACCTCCTAACATCCTAGCTTAAACATTAACCACAGAGAGCACAGAGGAAAAAAGGATTATGTTGTTTTTACTACTCAACCATTCAACAATTTAACTTGTTTCTTGAAAATCGAGAAACATCATTGACATTCAAGATTAAGAGTATACTCTCCTTAGGTTATGATTGATTTAAAGAAATCCAAAATTATTTCTCTTGCAATACTTGCCTGTATTTTATGGTCTTCGGCTTTTGCTGCTATAAAGATTGGTCTTCCTTACTGTACACCCATGCTTTTCGCGGGAATACGCTTCATTCTCGCAGGTTTATTATTGATGCCCTTTTGCGGCGGATTAAAAACTTATTTTAAATCAATCCGCTCCGCTTTAAAAACAATAGCGAAGGTGAGTCTTTTCCAGACTTTCCTTTTGTACTCCCTGTTCTTCTGGGGAATGTCGTTGGTTCCCGGTTCTACCGGTGCAATAGTCGTAGGTTCGTCGCCTCTTATTACTGCAATCGCTGCGCATATAATTCTTAAAGACGATAAGTTATCTTTTCGAAAAGCAATTTACATTTTTGCAGGGATTCTCGGAGTAATTTTAATATCGATAGACAGGCGATTTATTACAGGAACTTCCTTTAAAGAATTGGCGGGTATATTTATTCTGTTGGGCTCCACAACGGCAAGCGCACTTGGAAATATTGTCGTATCGGCAGATAAAAGTGACGTAGATCCCATTACTTTAAATTCCGCCCAGATGGGTCTGGGAGGAGTTGTTCTACTTCTACTTTCGTTTCTTATGGAAGGTTCTCCCAAAATTACGATTACCGGACAGTTCATATTATCACTTTTGTGGCTTTCATTTATATCTGCAGCAGGGTTCTCAATCTGGTTTTATTTAATAAAGAAAGAAAGAGTAAAAGTCTCAGAATTAAATATGTGGAAGTTTATTATGCCCATATTAGGAGCGGTAATTAGCTGGATTTTACTAAAAAACGATTCACCGACCGTACTTTCTGTTCTCGGAATGCTTATAGTCGCTTTTTCGGTGTTGTTTTTTAATTTACGAAAAAGAACTCCCGAATAAATTCAACTGCAGAGAACACAAAGGTTCTTTTTTTGTTTATTCTGAAAGATCCACCGAGTACTCAAAGACTATCAAAATATTCTCGATAGTCCCAAGAGCAATTCCCAAATTCGCAACTTCGAGGTACCATTTCCCCAAACTTCCATTTATCCCTTCGAGTCTGCTGTAAGGCAATTCGCTAATTGGGCTCCCGTTTTTTTCGAATTCGCACTCACCGGATTCGTAACCCTCTTCTCTCTTAAGCTCGAAGGACAAAGGACTCGCATCGTCATATTCAAGACCTTCTTTTAATTTCAAAAAGAAATGTGCGGTATTCAACGTGATTTCCTTGTCTCTAAATATGTACGGGAATTGTGATTCGTTTAAATCCAATTCAAGAATAGGTAACGCTTCCTCGCCTTCGGAACTGAGAAATTTTGCCCATTCGTTAGAGAATTCATGCTTTGCGCTGAACATTCGAAGAATACCTTCTTTTGGAAGTTTCGAAACAATACAATCCATAGCAGCCTGTTTCAATGTCGTTCCACCTTCTCTGGCCGTATAATTGATGTGTAAAATTACGTCAGAGATAGTGTTAAAGTCAAAATTATTACATTCTTTAGGCAGTTTGATGCGCCAATTGCTAATCGCGCCCGCACCTTCAAACGGTAGATATCTTTCATCGCGGAAGTTCAGTTCAAATACACCACTGTCGTTCTGTCCGCTACTGGTAGCAATGGACTGAATCGCTCCAACGCTGTCTCTAAAGCGGGGATCGTCACCTTCCTCAGCACGGGCATAGTTGTTCGGATCATTGTCTGGTAGAGAACTATTTCTCCTAACCGTATTACTTAACAGTGTAAGTGTACAGTTCACACTGGTGTAAGGACCCGTAACGCAGGGGATCGTGAGTCTAACCGCCTTGATACGGCGCATATAATGACCCGGGTAATCAATATCAAAAATATCTTCCGGCAAATTTACAAAGCATTCACCGGTTTCTTTTAACTTTATAAATGCTACAGGATCCAGCATAGAAACTGAGATGTGTTTGGTAATTTCATATTCCCGTTTGTTTTTATCCAGGTAAGCTTTCTCCACCCTCTTGAGGTCATAATGGAGTTTTTCTCCACTTAACAGACCTTTTTTCAAACTATCCCAGTAGCCGAATTTGATAAAGGTTACGTCATATTCACCCAATTCATGTTGAAAAGCCTTTTCTGCTCGCTTTGCCATATCATAAGCCATCTGATAACTCTGAAAATATACAGTAGATATCTGGGATGTCATCCAGTTATACAATTCTTTATTGGTAAATTTATCTTTCATGAAGTTCTCGATTTCACGAGCATTTTCAATTTGTGTATTGTGATTTTCCAGCTCTTTTTCTGCCATAGCCAGTCGTATTTCGGCCGCAAGTATTTGTTTTTTATTCTGGTCAACTTCTTTCACGGCAATTTTTTCTTGAAGTTTCCATTCATTCCACCTCCTATCATATCCAGCTAATATTGAAGCTCTATTTGCCCGGTAAGATTCTATGGAAGCCAGAAAATTATAAACGCCGCCGTAAGCCCGCAGAGCGCTCCCTACATTTGAACCTCCATAAGTAGATCCCGCACATAAGCCAGCCGTGAAATCGGGTATAAGGTAAGCTATCGAGGCTGCAATATCGTATCCCTGCCCTGTTGACTGTAACACCTGAGAAGTTCTCAGCTTTTTAAGATACAGTTTTTCTTTTTCGCTTATTTTGTCGATATCTTTGTAAAATTCATATCGAATTTCTGAAGCTTCAAGAGCTCTATTTAATGCATTCAAAGACTCTTTTGCTTCAGAAATTTGCTGTTTTCTGACCTGTTTTACCGCTTCAAGCAATTTTACTTCATGCCTTGAACGAAGCAGAGATAGTTCCTCAGCGTCACGCTTTTCAAGAGTGGAAAGCAAAGAAGATCCAAGATTCTTAACGTCAGCACAAAATTCTATCGCTTTTTGAAGCATATACTGGAAACGGTAATGAGGCAGTGGTGCGTTGAGGTCATTCAAGGCGCTGTTGATATCCACCCCTGCGGCAACGGCGCGAACCAGAAGTCCTGGTTCAATTGGAGGTTCGAAGAGGGGCAATTGACGTACAACACCCTCAATGGTCATGCAGTGACGGATCTTAAAAAGGCGATCAGCAACCGTATCCCAGTATGAAAGCAATTTTTCATTTTTGGGTATACAGAAGTAGAGCATCCCATTATCCTTCACTTCACAGCAAGTTGGAGTATCGCAAAGATAAAATGATGGTCCTAACATCTGCATTTTGTCTGTTCCGATTGAAGCAGTCGATTCAGGAGGCGAGAGAAAGTTCTCTGCATAGACCATAGCGTTTGAAAATGCATCCAGTTCTCCTTCCACTAAATCATTAAAAGTTTTGACTGGAGGTTCTGTATGTGGAGGGATGTCTTCGGGTCGCTTACCAAGAATTTCTGCTGCAAGTATATAAAGCTGGACTGCTTCGTTGATTGATTCGATGGTATCTCTGCGAAACAGCTGGTCTCCCCATGCGATAAGGTTGTCGATATACTTCATAACAACTGTCTTTTGATAGGCAATAATCCGCATACGAGCAATAAAATGCGGTCTAAACGGATTATCTTTCCACTCATTTACCTGTTTCTCCAGTTCCTCTTTTTCTTTCGTCAGTAGCTCTTCCAATGTCGTGGCTGCCTCCTCATCCGAAGCTTCAAGGAAAGGACCTAGTTTCCAGTACTTTTGCGGTACTTCAAGGGTAGAAGTATCTGTAGGATCAAAAATGTAGTGGAACCACTTCTGGGCTTCTGCGAATTTTTGGTTTTTGCTTAGACTGTCGGCTACCATCAGTGGCGTATGGAAAAATATCTCCCAATTATACAATGAATATGCGCCATCTAATTCGAAATCGACATCTTCATAAGGATAGGGTTTGTCAACAACCTCTTCAGGCTCATACACTTCTTCGAACAGGTCCTTGTAAACGTACACTTTATTTGCTTCTTCTATCGCTTTATAGATAGCTCCTCTATCTTTTATTATTATCGCTGAAAAACCTGCATCTTCATTAGGCATTGTCTCTTCCTTGATTGAAATATCGGCATTATCAGAAAGCGTATAGCCGTGAGCAATAAAAGCTTCTTTCCAAAAAGTTATATCTGTTCCAACCTGCCCTTCATGCTCAAAACTGAACAATAAGGAATTTAGTAACTGTACTCGTCGTTGTAAAAGACCATCAATGCCATCACGGTTTATTTTTTTGGCAAACTCGCATACATAAGGATGGTAAAAGGTCTCAAAAAGATATGTCTTTCCATATACAGGGGTGGCAAATGAAGAATTGGCTACTGCCATTGAAGTACTTTCGGTAGATAAAAAAGAAGTATTACTTCTTGTATGTCTCATTGTTCCGGACTCGCCATTTATATTATAAAAGTTATTGTCAGGTGGTAGTTCGGTAGATTCTTCATAAAATCCACCGCTAGGAAAAGTCTCTTCAACGACGGGAGGATCCACATCTATGATAGGAGGTAACATTTCTTCCCAGTGTTCATACGGCGGAATGAATTCAAAATAATCGGGCAAAATCTCTTCAATTTGCTCTGGCTGTACTTTATTTGGGTTCTTCCATTCCATTTCTGGTATATTTGGCTCATATATATCCGGCGGATCCGCAGGGTCGTAAACACCAGTACCTTGAGGTGTTACAAAGAAGGTCCTAGTATCGTCTGTAAAGAAAAAAGGCGCCTGAGAAACAAATTGAGCAAACTGATGGGGATAGGAAATTATAAAGGTTCCCGGAGTCTTCGAAAGCGTCAGGATATCCTCTCTTGTATTTTGTATAAATTTTCCAAGGATATCTGTATTCCCTGAGTTTAAAATAAGTGGATACTCGCCATCTTCCAGAAAGGTCATGGACTCAATTCTCGTGTTAGGAGGAATAAATTGGAGATTATAAGCACTGCATATTGAAGCGTCTCTTGAATCAAACACTAAATGTATAATTTTTTCACAACTCGTAAGCTTAAAACTCTTTAGATAAAAGAAAAGATCATACGAATTATATTTACACCAATATAAACAATCTATAAATAATTCTTCGCTATTTGGGAAAGGTATTTTGAATAAAAAATCTGTTTTATCATAGTACCAAGCTTTAAACTTTTCCTTCGAGACCTTATTTGGTGTCCATTTCCCATTCTTATATTCACTCCAGGCTATCTGGATCTCCCAGTATTTAGAAATCTCTTCCTCTTTGTTTTCCTTCCCAGTAAAAATCGGCCAAAAAAGATGTAGGCGCCGGTTCCAAACAACCGGAATCAAATGGTCCCCCTCGATATCAAGATCAACTGTTTCCCAGGGAGTCCAATATATCGTTTCGCCTCCTGTGGCAATACGGCGACGATAATAATAGATGTGCGGAATACCTCGGGTCCGACCGAAAACATGGAAAACATCTATGGTGTTCTTGCACGTTTCATTCGGAGCTTCTTTTTCGACTTCATGGTACATACCGCAAATTTCCAGACGGCCAACCTCATCAAGTTTCTCAAGGTAGTTCAGGAACGCTTTCTCAACATTATCTGAGGTTATTTCATTCTGCAGGAGCTCGTTTTCGAGGTCTTCGAAGAATGGCGATTTGTCATCCCGAAGCTCCGGTTCAATCCAGTTCTCGGGATAGAGAAAAATTTTACGATTAGCTTCCCAAACACGGTAATTTTTCATCCATTCCCATTGACTGCTCCATTCCTGGGCGATTTTTGCGTTTGGTATTTCCCAATCTTCAAGATTCATCAGGCAACGCTGAATAAATAGTTGTACTGTACTGATTGCCAGCTTTAAACGAGAAGTCATCATACAGGGGCTCATTTCAGGATCAATCAGGAAATGTGAATAAAGTTCGTTCGAGTTCTTTAATACCTTATCCCTGAAAGCGTAATGTGCTATCAGGTACGACACAAGGGCAGAGCGCTGTTTCTCTCGTAAATCGTCTCTGAGCGGTTTCGCTACCTCCAGCCATCGTTCATTATCGTATTTCGCTTTTGCAGCCTGCTTGATTGTACGTGCATTTTGACAGGCTCTTCCTAAGACCTCATCGGGATCTTGAGGAATACTAATCCAGTCACAAATTTTCTCGGCAGATACGCCAAGTCTTTTTATTATTTCGAAACATGCCATGAACCTGACAAGTGCTTTAGTATTTAAAAAATCACCTATATCAAAGCCAAACCAACCTACCAGTTGTTGAAGGTCCTCCAGACTCCACCGGGTCCGTTCACTCAAAGCTTTCAAGAAATTTACAATACGGTCCGGATCCGCATTAAAAGCCATGTTCAAGATTTCAAATAGAGTTGGTTCTCCAGGTAATAAAAGATCTCTGAAGGTAAATAAATCAAACAATTTCTCCGCTACATTGAATAAAGGATGCGAATTCTCCCCGGTAGATAATGGCAAGAAATTCAAGTCTGCCCAACCCCTATCACCCCATACCTCAGGGTTCCCCTGGAAAAGCAGCGGTATTTCGTCAACTGTAACGCCGAGTTTTGTAATAATTAAGGCAATCTTATGAAGCAGGATATAAACATTGAATTGTTCAGGGAATAAGGAAAAAGTGATCTCGACATTCGGATTGCTCTCAGTAAAAAATTGTGAGAGAAATATTTCAATAGCTTTATTTCCGGATTCGTAATCGGCTGGTAAAGTTACATAGTGGGTTAAAAGTTGCTCAGTCGTTTTTACATCAAGTTTCAAAGAATCCGCGATTTTCTGAATGATAAGATTTACGCTCTGCAAATATCGAATATAAAATAATAGCTTCTCAACAACAATCTCGAAGCGGCTGGAAATATTTGACGCCTTCAATAATTTCGAAATATCATTTTCATTTAAAAATCGATTTTCAGGTACTACCTCGAGAGCAAAGGGAGCCTGGAAAAGCATATCAATAGCCTCTGCACAATCAGGTAAGAATTCAATCAAAGTATCTCTCTCGGTTTCCGTCATCCATCCGATGAAAAATAGAGCCTTAATATTCTCATCATAGTAGATTTTGTCTTTCAATTCATCCGGAATGATAACCTGCGGTGGAAAGTTTTCCAGTGGGGCAGAAAAAGGAGGCAGTTCGTAAGCCTTCGTCCGTTCCGCTATAAAAGTTCTAGCCTTTTCAAATAATTCTTTTATTGCTTTCTGATATTTTTTTTGTCCGGAAAGCTCTAACAATATTTTTCTTTCATCCGCACTCATCAAACCTGCAAAATGAAGCTTTTTATTATCTGAATCAAAATAAATTCTATCTTTAAACTTCTCCGGGAATTCAAAATTGCTACCAGGTAATGCCGTTAAATCCGTCACAAAATCTCTGCTATTATCAAGAGTACCAATTACGTTTTGGATGAGTGACTTGTCCCATTTAAGCCAGGTCAGTTTCATGGCTGTTAATTCGCCTGTAGGATCGGGTACAAGTTTGTTTTCTGCTGCGATTTTCTGAAGCTCATCACGAATTTCGCCGAGAATTAAGGCTATCTCGGATTTTGACAGGGCAATGCCTTCTGACTCTCTATAAATATGACGCAGCAAATAATCCAGTTCAGAAATATTAAAGTTTAATTTTCTTATCTTTTGCACCTTTTCAACGAACTTTAACGTAGTCCTTAAATGTTGAGAGTTGGGAAGGTCGAAAAAGGGAGCAGTCCCAGTCAGTTTCTTAATTGAAAGGAATTCTCCTATAGATATCTTTAATGCTTTTGAGAGGGTCACAATTCGATATATACGAGATAAATTCGTAAGGTTGAGCACATCATCCACTACAGTTTCTCTGTGTGCATAGATGTGGAATTTCTCCTGTATCACATCTCTGCGGATTGTGAACAAGAGTTCT
This sequence comes from uncultured bacterium, assembly GCA_964534175.1. GTDB lineage: Bacteria > Hydrothermota > UBA3072 > UBA3072 > UBA3072 > JAFGHJ01. The sequence continues at coordinate 27,985 of CAZHNS010000012.1, read as the reverse complement.
CCATCGGTTATTTGCCATTTGCTATTTTCTTTTACAACCTGAACCTCTCGGTTTTCGGAGAGTTGAATCCCCTGATCTATAAATTCCCGCAGCAAATCTTCCGGTACAACACAGTTATTTAAGGAAGTTTGTACTTCGGAATCCCAGCTAATGTTAAATAACCACTCGAGCCCAAGTAACAGTGATAGTTCCGAGTCTCTAATCTCTATTGCTGCCTGAATACCGGCAGCATAGTCGGTAATTTGGGCATTTGGATTTTCAAGTTCGTTTCTCTCATCATTAAGGATAAATATTTCATCTTCAGGATTGAGAACGGATTTGTTTAAAAATAACTTATCATAGAGAGATTTAATTTGCCCTTTATAATCATCTGTGTTGATACTACTCCAGAAGCTTAAGAGGTTAACTATAGGTACTTTAATATCCGTGTGTAGACGATGGAGACGCCATAGCTTCAATAAAAAATCTTCATCGATCTCGGGCGTTTCAATTTGAGGGTTTTTCAGCACACTGAGAACTATATCCAGTTCTTTCGTGCTCCAGTTTATCTTACGCCAGAGACGTACAAATCGGTGGATTTTGTTAAGAGTTTCAGAGGTCAAGTTAGTAATCGTTGCTTCATCAACGTTACAGAAAGCATCTTCGAAGCAGACTTCGATTTCAGCCTGTTGGCTTTCCGGCTCAAACCTGCCGGGATTGATAAATCGGGTATCAAGAAATTCTTCCATTTCTTTGTAGGTGAGACCTGATTTTTCAAGGAATATAGGAACACGTTGTAATAACTCTACCCAGTTAATCGTTTTAGTTTCATCGGACGGATCGGGAACCGTTTCTTCTACAAAGCCCCAGTATAGCCAGGGTTCGGAAGGCGGAGAGTCTGTAATAATTTCCTGTTCTCTTGTTGTTAGGCCAAGGTATTCAGTAGCAATCTTAAGATCATCCGGCTCCGGATTCTCGCCGTTTTTCTGGAATGTTTCCATTAATTTGTATCGAGGAACTCCCAGGTGTTTCAAATATGTGCGGGCTTCTTCCGTCCACAGATTAAAAGGCAAGTGCCAGGGATAAATTGCTTCTGCAAGTCTGTTATAGGCTGCGACGTTTAGATGCTCGGGATTAGAACTCAGTTCATCGGCTGTTCCGGTAGTCTGATAATACTCCGGGTTATATGCTACTGCATTTTCAAGTATTTCGTTTGCCAGATCGACGTAAGGTACAGGTGTATTTGTATTTTCACAGGAAAGTTGAATTCGCGCAATGTCGCGCCTTCGATCAGTTAAAACTCCAAAAGCTGAGTTGACTGTGTTATAAGGTCCTGACGTTCGCTCTATTAGATTGTACTTTAAGAGAAAATATAGAAGATCAACCAGATAAGCCGAAGGACTAAGTACGGATTCACAGTGTTTACAATCGCATAGTTCGAAAGACCCAAACAGTGTTTTCCAATCGGGAATATTCTGTACTTTTTTAGCGAGATCAGGTAAGACATACATTCCGGGCTGGTTGAATGCATAATTGTATCTTGCATGTAATGCTAACGTCATGGCAGTCATCTGAAGAGCATTATTATAAATAGCTTTTGCTTTCCAGTAATTGCCCAGTCTTTCGGCATATTGGCTGGCAAAGTTACTCTGTCCCATTAAAGCAATGCTCTGGGCCGAATTGAAGCCGTTCTCCATCAATACTTTTACAGCTTCGTATCGCTCAAAATGTGGAGTAACTCGGAAAAGTCGATCCATGGTTTTGAGTTGCTGTATCAGTCCTTCTTCATCTTCCACTCCGGCAAAAGCGCCCGGATTTTCCTTCAAATAAGTATCTATCTGTGTGGAACCAAGCTCGAATTCCGGTGCATCCACGAGAAATTCACCTATCATTTCTCGAAAAGGTATCGCAAATCCCGTATCATTTCTCAACTTATGGGCAAAGACAGCCGATGGGAAGGCATCTTCGATTATACGAACAATCGTTTGGGCATAGTTATTTACTTTTTCTCCTTCACTTTTCCCAGGTACATCCGGAGGAAAGCTTTGTTTTTCAATCATGCCTTTCCAGTCATCCAATTCCAGACCGGCCAGGTCCCTTAGGCAGGTAATAGATTCCATTTGTTTAATGTGTTCAACTAAAGGAAGGTAGTTTCCTGTCACTATGGCTAATTGCAGTGTATACTGCAATTCTTGAATAAATGACTGGAAATCTGATTCTTCAAGCTCTTGCCAGAACCCTTCAATAGGTCCTTCATAATTTACATACAGATCTAAAAATTCTCTTTGCTGGGTTGGAGTCAATTGGACGGTACCGATTAACTCACCAAAGGTTGTTTTTCCACTCGGCAAAGGCTCCAGTGGTTCAAATGCATGATCAACAACAAGTTGCTGAAAACGTTCCAGCACTTGCTCAGAAGGCATTGTTCCAGGAATAATATTGTCCTTGACAGCAGCCTCTAGCGCCCTTTTTTGGACATCAGTATTCTGGGCAAGAAGTGCCGGCAGTCTAATTGGGAAATTTTGCCTAAATAAGCCGTAGAATATCTCTTGCGGAAGTCCACTTTTCTTTGCGTGTCGAGAGGCGATTACGAGATGAGTAATTTGATCCGGTTCGATTCCGGTTTTGCCGGATAAAAAAGCGACATGTTCCTCAGTCAGGTCGGCAAGTTCGACGTCTTGTAAAAGCGGAGTAATTGTATCTAAAAGTTTTTTGTATTCGGAAGGCCCTTTATATTCCTTATTACCTTCGATTAGATCCACAGTCTCTACTAACTGTGCATTGTAAATTACAGATGAATAAGCAACCTCTACGAGTTTCTTTTTCTTCTTTTGGTATGCACGAACTACCAAATCAGGTTTTTTACTCCCGATCTGTTTAAATGTTTCAACATCGTATTGTATCTCATAATAGCCTTCTTTATCCGAAGTTGTCTCGCCGAGCTCGATTTCTTCTTCTATACCCTTATCAAAAACCTTAACAATTGCATTCTTTACAGGGCTGCCGTCTGGCTGCATGACTCGTCCGTTGATTTTGTAAATTTGATCCGAAGTCTTAAAATCCACTTCAATTACAACTTCTTTTCCCTCTGACTTTACATTCCACAAAACCGAATCTTCCGTGCTTTTAATAAGTTTACTCTTCTCATATATATTAAAAAACAAATCTGGTCGCCGGTCTAAGAAAATATCTTTAAAATGAGATTCCGTAAATTCAATTATAAACTTCCCCTTTTCGTCTGTGACTGTTTTACCGATAAAATCGTCAAAGATAAGATCCTTATCCCAAGCCTCGACCTTCAGGCCGGGGACTCCTTTTTTTGTATTTCTATCAATTACCCGACCGGTTATCTGAAATTTTCTATTTTTTTTACCTTGCTTACCTTTTTTCTTAGCCATTTTATACTCTCCTTCTGGCAACCCTGACCATATATTTTATAACTTAATATTTAATTAGTCTTTTCTGTTTAAACACAACCTCTCTCGAAGTTATTTTCGAATTATCTAATTATATATTCATATTCCAAGAGCTACACCAATCTTTAAAATAGTATATTTAAAAGGTCCTTTTTTTATAAGGAAATTGTGTCACTTTAAGTAGTTCCCCGGTTTCATCATCTCTAATTTCATAAAATCCTCCAATGCTGTGTTCTTTTACCCTGACCCAACGCCCTCCAATCTTGGTCAGATTATCTTGGTCGTGGATTGCATCATATAATGCAACACCTGGTGTTTTACCACTTACTTTTTCAAAAACCCAATTGAAGAGGGACCCAATACCGTATCCCAGAGTAAATGCACCTGCCACAGCAGCCCCAGATGACCAACCTGCCAGAGTGAATACCCCGGTTAAAGTACCTCCTGCATCTCCTACGCTGCTTGTAACATCTCCTCGTTGAATATCTTCTATTAGGAAATATCCAGATAAAATAAATGTTGCGCTACCACCACCATATCGTGCCAATCCTCTTCCTGTACTCATTAATAGAGTCCCAGTGTTTGATCCCTGTGCGACCTGAGTTGCACCAGTTATAAATAATGCACCTCCTGTTACCTCAGCACTACCACCTGCTATTCCAATTATCTTTATCACAGGATTCTCACTCTCTAATCCCACCCATACATTGAGTCCCCCCGACAAAACCATCGATCCACCAGGAATCTTACTAAAACGCTTAACAGCTGGACGTTCTATAACAGTTTGAACAGAAGTTTCACTTGGTTTTCCATGAGTCATAACAGCGCTTTCACTCAAAACCGCACGAATAGCGAATTCTTTAGACGGAGGGTGCCAAATTATTTCAAAAAGTTGTTTCGGGACTTTTCCGGCGGGGGATTTTACTCTACATGCTTCAAAATCACGGGCAGCAGGCCCATGTAATGGAGTATCTTCCATAAGATAGTTTCTCGAACGGCTTCTGCTTCGAGCTGCACGAGCCGACGACTTGCCACCTCCTTTTTCTGACCAGAGATGGGCAGTCCCTTCGAGGGGTTTTCCACTACTTCCACTAACATTTCGGGCTCCTGACTTTAATGCTTGTTTTCCACCAAAAACAGCTTGCTGAAGTGAAGTTTTTGGCTTAATTTTTTTTTCTTCTTCATAAGACTCTTCCTGATTTCCCGAAGGATCAAACAGCATAACTGGATTATTTTTCGCATATCGAAATATGTTTAAACCTGCTTGAATATCAATAGGATCACAGTTTATCCACCTCCCCACCCACGACGCATAGTATCGTGCTCCATGGTAATAGAATCCACTCTCCTCATCCCTTTCTTTACCTGTATATCGATATCGCTTCAAACTGACTTCACTCGCACCGGTACATGCTTGATAGGAGGTATTCCCATAGGGATAGTATTCCTCATAAGAAATTACCTCCCCCTCTTCATCCAACTCCAGACTGGCAGAACCGAGGTGATTACTGTACTGGTAGCGCAAAACAGGTGTAGGTAAACTAATATGATTGCCATCTTTAATCGTTTTTGTCTCTACTAATGCTATCCGCTGTTTATCATCCATTACATGCAACGTCTCTTCTTCCAATACTAAACTGGTTCCATTCCGCTTACGATAAAGTTCAAAACCTCCTAAATATAAACGCTCCTCTACGGTAGCACCGTTATGTTCGTGAATCTTTCTGATCCGCTGGCCTGCAGCATCGTAAACATAATAAGTTATACCTCCGCCATTTAGGTCTACTTTGTCCATCCGATTTCTAAAATTCCAGTGAATCTCAGGTAGATGCAACATAGACGTCATGTTACCATGAGCATCATAGCTATATCTCGCCGAGTATTCATAATTTGCAGAATAAGAGGATGCTTCAGAGTCTCCGGGCAGACTCGTACTCATCAGTCGATTATTTTCCAGCGCGTACTGATAGCGACGATTCCAAAGAGTCTCACCTCCCGGGGCCTCACCCATTTGATGAACCATATTTAAAATACTCCCCACTTCATCGTATATATATTTCTCAGTGTAGCGTCGCATCGCCTGACCATCGTTAGGATGAGGTAATTTGATTCGTGTATAATCATTCCAGTCATATTCTCCTTGAGGATACGTCGTCTGCCCGATATGTTCACGTCCACTTGCTAATATTAATTGATATAATGCATCGTATTCATATTTCATATTGGGCAACACAACGGAATTATTGAAATAGATCGTTTGCTGCGCTTCATCGCGGATTTCTGTGATATTTCCCACAGGATCGCAAGTATAGTACAAGTCCTGAAGAACTGTATTATCTGACGCCCGGGTTGTTTTCAAGCGAATCAAACGAAAAGTAAACGGATCGTATTCATAAATCGTCTTTGTGCCATTCTGATATTCAATTAGTTCTCGCTGACCTCTAGCATTATAATTGATGTCCTTTACAAATAATACCCATTCTATTTCTCCACGCAATCGTATCTTGATCTCTTCCAATAAATTAGCCTCATTATAAATCGGTTTGGCTTCGCTGTTATCAGGAGTTACGATACTAATTGGCCGGTTAAGTGCATCATAAGAGGTACTGTTGGCAAAAATCTCTTGCTCCAATAAAGGATCGGCAGCTTCAGTAATTTCATTAAGTTGAACTAATCCATCGATTGGCTCCCAATTTAAAATTTCCGTATATACCTTGGCCAATCGGCGGTTACCTTGAAGTAAATTCCCTTTAAAATCTAATTGTTCATTGGTAATCACACCAGCAGAGTCATAATACTGAAAAATATTTCCCCTTAAATTCAGTTGAACTGCATCCGGGTGAACTTTCCCATAAATGGTCCGTTCTACCAGAATTTCCGGCTCATCGGCGTGCTTTAGATATAAATATTCGGGACGCTGGAGTTGGTCATATTGTATGCGTTGTTCATGGTCAAGGCTATCCCACGAACGTATGGGATTGTCAACAATATTATTTAATACCCATCGTTCACCTGCATCCATACTTTTCTGATATAGTTGTTTTCCCGCAATATCGTATCCCCGTGCGAGAATATCATTATCGTTAGAATCTGTAGTGCTTAAAACATAGCTCATAACAGTATTTCCACGGGCATCTGTAATCATTAATGGATTACCCTCGATATCCAGTTTTACCCTAGTAGGGAGATCAACAACACGAGCAACAGTTCCGTCATTATCCATTACGATATTTTTAGCGATTGTTAGAAAAGTTCGTCCCCGAACATCCAAATCGGCAATTGTTGGTGTTTCTGCATGTCTGGCCGATTGAAAAGCAGCTATCTGTTCCGGACCGGGATCAGGAGGTAATCCCGGATTATTGGGATCATAATCCGGTAAAAGTTCCAGGAACCATTGACTATCCAAAACAGTATCGTTTTCGTCCCATATCAATTGTTGCCAGGCAGTAAAATCCACTTTAGAAAAAGTACCATTAGGGTTATCAGTGCGTATTAAACGTTCCAGAGGATCATAACGCAAAATAGGAGTAACACCCCAATTTACTAAATCTTCTTCGTCTTCATAAGTGTGTCTATCGCTAAAAAACGGTTCATATTTTTTAATCGGATTTCCCTTGTTATCATATATTGTACGACCAGTCCCCACCCAGCGTGGATCAGTATGAATCATTTGTATTTTATCATCAACAATTACTAACTCATCTGTATCCGGATCTCTTTCGGGAGCAAGGCCGGGTTCTGCCTGAATTTTTGTCACAACTTCCCGACCCAGACCATCAACGTACAGAAAAGCGTGTTGTACTTTCGTTTTTTCTTCCGGATTCAAATCCGAAACATGAGTTTCTCGCTTCATAGTATAAATCACAACGGGTTTCCCTTCTCGTTTAAATCGATCTACATCATAGATAACCCGGGACGTTGCATTTTTTAAAATAGCATGGGGGTTCTCTAGAGGATTTAGAATATGATAGACAACTGTTTCATTATCTAAATACGGCTGAAAATCAGTCAGAGAATCACCTTCATTGTTTCCCTCTTTGCCCATAAGTGCAGTCCCGGCAACCAAACCCAGCTGATCGAATGCAACAGCGGATCGATTTCCATTTGGGTCAGTTATCATTTGAGGCTGTATGTTTCGAAAATCGTACTCCGCACGAATGATATTATCTAATGAGTCTCTGGTTTCCAATAGTAATAATTTGTAATTATCATCATAAGTGAAGCGGGAAATGTTAGTAAATGGATCAATTAACAGAATCGGCAGATAGAAATGCTCAAATGCATAGGATTGCCGTTCCTCAACAGATGCGTCAAGTGGTGCGAAATCCTGCTTCCCGGAAGGAAACCACCAGGCATTATTCATCCATATATAAGAGCCTTCAGTTTCAAGTATGTTAGTAAGCTCGTTCATACTAATCTTACTATTATAGACCTTTTCCAATAATTCATTAGTGAAGGCTTTCTGATATGTTTCATAGGGCAGTGCAAGTGACTCCGCATTACCCAATGAGAGAGGACCCGATAGATCATTTTTATAGTATAACGTTCGGATATGTTCAATTAACCTTATTTGCAGTTGATTCGGCTCGTGGAAATTTTCGTAGTCAATAGACTGAGCATTTTGTACTGCATTCTCTACATCGGAAGAAGTAAATAGTCTCAAATTGTCAGCCTCCAATCCGGTGAGCTCATAAGTTTGAGCCTCATAAGGGAGGCCGATGCGATAAAAATTTAACTCATCTGATTTGTTAATATATTTTGATACGGAGTAGGTTACAAGTGGCTGGCTTTGTTCCTCAGGATAACTTTGTCCTTCTCTTGTTCGACGCGGATATGCAATGGAAGCAGATTCTTCGACATTACCGAATTTATCTACTTTTAAAATAATATTATGGCTGATTCGCGGATCATCCAGATTGCGTTCGTAATAATAATCAAGCGTTTCGAAGGCATAGGTATAAAATACCGCATGTTTAAGGTTATGATGTATTTTCTGAATACATCTTAGTCTATAATTGCTTTCCGTCACTTTATAGGGATGCTTGCTTTTTTCGGAATTATCGACCGCATAAATTTCCTGACGCAAAACACGACCCTTAAGAGCCCTACAGGCTTCGTGTTCTTCTTCCGCGCTTAAACCGTCCGGTAAAATAGTATCAGCTAAAAGTACACTTTGCGAATCTCCCTTGTAATATTCTTCCTCATATTGCCTGGAAATGAGCTCCCGGTCATGATAGAATCCAGTATGAAACCAGGTTTTAGTGTAAACCGGCGGCAAATGAAATTCTTCCTCCTGTGTTTGAAAGCCAGTGGGAGCATTACGATCCTTGTTGAACTGTTTGTATGATTCACTGTCCCATTGCTCGACCATCCCGAAACCTCTGAATTCACGGTCTCTGCCGTCAAAATACCCGTGATGGTATTTGTAAAGAGTAACCAGTTTTGTGTCTGTCACTAATTCTCTTGCTTCTACTCGCTCAACAACATGTACTGGAAAAGGTAAGCGTGTAATCCAGCATTTACCGGCAGCTAAATCCTCCAGATAAAATTTCGTCGAGGAAGCATATTCGAAGTGCGTTTCTGCACCCATATTATTAACGACCGATTTCATTAGATGGGGTTTGCGACCACCAGCTAAATCAATGTAACATAGAGAATGACCATTGTTTTTTGGTAGAGGTGAAGACCAGACAATACAGGCAGTGCCGTTACCGAGCAAATCCACTACCATAACAGAAGATAAATTGTCAATTAACGGAAAGTTATCGATGCAATGAACTTCACTCCAGCTATTTCCCGATTGATTGAACCAAAATTTTATCCCATTTCGGTTTAAGTAAATTATATCGGTTGTTCCTGAACCATCTATATCAGACAGCCGTATTCTACTTTGATTGAACTGGTCGGGTGAATCAAAATGAGGAGCCCCGTCCATTGTGATTTTTGCACCGAAACGTCCATAACCAAGATTCGGCCAGTAACAGACCTCACCATTTCTAATACGAACGATATCGGTCAGCCCATCTCCGGACATATCCGCAAGGTAAACCGATTGGGTAGCATCGGCAAAAATCAGAACCGGGCCCTTTTCTTCATCAAGTTTTTTACGGACGGACAGAGAGGAGCCAAAACCCTCTTCCGCCTTTGATGGATACCAGGTAAAAACATCATTTTCGGAAATTAAAATATCGGTATGACCGTCACCATTTAAATCGATGAATCTTAGATTCGGGTCCTTCCAGTCGATCCGTGGATGAGAAGAAAAAGGAACAAAAGATTCCCATTTTTTATCGTGAGTTCGTTCAAAAAAGCCGGGAACCGGATCATCCAGCAAAACAAGGTCTTTTTGACCATCACCTGCCAGGTCCATAATCTGCGTTTGTCCGCTCTGCAAATTTGCAAGCGATGGCTTGCTCGCAACAAGCCGGGATGAGGCAAAGCGCACGGAACCGGAATCTACCGGCACAGGAGGTTCGGGAGGGCCATCGATACCGCCAGGAGCGGGTTCAAATTCAAGGTTACCTAAATTTTGCTTGTAAAACCACTCTTCACCCTGTTCCGTTAAAATACCCGAAATTCCATCGCCATCCAGATCAATTAACCGGTACTGTGACCCATCGATTCCATGCGGGAGATTTTCCAGACTTTCCTCATCTATAAATTGAACCTCGTCATTTAATTGAAATTTAGAATAAGCAAACTCTAACGGAGGTAGTGATTTCGATTGATATGTTTCGTTTTCTTCGTCCCATGTATATCCGGACTGCTTAACGGAAAAAAGATACGTTACCACAGGGCTTTCTTCATACTGAAAATCTGTAGATTTAACAAGATAGGGATCGACAGCTAATTCATCGGGAAAATGATGAAACATGAGTATCTGCCGACAGAGACGCTGCGTTCGAATTTCAAAACCGGCGCGATAAGTAGAGAAAGAATCCTGGCGAATTGCCCAGAGTTCGGATTCATTTATATCGGAATTATCTATATTATGTTCCCCGTAATCAAAAATAACTTCAAACAGATAGTCGGTTTCAGGATCCGGTATTTGATTTTCCGAGCGTGGAATTTTATTACCGTATTTTATCCTTTTTAAATAACGGTTGGCATATCCTTTCCCTATTCGGTTTTTCTCCTGCGGTAACGAGGGATCGATATTATCATCGTTCTCCTGCTTATACTGGTAGAGTATTACATTCCCTTTATCATCGTAACTCTCTTCGAGCAGCCAACAAAATACACGAGAATCATCATCAGGGTCGAAAATCCTGCTTTCGGCACTCTTCCCATAAATACTAGTTACATTATCTTTGGAAATCGACTTCCAGTGAATATCACCGTCACTAACCCTCTTCCAACGCTCGATACGAGCAAAAAGCCCTTCTATTCTCGGACGGTAACGATAAACTTTATACTCCTCTCCGTTTTTCGAATCTTCTCTTTCATATTTTATAAATTGACCATTCTTTTCTTCTAACTCCGGAACGAGATCCTCTGCTCCGGAGAGTATAAAGGTATCGGACTCACCTCCATCTTGATATCTTGGCAGACCTTTATCCGTTTTTCGGGTAATACTGGGTACGGGAAGATTCCACCCTAAACCGAAAGGCCCGTTTCCCGAGCCTGAATCATAAGAAAGCGAAAGCTTTGGATAGAAATCGGAACGACCCGGGGTGGTGTAGATAGGAACGCTTAGAGAACCTGTACCTGTAACGGGATTAACCTGGAACTTTTCACCAATACCCCGGATAGCGCCCCCTCCTTTTGGGAGAGATATTTGCGGCGCAGAAATTTGCTTCTCTTCTTTCTTTTCTTCCGGCATATCTCTACCTTAAAAAGAGTTTGGCGCCAAAGATAACATATGCGGCAACAAATAATTCAAAATCCCACTTTCGATACCTACAATGAAAATACCGACGATAATTTTTTCCGAGAAAAGGTATTTTTACCTCCTTCCTTCCAAAAAGACAGCGTACGGATTTTTTATAATTTGTCAAGGCGTTTTTTTGAAATTCGATTTTTTAACTATATTTCAACAAAATTTTAACAAAAAATTAAAATTTATTAGGACATAGATGCAGATTTCAAGGATCGTTATTTTTTTTACTCTAAACTCAAAACCCGTAACCCAAAACTCGTTGTTCAACCCTTGCTAAAATAATAACCACCTGTATATTGTTGAATATCATTAAATAAGAATTCATTTTAATGCAAAAAGGGGAGTAAGGCAAGAAATGAGTGGAATCGTTGGCATTGTTACAAAAAAAGATTGCAAAGAAGACCTTTTCTACGCAACCGACTACCATTCGCATCTCGGGACTTCTTACGGAGGGCTAGCAATTTTCGATGGTGATAAAATTCATAAAAAAATTCACACCATAGAAAAAGCGCAATTCAAGACTAGATTCATCGAAGATATAGATTATACCGTCATGCAGGGTCACTCTGGTATTGGAGTAATAAGTGACAGGGACACGCAACCTCTTATCCTCAGACTAAAATTCGGAGAATACTCAATTTGCGGTACAGGTTTTATAAGTAATCAAATTGAGTTAGCAGACGAATTAATATCTGAAGGCGCAATATTCTCGGAAATGGTTAACGGATGTCCGAATCAAATAGAACTGGCCGCAAAATTAATCAATAAAGGTAAAGATCTAATCGACGGAATAGAATATATGCATTCTCGAATCGACGGTTCCATGTCGTTACTCCTTTTAGGTAAAGAGGGATTACTTGCTGCAATGGATAAATACGGAAGAACACCTCTCGTTTTAGGAGAAAAAGAGGGAGCTAAAATCGTCGTTTCGGAAACATGTTCGTATAAAAACTTAGGCTTTAGTACGAAAAAATTTCTTGGTCCCGGAGAAATATTACTTTTAAACGAAAATAAGACAGAAATATTGAAGGAAGCGGAAAATGACCTTCGGTTATGCGCTTTCTTGTATGTATACACCGGGTTTCCTGCTTCGGAATATGAAGGTAAAAACGTCGAAGAATTCAGGGAAGATTCCGGCAGACTGATGGCAAAAAACGATGATATAGAAGCCGATCTTGTAACAGGAGTGGCTGATTCCGGAACTGCTTACGCATTTGGATATTCTTACGAGTCGGGAATACCCGTAAAAACTCCGCTTTTAAAATACACTCCCGGATGGGCAAGAAGTTACGTGCCTCCAAACCAGGAAAGGAGAGACCTGGTTGCTTTAATGAAACAGGTAACGGCAGATTCTCTATTAAAAGATCAAAGATTGATAATAACCGAAGATTCGATAGTCAGAGGAACGCAATTAAAAAACTATCTTTTGGTTAAACTCTGGAACTCTGGGGCAAAAGAAATACATGTGCGACCCGCCTGTCCCGCTCTAATGTTTCCCTGTAAATATCTGTTCTCTACAAGAAAAATAGACGAGTTGCTTGCGAGGAGAACGATCAAAAAAATACACGGAAAACATATCGAGGATCTGGATCCTTATCTCGACCCTGATTCCAAGGTATACTCCAAGATGATAAAGGAAATGGAAAAAGACCTTAATGCAACTTCTCTAAAATATCAGAGGTTGGAAGATATGATAAAAGCAACAGGACTTGGAGAAGAAAATCTCTGTACTTACTGCTGGACCGGAAAGGAAGATTAAGCTAAAGTTTCCCTGACTTTTCTTAACAATTCCTGGTCGTTGTAAGGTTTCTCGAAAAACTCGAATTCTTTTTCGGCAATACGCGACACTTCGGTTTTACCATCTATATATCCACTAATTAAAAAACCTATAAGATTTCTGCTTTCAGCAATTAGCTTCTTTGCAAATTTCAGACCACTGCCATCAAACAAAACTACATCGCAAAAAAATTTCCGAATCTTATCTTGACTCCTTCAACCCGTTCTCAATCTTTTCAATCTCCTTCCGCAGCTCTTCTACCGCCAGTTCCCAAGTCTTATTTCTATCGCGATAACATTCAAGCTCGGACCCTTCTCCCTTTAATTCTTTAGTTTTTGTTGAGGCTTTTAATTTTAACTCGTCAACGATTTCTTTCTTCCACTTATTTTTCATACATAACCTCCAAATACAAAAATCTCCAGAACCCCTCTACATTGAAAATATAGAATTATTATCATATTTATCTATATTACCAATGTTTTTTATATTTTATTTATATATTATAAGTTTTTTAGCCGAAATGTCAAGCCAAATCTACAATTAGTCTAAATTTTTTTTTACGAAACCATAAGCCGCTTTCGGATTACCGCTTACGGCTTACGCCAGAAGTAACAATTTCACATGGAGGACATGTAGCCCTTATAGCAATACAAACAAGAAATATACTTTTTCTCTCTGTGTGTTATTTGTTTCTCTGGGGATTTTAGATTTGTTTATGCTTTTAGTGTATTTTGTTTTGTGATAAAATTAAACACTCTCACTTGAGGCTGCTATCTCTATAAGTTTATCCACTTTTTTCTTAAGACTAGCAGGCAGCCCACTAATACCCTTTTCCAGAAAACCTCTTATTAAAAGCGCCCTTGCAGTTTCTTCATCAAGCCCTCTTGACATAAGATAATTTAGCTGTTCTCCTGCAATCTTACCTATGGATGCTTCGTGAGAAAGCTCAGTGTCTATATTAGAAGCTTTTAGTTCGGGGATCGCGGTAACCGAACTTTTATCATCAAGAAGAAGCCCATTGCATTCCGTATGACCTTTAGTATCCTGACCAGTTCCTTCAATATATGCCCTTAAGGTAACTTTACAATTTTTGGCTGCCACACGGCTTATTATTTCACAATTTGAATCTCTTCCCTTTAAAACACCTCTTGCACCCATATCGAAAGTCGAGCCCGATTTCCCGTAAATTATAGAGTTAAATTTTGCGCTTGCATTATCGGAGAGGAATGCTATAGGATTACTTTGAATGGTCTTAACTTTGGTTAACGCGATATAGTTTGAACTGAAAGTAGCTCCTTCCCCTACATCTATCGCTGCCCTTGGGTAAACAACAGCCTCCGAACCCCAATCATGAACCATTGTGTAGGTAAGTTTTGCTCCTTTTCTTACAAACATTTCCGTAACTGCTATATGACTGCCAAGTGAAACAAGATTCCCTGTAGCGCATCCCGTTATGATACTTAATTCGGAATTCGGTTCAAGAACAATAATGTTATGAAGAATCTGCCTGAACCCCTGTCCGTGAAGAAAAAAGCAGGATTGGAAAGGAGCTTCTATTTTGGCTCCTTCCTTAACGTATGTAAAACTTCCAACCAACTCCTTACTCGAAGCTACTTCTTTAGTATATTCATCTTTTCCCCTATCCACAAGGGAAAAAAGCAAATCCTTTACCCAATCATATACCTGAAGGGCAAAGGAAATTGGCATCACCACAAGGTTTTCCTCCTTGGACTCTGATTCAGTCGTTTTATTGTCAGCAACAAGAAAAGAACCCGAACGTTCTGTTTCCCCTTTCGAGTCAAATCCCACCCTGTCTAAACCGGCAATTTCTTCTTTTAAATCTTCATCAATCTTTTCCATTTTCATTTGCTTCCCTAATACACCTATCAAATCCGTAATTTTTAACTTGATCGAAAATGTCAAGCGGCGGTCCGGAGCATAAAAGTTTACCGTTTACAAGTACGTAACCTTTATCAGCATGTATCTCTTCAAGTATTACTCCTGAATGAGTTACAATTATACCACTGTTTTTCCTTTCCCTTATAGGTTTGTTTTTCTGAAGCAACTTCCTTATTAGCCCAACCATCAATTTTATGCTATCCACATCGACACCCGAATCAGGTTCATCAAACATGACAAGCTGAGGAGACTGAGCTAATAGCTGTAAAAGTTCATTCTTCTTTCTTTCTCCACCGGAAAAGCCGACATTGACTTCCCTTTCCAAATAATCTTCCATACCTGCCTTCCTGGCAATTTCACCGGACTTTTTTTCATCCGGAACTATAGTCTTTAAAAGAACGCCGAGAGAAACTCCTTCTACGACCGGAGGATGCTGAAAGGCAAGCCCTATGCCTGCTTTTGCTCTTACTGTAAGATCCCAATCCAGGATAGAATTTCCTTTAAAGAGTATATCCCCTTCCACAACTTTGTACTCTGGCAAACCCATGATGGAATTTACAAGAGTTGTCTTTCCTGAACCATTAGGGCCAAAAACAACATGAGTTTCGCCTTCTCTAATAACCATATCAACGCCGCGGAGAAGACTTTTACTTCCGACTTCCACTGTTAGGTTCTTAATTTCCAACAACACAGCTTTAATTTTAGAATCAATCATATTAAGATAATTTTACTCCGAAACATTTTATTGTCAAGTTAAGAACCCTCATCTCCACCTCAAAACCCCCCAAAGCTGTTAGCTATTCGCTTTTTGCTTTTCGCATTAAGATTCCTCCCCCCATCCCCAAATTATAAAATGTGTCATAAAGAATACAAAGAAAAGAAGTTTTTATTTTTTAGGTTAATAGCTAAAGGCTAACAGCCAAAAGCTATGTTTAGAAACAAATAGCACAAATTTTTTGTTTTTTTACTCGAAACCTGGAACCCTTGAATCCTCGAACCTTAAGCTTTTTAATTTATTCCAAAGTCTTAATAAACTCCGGCGGAATTTTTTCACTCAGAACCACTTCACCTCTGTCGAAGAATTTGATTCCGTTTTCACACGCTCTAACGGCGTCTACTTCTAGAATAACCGGCTCGGGATGGTGTCGCCTCCCTACTGCGTCTGCCGTCTCTTTATCTTTTGAGAGATGAACGAATTGGCGTCCCATCGGACATAATCCGTCTCTTAAGATTTCTGAGAGTATATCAGGTGCTGTTCCGTGATAAAGAAAACCCTTGGGGCAGAAACTGTCCTCAATTTTTACTTTCACGGAATGTCCATAAAGTGCCCTTATTTTATCTTCTCTTATTTCGAATCTCTTTTTTTCTCCTTCAGAAACCAATTTTTCAATGTCTGATACTTCCGCCCACGAGTGACGGGTATTTTTTAGGGCTTCCATCAAACTACTTAAAAGAGCGAAGCCTTCTTCGTCAAGCTCCAGATTGTATTGTTCAGGATGATGCCTTAAAACAAAAGATAAAAATTTACTTAATTTCATGTATTCATACGGAAGATTCGTATTAGCTTTCATAATTGTAAATATAATAAAATTTCTTAAAGTTTCAAGAATCTAATACAAATTATTTTCATTATTGCAAATTGACAAACTGTTATAACTATACTCTAATTAAGTAGATTTGGCCTGAGTTTATTGTGTTTAGCAGTTTAATATCTGGATGTTGAATTTAGGAATCGGTATTTGTATTTTAGTTTGAAGTTACTTGTGAGTGGTATCTGCTCCAGAACTTCCGTTTGCTCTCGTCCGTCATTCTTAAGGCTTTACCCTAAAAAAACCCTTGACTTATTAAATTTACTAAATATTTTCTAAATAAGGTAAATAAATTATTATGTATGACGTAACTATTATTGGCGCGGGACCCGCAGGGAGTACCCTTGCAAGGTTACTAGCGGATAAGTATAAAGTCCAGTTAATCGACAAGAGGGAGTTAACCACTTCTCCTGAGAAACCCTCATCGGTAAAATGCTGTGGAGGTCTTCTTGCCCCCGACGCTCAAAAGCTATTGTCTAAATTAGGTTTGGGTTTACCTAAAAGTGTACTGGTTGAACCTCAACTCTTTGTTGTCAGAGCAATCGATACTCAACGACACCTGGAAAGATACTATCAGCGCTACTACATAAACATTGACCGTCAGAAATTTGACTGCTGGCTACTATCTATGGTTCCTTTGAATGTCGATATCAGACTTGGCTGTGAATTCAAAAAATACGAAAAAGATAAAGACTCTTTTAAAATAACATTCGCCGATAAAAATAATACATATATAGATAAAACCAAAATATTAATCGGGGCAGACGGAGCATCCTCCCTGGTACACAAACAATCTGTAGAAAAACGACACTCTTCAAGACCCTATTTCGCTATTCAAGAATGGGTTGAAGCCGACAATAATAAATTTCCATACTTTTCTACTGTATTTGACCCGGAAATCACTGATTATTATTGCTGGACTATCCCCAAAGGAAAATATCTTATTATCGGTGCGGCTCTAAATCCGACTGACAAAGCATCGGGAAAATTTTTGCTGTTGAAAGAAAAACTTGAAGATTTTGGATTTCAATTCGGCAAGCCCAAGAAAAGAGAAGGCGCGTTTATCATGCGACCCGTTAGGATACGCCAGCTCTCTACTGGAACTAAGGGGATTGCTCTCCTGGGTGAAGCCGGAGGTTGGATAAGTCCAAGTTCTGCCGAAGGTATCAGTTACGCTTTTAAAAGTGCACTTATTCTGGCTGAAGTACTTTCTAAATCAACAGATAACTTCGAAAAACGCTACTATAAAAAAACAAGGCAATTAAGAAGAAACATATTCGCAAAGAACATAAAGTCACATTTTATTTTCAATTCCTGGCTACGGAAAGCAGTAATGAAATTAGGATTCCGGAGTATGGAATTATATAAACCGAAATAACAGTTCTCAGGTCTTGTTTTTTAGGTTTTAGTTAAAAAAAATTGTGTGTATTTGAGTAATTTAAAATTCAACCATTAAGCCCATCCGCAGGAATCTTGGATTGGTATAATACAAATACTCGAGAGCCGGTTTATCTATATAATCCTTATTGACTTCTCCTAACTTATCATTTCCTCCAATAAGTGAAGTATCCGAAGCATATCTTGCGTCCCTATACATTGGCAGATGAAGAGAACGTAAATATTCTATTTTATATGTATTTGCGGAATCAACTCTAAAGCAACGATCACCTGTTATATATTTTGCGTCAAAAAGATTATTAACCTCCGTATAAAATTTAACATTAAATCTCCCAGGGAAGAAATTTTTACTCAAGCGCAAATTCCAATAACCTTCATCAGGCCATTTAAGATTGTTAATGTAAGCCGGATCATCTGGAGAAAAAGGATCCGGGGCATAGGGGTCAAAGCTAAAATAACTGCCACCTGTTCTCGTATAAAGAAAACTAGTAGAAATATCATTTAATATCTTTCCCCAATCATCTGGAGTGCAAAAAGTTAGAAGAATACGAATCTCAGGGCTGGGTTTTAATTCAACCTCTCTATATCCAAATTTACCGTAAGAACCCGTCTCTGAATTATAAGCAAAAAGCCCTTTAAAAAGCTTACCATATCTTTTCCTTAAAGAAAATTCAAATCCTCGTATATTGCCATACACATTATTTGCATAAGTCGTATAAGAAATACCCCCGTCATCATATTTTATCTCACCTATTTGTTCATAATAATCATTAAAATAGCCTGAAATACGAAACAAATACTGATCGAAAAAATCTTTTTCAAAACCTATCTCATAAGAAACAACCTTTGGTAAATCCATTTGAGGATTACCGATGTATCTAATTGAATCCAGATAATTATTAAACCTCCCAAGAAGCTTTTCGGTTTCTGCTAACTCATAAAAATGCCCAAAATTGAAGTAAATCTTTCCTAACTCTCGAAGAGGAAAAGACATTCCTATACGAGGACTTACTTTCCATTTAGAATTCTCTCTATTCAAATTATAATAATCCAATCTTAACCCGAACCTGGCGTAAAGATTTTCCCCGGAAAATTTATCCTGCATATAAAAACCTGCCCTGCGAATTTTCCCATTCCATCTAATTTCCTCTTTAAAATTACCCATTTCATCGGGGAATCCCTCCGATAAATAAGAATAAATCCAATCATTATTGATTTCGAAGCCTGTCTTAAATTCGTGCCCCCTCATAATCTGGGAATTTATTTCGCCCCTGAAATTAAAAGTATTAACATGCGAAGTATCCAACTGAGCTCTTCCAAAACTACTAAAGATGAAACCAGCCGGGAATAAATCGCTGTAATAACAATCGTTACCATCAAATCTTTCATAACCAAAAGGAGTTTCCCTTGGTATGCTAATATTTCCAAAAGATATACGTTCTGTTGTATCTCTAAAATCTTCCGAATCCGCTGATTGCCAGATAGGAATAGCCGATTGTGTAAATTTAGAGAAAAAAAACATAAAATTATAATATGTAGACGGGCTGAGACTACAGCTAAGATCCACCCCCCATCCATACCTATTTATATCATAGGGATTAAGAGCATCTATCCAGTACATAAAATCTTTTCCTGCCACGTTGTTAAGTATATCACCACTATGCGCCCAAATTTTGCCGTCCGCATATATTTCTCTTGAAGCACGAGTAACAGTTTCTATGGTCTCGAATAAGCCCTTAATGTTGAGTTTTACCCCGGGCTTAATACGAAAAGTCGTTTTCAAGTCAGTTTTGCTCTGGACGTAATTTTCTCTCGTCACAGGAAGAGAAAAAGGCTCTACTCTTCTGACATTAGAAACCAAGAAGGTGACAATGTTTATGCCCGGAAAAGGCCCTCCAAAACTAAAATCAACTAAGTGCCCTCCTCTATCTCCATAAATTCCGGGAATCTGACCCAGACTTTCACTGCCTTGGACTCTATATACATACCTGAATAAATCTCTCCACTCCTCCGGAGTAAGAGTATCTCCTAGCTCTCTTCGGCTTTCCGCATATTCTATCCAACCGTCAAAGGAATCATACTCATCCGCCTCCTCTTCCGGCAAAACGGAGGTCCCCTTCCAGCACAAACTGTCAGCTGTATCGACAAACGGACGAATGTGTACGTTCAGAGGGCTAAATATACTGTTTCCATAATGCGGCATATGAGGAAGAGTATACTGCAGATTAGCCGAACCATTATAGGAATACCGACCACCTTCTTTTTCTATAACGTTAATAATACGGGAACTTATATTGCCATACTCGACACCATAACCTCCATCAAGAACAACGATATCTTTAACTGCAGAGAGGGGCGGCATCATAACCGTGGTATTAAGCCTGTTATCTAAAACTGTAAAACCGTCATTAATTTGCAAGATGCAGGTTCTTTCCCTTGCCATAAAACCCAACCTATTCTGCATTGAATAAAAAGAAATATAATCTTCGAGGTCTGAGATAAGAGGAATTTCTCTTATCTCTTCAATATCCGAGTAAAATTTTCTTGAAGAAACGTCCATTTTAACAATTTTTTTCTCTGCCTCTTTAGTTACATACGTTTCTTTAAAATCTCCTGGAGAAAACAACTCAAAATTCAAAGTTGTGCTGTGATCCGCTTCTACAATAACGCCTCTCACAGTCAAAGGGAGATAACCGATACCTCTGACCTGAATCTCGTATTTACCGGGCGGAATATTTATTATTTGGTAATAACCGTCGCTTTCACAATCTACTGCCAGGCTGGTCCCTACTACTATTACGTTTACATAGGATAACTCCTTACCGGTTTTCGCATCAACTATAATACCTTCAACTTGACCCTTAGTACCAGCCAAAGAAGGCAAAGAAAAACAGAGAATAAGAAAAAATATAATAGGACGCATATAAACGCAGATTAAAAAGGATTTTTTATTCGAATTTTTTAGCGGGTCTCTTACAATTGTGGTCTTGTCTCTAAAATTTATTCCCTTTATACAGTATAATAATTTCACCAATCAACCAATTAACAAAACTTCAATCTGACTCTATCTCTATTGCGCCCTCTGAACAAGAAGCAACACAAGCTTGACACTCTATACATTCTGGCATATCGAAATCAATAACAAGTGTTGAAGAATCATTGGAATCCACCTCTTTATAATATCTATCAAGGGCAGACTTATTTTTCACTTCACCGTCGACCGGCTTACACCATCTTCCGCTCCCGTTGCCTTCTAAAATTTCTACCGGACAGGCATCAGCGCAATCGGCAAGACCCGTACATTTACTATAATCATATACAACCTTCGGCATAAAAACCCCCTTCCTACATCAATTGAAAAATCTATACACTGATTCAATCTTTTGTCAAGGGCAACTCAATCTCTTTGCCTATCAACCTCTTTCAACTAACTTTCTTCAAAAAAGACACTTTCTTCTTAACTCAACCAATCAACAATTCAACACCTCAACTTATATTCGAAGAATCTAAAAAAGCCCTTGACAAAATTAAAAATTGTATTATATTATTGATACAATATTATGATTATTGATAAAAGCAAGCCAATATGGAGACAAATAGTTCGAGAAATTAAGGAAAGAATTTCGCGCGGAGAGATTAAGGATGATGTACCTACAGTTCGTGCTCTTGCGGAAGAGTTAGGGGTAAACCCCAACACTGTAGCAAGAGCTTACAGAGAAATGGAGAGGGAAGGCATCGTGGCAAGCTGGGTGGGGAAAGGAACGTGGGTTAAAAAGGGCGCTCAAAAGACACTAAAAGAGAAAATGATTGTAGAGGAAGTAGGAAAATTCGTTGAAAGCTTATCCTCAATGGGGTTATCTAAAAAAGAAATAAAAAAATTAGTGAGGAAGATAGATGATAAAAATTAAAAATCTTGTAAAGAGGTATAACGAAGTATACGCTATAAACAATATAAGTTTAGACATTAAAGATGGGTCGTTTATAGGACTGGTTGGTCCAAACGGCAGCGGGAAAACAACTCTTCTTAAACTTATCTTTGGTTATTGTCGACCAACTTCGGGAGAGGTAGAAATCGATGGAGGTTCCCCGGGGGTAGAGTTAAAATCAAAAACTGCCTTTTACCCAGAATACGATTCTACTTATCACTGGATGAAAGCCCGTGATCTAATAGACTGGTATTCGAACTTTTTCTCAGACTGGAATAAAGAAAAGGAAAAAAATCTTATAGACTTTTTTGAACTTCCCACTCACCGATATGTGGCGCATTTATCTAAAGGCTTACGGGCAAAGCTAAAATTGGTTCTAACCCTTTCCCGGGATGCGAAGACATTTCTCCTCGATGAACCGCTGTCCGGAATAGATCCGGCTTCAAGAGCAAACATTACCTCAGGAATCCTAAAAGCCTATAGAGAAGGACAAACATTCATATTTTCTACACACATAGTAGCTGACGCGGAAATGCTCTTTGAAAGAACTATATTCATGAAAGAAGGAAATATAATTATCGACGGCGAATCCGATGCCTTAAGAGAAAAATACGGTAAATCAATGGAACAGATCTTCAAGGAGGATATTTATGGGTAAATTATTTAAAAAAGAATTCCTTGGAGAGAAAAACTGGATTATTGGTTTTTGCGGATTTGTTCTCGGTGTTAATTTTTTGTTTTTACCTTTAACTAGGGTTACCGAAGGATTCATGGCTACTATAGCAATATTTTTCACTCTTCCAGCTTTTCCGCTTATGGCTCTCGTCAGAGCTTTCCTTATATGGAAGAATGAATGGGACTCAAACACAAATTTTCTTCTTCTATCATTACCGGTAAGAGGTTATAATATAGTTTTAAGTAAAGTTGGGGTTCTGGCATTAGAAATCTTCCTGTATGTATTTCTTGTTTTCCTTATACCTTATCTTATGCTGGTTGGGTTTACCGACCAATTTAGCGTGGACGTGTTAACCTTTTCTAAATTGTGGTTTTTGACTGCATTCAGAATTCTTTTTATCGTTCCCTTTGCTATGTTTTCATATCTTTTCGGCAGAATCTTTTCCAAAGCACAGGGATGGATTACTGCAGGCAGTCTTGTCGGGCTCCTGGTAATATACTCCCGATATTTGTATTTCGGAAGAAAAATCTTTGCCTACCTTCCGGAAGTTTCTATGAGCTTCACTTTAGCTGGAGAAGCAGAAACTTTCAGTCTTAATATTGCGACTATGATGGCAACATTTTTATTTAGCGTTATTTTGACTTTAGCCTCTTGCTTTTTTATAGAAAAAGCAGAATTATAGTTATAAAAATAAAGGAGGGGGAAATGGAAAGTCATGTAAAAGCAGTTGGAATAATTCACATAGCTTTTAGTGCATTAGGAATTATATTTGCGGTTGCTTTATTTACGATTCTCAACTTTGTCGCAAGTTTACCGGATGTGGAGGAAGAAGCGGTGAGGATACTTCAAGCAATAGGAATGCTTATACCCTGGTTTTTCATAATTTGTTCTCTGCCAGGAATCGCAGGTGGAATCGGACTTCTAAAATATCAGACATGGGCAAGAATTCTTATTCTTATCCTATCGTTTCTCGGCTTATTGAATTTCCCTATTGGTACTGCGGTTGGTATTTACTCGATATGGGTACTGTTTGATAAGAGGACAGAAAAGTTATTTGCGACAAGTAAAAAATAAAATTAAAAAATCCGTACTAGACTGTAGGGACAGTTAGTAGTAAATAAATCTGTGTTATTTGTAGTTACACATAGCTTTTGGCTATTAGCTTAAAGCTAAGTTTTTAGTTTCCTTTGCATAATGTATCGCAATTTTTCGAATTTTACAATTCCGGGTTAGAAGAGGAGTTTTTATGCTAAAAGCAAACGGCTAATAGCTTGGTTACATACTTGGGTTGGGTGGCTATCCCTCTTGACTATTTGTATTCTTTTTTGTACTCTGTAATTAATTATATTAGGGAGGTAAGATGGCGCAAAGGAAAATTGATAGTGAGGGGATCGTAAGGGAGGCTCGTCACATAGGGGGCTGGTTAAAGTTGTTGGGGATAGCTAAAATTATCCAAGGAGCACTTCTTATAATAACAATTATCGGGGCGCTTCCCGGAGCTTTAACTGTATGGGAAGGCCTTCTATTGAATCGCGCATCCAACGGGTCAATGAAGGTTTCTGCCGGTAAGCTGGGACTTATGGATAAAGAGATGCTAAGTCCCCTTAGAGTATACTTCATTATCCAGGTAGTAATTGTTGTTTTATTAGTTGGCGGATTTATACTTGGAATTAGCATGTTTGCGCTTTTTGGCACAAGTTCGTTTTCTCACATCCTGGACTTAATTAAGAATTTTTAGTTAAATAAATTTTTGTATTAAGAAGGAGGAATTATTATGAAAAAGAAAAGCTGTTTCCTGTTGTTAATCGCAATTTTAGCACTTATTTTCGTCAGTTGTGCTCCAGGTAATGAAAAATGGGACCCTGAAATCAACCCGGAAAACAAGGCGGGATTCCTGTATGGAGTGTGGCACGGAGCTATAATTATAATAACTTTTATCATTAGTCTTTTTACGAACGATGTCGGTTTGTATGAAATAAATAACACTGGGTGGCCTTACAATTTAGGATTTATAATAGGTTTGAACATATCAATCGGAGGTATGTTCAGCGGCGGAAAAAGGAAGAGGTGTAGAGGGTAATAAAGTTTATATTGGGAGAGTATTATAGAGTATAAAAAATTATCAGGCGATACCTATATCCCGGTACTGGGGCTAGGAACCTGGGAAATCGGCGGAAGAATGAATAGGGATACAAGTGAAGACGCCGAAGGTATTGCTGCTATAAAAAAAGCCATAGAACTCGGTTACCTTCATATAGATACAGCAGAAATGTACGGTGCGGGGCATTCCGAGGAGTTAGTTGGGCTGGCAATAAAAGATTTTGATAGGGAATCACTTTTTATTACCACAAAGGTCTTGCCGGAACATTTACGATATAACGATTGCATAAAAGCCGCAGAAAGTAGTCTTAAAAGACTAAAAACAGACTATATAGATTTATATTTGATACACATACCTAACCCCAAAATTCCTATAAAAGAAACAATGCAGGCAATGGATTTATTGGTTCGACAGAAAAAAATAAGATTTATTGGTGTAAGCAATTTTTCTGTAGAACAATTAAAAGAAGCGCAACGTTGTACTGAAAATAAAATTGTAAACAATCAGATAGAATACAACCTCTTGACGAGACACAGCGGCATGTACAACGTGAATATTGAGTCGGAAATTATCCCTTACTGTCAGGAAAACGGAGTCATAATTACAGCCTGGAAACCTCTCGTTAAAGGAAGTCTATTTCTAGAAAAAAATAAACTGTTGGAAGAGCTTGTCGTGAAGTACAATAAAACTCTTGCCCAGATTGCCATAAACTGGCTAATTTCCAAAAAAAACTTCATTACTATACCAAAGTCAACAAATACCGAACACCTGAAAGAAAACCTGAGTGCTCTGGGTTGGAAGCTTTCCGAAGAAGATATGAAACGCCTGGACGAAGAATTCAGGTAATTGGCCCGGTATTTCTTATTTTATAGATTCTCTTTTTTCTCAAAACTAATAGAGCAGAAAACCTTTAAAGTTACCACGATAAGTTGCAATTTCAATGTAGTTGAAAATAGAAAAGCGTAACTGATTCGATTATGATGCGTCTTCATATATAAATGGAGGATAATATGTATAAAGAAAAATCTATATTCACAGTCTTAATTTTAAGTTTATTTGCTCTTTTCTTTTTAGGAGCAAGAACGTACTATGCCCATGGTGGTAATATGATGATGGGAGGAATGCACGGCAATTATAATACCGGACAGACGGGAAATTATGGAATGCATGGATACGGAATGATGGGAGCGGGGATGATGGGAGCGGGGATGATGGGAACAGGAACTGGATGTTATATGATGGGTGGCTTTGGGGTCACCGACTATTACTTGTATAACAAAGATGCCCTTAATCTTTCTGAAAATCAGATTGAAACGCTTAAAGGCTTAAGAGAAAAATACTACGAAGAAAACTTAAAGCTTCGCACAGAACTTTACGAGAAAAACTTCGAATTGGAAAAACTTCTATACGAGGAAAATGTTAACCTCTCGAAAGTCAAATCCCTTACAAACGAAATAGGATCAATAGAATCGAAGCTCAGATACAACGGTATTAAATCTTTTACTAAAGCGAAAAATGTACTGACCGAAGAACAAATAAATAAATTAAGCACGGAGACTTTCAGAGGGCATATGCATTAAAAACTCTCTGATGACGCTAAAATTTTACGTCTGGCATCGTCATTGGGCTCTTTCTTATTAGAGCCCAATAACGTTTATAAACGTGAAAGCCTTGACTTTAAAATGCCTGAGAGTACTATAATTATTAAAAGTTTTAACATTCCATCTATCAAATTTGTATGTATGAAAAACTGGGGAAAGGGGGTCTTTAATGTACGGATACAAAAAAAGTTTAAATCTTTCTTACGAAGATGCTATACAAAGAATCAAAGAAGAATTGAAAAAGGAAGGCTTCGGGGTACTTACCGAAATCGATGTAAAAGAAACTTTAAAAAAGAAACTTGACGCGGACTTCTATAAATACGCAATATTGGGAGCCTGCAATCCACCATTCGCTTATAAATCATTACAGGCGGAATTGGATATTGGATTGATGTTACCCTGCAATGTTATTGTGTACGAAAAAGAAAATAAAGTTTTTGTTTCTGCAATTCTACCTACTGCGGCAATGAGTATAATAGAAAATGATAGGTTGAGAGAAATTGCAGAACAGGTCGAGGAAAAATTGAAGAGAGTTATTGATAACATCTGAACCGATGCTTGTTAAAATAGGAGATAATTATGAAAAAATATAAATGTCCGAAATGCGGCATGGAGTTCAATGAACCTGGTAAGTGTACAATGTGTAATGTTCCGCTTGTAGAAGTTGAAGATAAAAGCAAAGGTGATGATATCGAGAAAAAAGAGATGAAACACGAGCATCACGAACACCATGGGCACCACGATCATACAGAACATCATAAGCACATGGTAAAAGATTTTAAAAAGAGGTTTTTTGTTTCTCTCATAGTCACAATACCTATACTGCTCCTATCGCCTCTAATCCAGGATTTTTTAAATTATACGCTTATCTTCAAAGGCGATAAATATCTGATGTTTGTTCTATCGAGTTTTGTTTTCGCATACGGCGGTTGGCCTTTCTTAAAAGGTCTCTTTGAAGAGCTAAAGCAAAAACAACCGGGCATGATGACCCTTATCGCACTGGCTATTTTTGTGGCCTATGTGTACAGTGCTGCGGTTGTTTTTGGTCTCAAGGGGAAATACTTCTTCTGGGAACTTGCAACTCTAATCGATATTATGCTGCTCGGTCACTGGATAGAGATGAAATCCGTTCTGGGTGCTTCAAGAGCACTGGAAAAACTCGCGCAGTTATTACCCGACACCGCTCATTTAGTAGAAGAAGATAACGTATCAGACGTGAAAATATCCGAGCTTAAGAAAGAAGATATTATTTTAATTAAAGCGGGAGAAAAAATACCCGCGGATGCCGTTATTACTGACGGAAACACTTATATCGACGAATCCATGCTTACAGGAGAATCAAAACCAGTTAGAAAAGAAAAAGGCGATAAAATAATAGGCGGTTCGGTCAACGGAGATTCGGTAATAAAAGCAAAAGTTGTTGGGACGGGAGAAGATTCATATTTGAATAAAGTAGTTAATCTGGTTAAAGAGGCGCAAGCTTCAAAATCAAGAACTCAACGGCTGGCAGATCGAGCTGCGGTATGGCTTACCATTATTGCAATAACGGCAGGTACGATAACCTTAATTTTTTGGCTGTTTGAAGCACCCGAGATAGCATTCGCAATCGAGAGAATGGCAACCGTTATGGTAATAACCTGTCCTCACGCTCTTGGTCTTGCTATTCCACTTGTAAGTGCAGTCTCAACATCTCTGTCGGCAAAGAACGGACTTTTAATAAGAAATAGAACCGCATTTGAAAACT